>NZ_JACAPM010000026.1:0-206797 GCF_013385695.1 Pseudomonas sp. D8002
CCGCAGCAACGGATATGTACACGGTCCATTACAAACAACTCAAACCCCACACAACGAACGCAGTAACCCAGTATCCAAATGCCGCTCTACCAGATCCGCCAACCGCTCAATATCCCGCTCCCGCAACCCGTGATAATCCACCTCTTGCACATCTTCCAACCCGGCCCAACGCAACAAAGCACTACAGGCCGCCGGAGCCTCAAACAATCCATGCAAATAGGTCCCAAGGATCTGCCCATCCTCACTCTGAGCCCCATCCAGGCGCCCATCGTCCAACTGCACCGCAGCCCGCACCAAGCCAGCGCCACTGGTTACACCCGCGTGGATCTCATACCCACTCACCTCGGCCTCCTCCAGCAACAACCGCCCCCGCACGTTACGCAGCTGCTTCTCCTCCTCCAGGGTCGTACTGAACGCCAACAACCCCAGCCCAGCGCTAGAACCACAAGGCCCTTCCAACCCCAGCGGGTCGTGCACCTGCTCGCCGAGCATCTGCAACCCACCACAAATCCCCAGCACCTTCCCGCCATACCGCAAGTGCCGCGCCACCGCCGTATCCCACCCGTTGGTCCGCAAATACGCCAAATCACTGCGCACACTCTTCGAGCCCGGCAAAATAATCAGGTCCGCCGCAGGAATAGCCTGCCCCGGCCCCACAAACTGCAAATCCACCTGCGGGTGCAAGCGCAACGGATCAAAATCCGTGTGATTACTGATCCGCGGCAACACCGGCACCACCACCTTGAGCACCTGCGCCGCCTTGTCGATCTGGCGCTGGTCGATGCCGTCCTCGGCCTCCAGGTGCAAATCCATCACATACGGCAACACCCCCACCACCGGCTTGCCCGTGCGCGCTTCCAGCCAATCCAGCCCCGGCTGCAACAGCGCAATATCCCCGCGAAACCGGTTGATGATGAAACCTTTGACCCGCGCCTGCTCGGTCGGCGACAACAATTCCAGCGTACCCACCAGGTGCGCAAACACCCCGCCACGATTGATGTCGGCAATCAGCAGTACCGGGCAGTCCACCGCCTCGGCAAAGCCCATGTTGGCAATATCATTCGCCCGCAGGTTGATCTCGGCCGGTGAACCCGCACCCTCGACCATCACCACCGGATACGCCGCACTCAAGCGCGCGTGGGAGGCAAGCACCGCCTGCATCGCGATGGCTTTGTAGTCGTGGTAGGCCACCGCATTCATGGTGGTCACGGCGCGCCCATGGATAATCACCTGGGAGCCCGTGTCACTGTTGGGCTTGAGCAATACCGGGTTCATGTCGGTATGGGGCGCCAGGTTCGCGGCCTGGGCCTGCACCGCCTGGGCCCGGCCGATCTCGCCGCCTTCGGCAGTCACGGCGCTGTTGAGCGCCATGTTCTGCGGCTTGAAGGGCACCACCGGGATGCCCTGGCGCACCAGCCAGCGGCAGAGTGCGGTCACCAGCGTGCTTTTGCCGGCGTCAGAGGTGGTGCCCTGCACCATCAAGGTACTCATGAGGCTTCCTTGTAGGCCTTCAGTGCCTGTTCCAGCCGCAACCAGTCGGCCTCGGTATCCGGCAGGCCGAAACGCAGGCTGCTGTTGTCGACAAACAAGCGCAGCAGAATGCCGCGCTGGGCCATGAATTCATGCAGCTGCTCAGCCCGGTCCGTGATCATCCACTGGAACAACGCGCAGCCGCCCTGGGGCCGCAAGTCGTGGCGTTCAAGCACATCAAACAGGCGCTGGCTGGCCGATTCGCAACGCAGCCGCTGTTGCGCATGGCCGGCGGTATCGCGCAGGCATACTTGCCCAAGCACCCGCGTCGGCCCGCTGACGGCCCACGGCCCCACCTGTTCGGCGAGCAGCTTGAGCAGCTTGCGCTCGGCCAGCACGAACCCCAGCCGCACTCCGGCCAGGCCGAAGAATTTGCCGAACGAGCGCAGCACGATCAGGCCGACTTGATGGGCCTGGCCCGCCAGGCTCAGTTGCGGGGTGATGTCCATGAAGGCTTCATCCACCACCAGCCAGCCGCCGCGTTGGGCCAGGCGAGCATGCCAGTCCAGCAGGCGTTGCGGCGTCAGGCTCAGGCCGGTGGGGTTGTTGGGGTTGACCACCACCAGCACGTCGAGGCTGTCGAGGAAGAAGTCGACTTCCTGCTCCAGCACTTCGCGCACGATGTAGCCGGCGCGACGCCAGGCTTCAGCGTGTTCGGCGTAACACGGCGACAGCACACCGACCTTGCCGGCCCGGCGCAGGCGCGGCAATAACTGGATCGCGGCCTGGGAGCCGGCCACCGGCAATACATGGGGCGTGCCGTAATATTCACAGGCAGCCTGCTCCAGGCCGTCGTCGTTTTCAGGCAGGCGCGCCCAGGCCCGCAGCGGGATTTCCGGAATCGGAAACGGCCATGGCGCCAGGCCGCTGGACAGGTCCAGCCATTCTGCTTCTGGAATGCCGTACTGCATCGCCGCCTTGCGCAAGCGGCCACCGTGCTCAAGCATAAAACTCAGCCCCCACACACAGGATCAGCAACCACAGCCACACGCCGCGTTGCACCAGTTGCCAGCCACGCTCGATGGAATCCGCATCCGCCGGCGGGCCTTCGCCCAGTGGCGGGCGCTGGTGCAGCTCACCGTGATAAATCGCTGCACCGCCCAACTCCACGCCAAGGGCACCGGCACCCGCAGCCATCACCGGGCCGGCGTTGGGGCTGTCCCAGGTCGGGCCCTGGGTGCGCCAGCATTTGAGAGCCAGGCGGGTTTTGCCCAGCAGCGCGTAGGTCAACGCCACCAGGCGCGCCGGAATGTAGTTGAGCACGTCATCGATCTTTGCTGCGGCCCAGCCGAAACGCTCAAAGCGTTCATTGCGATAGCCCCACATGGCATCCAGGGTGTTGCTCAGGCGATAGAGCACCACGCCGGGCACGCCAGCGACCACAAACCAGAACAAGGCGGCAAATACCGCGTCGCTGCCGTTTTCCAGCACCGATTCGGTGGCTGCACGGGCGACTTCGGTGCGATCCAGCTCGCTGGTCTGGCGGCTCACCAGATAGCTGACACGCTTGCGGGCCTCGTCCAGATCATCACTGCGTAACGCTTGCGCCACCGGCAGCACGTGTTCGCCGAGGCTGCGCATGCCGAGGGCGCAATACAGCGCGAGGATTTCCAGGACCCAACCGATGTAAGGCGCCCACGAGAGGGCCGTGGCCAGCAGGGTCAGCGGCACCACCGCAATCACCCAGGCGGTAACGCCATGGCTGCGCCAGCCACGGCCGCCGGAGTTGAAACGCTGCTCGATACGCCCGGCAAAATTACCGAACGCCACCAGCGGATGCCAGCGCCTGGGCTCGCCCAGCAGCGCATCCAGCGCCACGGCAGCGACACTCAGCAAGGCCACACTCATTGACTCACTCCCCAAACATTCTCGTACAACATGTCACTCAGCGGCCGTGGTTCGGTCCAGCCTTCGAGCTGCAACATCGGTGCCGGGTAGAACTCGGCCACCGGGCCCAGGCACAACACGGCCAACGGCTTGGCACCGGGCGGCAGGCCCAGCAGATCGGCCAGGGCCTGGGGCTCGAACAGCGAGACCCAGCCCATGCCCAGCCCTTCGACACGAGCCGCCAGCCATAGATTCTGAATCGCGCAGGACAACGATGCCATGTCCATTTCCGGCAAGGTGCGGCGCCCGAAGATATGCCGCTCGCGGTCGTCCATCAAGGCAGCCACCAGCACTTCGGCGCAGTCGTTGATGCCTTCGACCTTGAGCTTCATGAACTGGTCGGAGCGCTGGCCGAGAGCCTCGGCGGTGCGTACGCGTTCTTCTTCCACTAGCTGCTGGATATGGCCGCGCAGGTTGCGGTCGCTGATGCGGATAAAACGCCAGGGCTGCATCAAGCCGACGCTCGGCGCCTGGTGCGCGGCTTGCAGCAGGCGATGGAGCAATTGCGGCGCCACGCTGCCACCGCTGAAGTGCCGCATGTCGCGGCGTTCGGCGATGGCACGGTAGACGGCTTCGCGGTCGGCTTCCGGAAAGGCGTTGTCAGTCATGGCCTCATCGCGGGCAAGCCCGCTCCCACAGTAGATTGCGTTTCAACTCGGTCAACTGTGGGAGCGGGCTTGCCTGCGATGGCGGTCTCAAGGCTTGGCGCAAACAAGGCAGCCACCGCCATCGGGTTGGACGGGAAATAAAAGTGCACGTAGGAAGCCGTCATCCGGCCCTGACGATAAACCGCCTCGGCACCGCGCCCGCCATTCGGGCTCAGGCCCCGGGCAATCGGCTGCCACTCGGTGCTGGTCAGCGAGTGATGGTAGGTGTGACCGCGCAAGAGGCCTTCGGGCAGTTCGACGTTTTGCAGGGCCAGTGCCGCCAGACGCTTTTGCATCACGGCGTCGCCCTGGAGCAGGCCGACCAGTTCGGCACGGGTGCCGTCGACATCAGTGAGCGAGTCCAGCAGATAGAGCATGCCGCCGCATTCGGCCAGCAGTGGCTTGCCAGCAGCGTGGTGGGCGCGGATGGCGTCGAGCATCGCGGTATTTTCTGACAGCGCCTGGTGATGCAATTCCGGATAACCGCCGGGCAGGTAGAGGCTGTCAGCTTCGGGCAATGCGCGGTCACGAATCGGCGAGAAGAAGCGCAGCTCGGCGCCCATCGCTCGCAACAGGTCGAGGCTGGCGCCGTAGGTAAACGCGAAGGCTTCGTCGCGGGCCACGGCGATGCGCACGCCGGCCAGCAACGGTTGGGCCTCGATTACCTCGGGCGCAGCGAATTCCACCGGCGGTGGCAGCGCTACCTCACAGCTGCTGCCCAGGGCCTGGGCGGCGGCGTCGAGGCGCAAGTCGAGGTCGTTCAATTCGCTGGCCTGCACCAGGCCAAGGTGGCGGCTGGGCAATTCGATCCCGGTTTCCCGGGACAGTGCGCCGTACCAGCGCAGGCCTTCGGTCAGGCTGCCCTCAAGCAGTTGCGCATGGCGCAATGTGCCGACGCGGTTGGCCAGTACGCCGGCAAACGGCAGGTCCGGCTGGTAACGCGCCAGGCCCAATGCCAGGGCACCGAAGGTCTGAGCCATGGCCGTGCCATCGATGACCGCCAGTACCGGCACGCCAAAATGCCGCGCCAGGTCGGCGCTGGACGGCGTGCCGTCGAACAGGCCCATCACGCCTTCGATCAGGATCAGGTCGGCTTCCCCCGCCGCTTCCCACAGCAATCGGCGACTTTCCTGCTCGCCGACCATCCACATGTCCAATTGATAGACCGGCGCACCACTGGCGCGCTCGTGAATCATCGGATCGAGAAAGTCCGGGCCGCATTTGAACACTCGCACCTTGCGCCCCAGGTTGCGGTGCAAACGGGCGAGCGCGGCGGTGACGGTGGTTTTGCCCTGGCCGGACGCCGGTGCGGCGATCAGCACAGCAGGACAGTGACGGGGCTGATTCAAAGTTCGATGCCTTTCTGCGCCTTGATACCCGCCTGGAACGCATGCTTGAGCATGCCCATTTCAGTTACGGTGTCGGCCATTTCGATCAATTCGGGTTTCGCGCCACGGCCGGTGACCAGCACGTGTTGCATCGGCGGGCGGGCCTGCAGGTCGCTGAGTACCTGGTCCAGGTCGAGGTAGCCGTGCTTGAGGGCGATGTTCAGTTCATCCAGCACCACCAGGCCGATGGCCGGGTTCTGCAGCATTTCCCGGGAGACCGCCCAGGCGGCTTCGGCGGCCACGATGTCGCGGGCGCGGTCCTGGGTTTCCCAGGTAAAACCTTCGCCCATCACGTGGAAGCGCACCTGCTCGGGGAAACGGCGGAAGAACAGTTCTTCGCCAGTGCTGTTGCGGCCCTTGATGAACTGCACCACGCCACACTGCATGCCGTGGCCCATGGCCCGGGCGAGCATGCCAAAGGCCGAGCTGCTCTTGCCTTTGCCATTGCCGGTAAGCACCAGCAGCAACCCGCACTCGTTCGGTGAATTGGCAATGCGCTCGTCAATCACGGCTTTTTTGCGCAGCATGCGCGCCAGGTGGCGTTCGTCACGATCGGGGGATTCAGTCATGGCAGCTCTCCGTTGGGGCTGGACAAAAACGGCGGGCAGGAAAAAGACACATACAGACAGCCAAGCATCGCCCACCGTGATGCTGTTGGATGGATCAGGCCGGTCTCCGGGCTCATGAGTGGCATTGGATGCCGAAGGTGCGCCTTCCCATATCGCGGGCGATACAGTGGCTTAAGGCACCGTCTTGACTCATTTACCGTTGCGGGGGCAGCGCCGGGATCGTGGCAGCACTGTAGAAAAATGCGCTCACTCACCGGCTTCCCTGTTTCACTCAGTCGGCGCGTACGCCACAGAGCACCTGAAACAAGCCGCGAAGGTTAGTGGGTTGGGGGTGGAGCGTCAATTAAAGCCGGACATGCGCGTGAACCATCGGGCCGCTGCGTGCCTCTACCGCTACAGGTATTAAGGAGAAAACCATGCACAAGACCCGACTTGCCCTACTGATCATGCTCGCCGGCACCCTCGCCGCCTGCGGCGAAAGCTCTACCCTGCAAGTGTCCGACGGCACCGGGCCCTCGCCCAAACTGCCGGAACCGAATAAAACCCTGATCCCCACGGTGAATATCGCCCCGGCCATCGGCTGGCCCGAAGGCACCAAGCCAACGGCGGCGGCAGGCACTCAAGTAGCGGCGTTTGCCGAAGGCCTGGACCATCCGCGCTGGCTGTATGTGCTGCCCAATGGCGATGTGCTGGTGGCAGAAACCAATGCGCCACCCAAGCCGGACGATTCCAAGGGTATTCGTGGCTGGGTGATGGAGAAAGTCATGGGCCGCGCCGGGGCCGCCGTGCCGAGCCCCAACCGCATCACCCTGCTGCGGGACGCCGACCACGACGGCATAGCCGAAACCCGCACGGTGTTCCTGGAGAACCTGAACTCGCCGTTCGGCATGACACTGGTGGGCAGCGACCTGTATGTGGCCGATTCGGACAAGCTGCTGCGCTTCCCCTATCAGCCAGGCGAAACCTCGATCAAGGAAGCCGGCACCACGGTGACCGACTTGCCGGGCGGCAGCATCAACCATCACTGGACCAAGAACGTGGTCGCCAGCCAGGACGGCAGCAAGTTGTACGTCAGCGTGGGCTCCAACAGCAACGTCGCGGAAAACGGCCTGGAAGCCGAACAAGGCCGCGCCGCGATCTGGGAAGTGGACCGTGCTACCGGCCAGCACCGCATCTTCGCCTCCGGCCTGCGCAACCCCAACGGCATGGCTTGGGAACCGCAAAGCGGCAGGCTGTGGACGGCGGTCAATGAGCGCGATGAAATCGGCAGCGACCTGGTGCCGGACTACATCACCTCGGTCAAGGATGGCGCGTTCTATGGCTGGCCCTTCAGTTACTACGGGCAGCACGTGGATGTGCGGGTGAGTCCGCAGAACCCGGAACTGGTAGCCAAGGCGATTGCCCCGGACTACGCGGTGGGCCCGCACACAGCCTCCTTGGGACTGACCTTTGCCGAGGGCAGCAAGCTACCGGCGCAATTCAGCAATGGCGCGTTTATCGGCCAGCATGGTTCGTGGAACCGCAAGCCACACAGTGGCTACAAGGTGATCTTCGTGCCGTTTGAAGGCGGCAAACCCAAAGGCCAGCCGGTGGATGTGCTGACCGGGTTCCTCAATAGCGATGAGAAAGCCATGGGCCGCCCGGTCGGCGTGGTGATCGACAAGCAGGGGGATTTGCTGGTGGCGGATGACGTGGGGAACAAGGTGTGGCGAGTGTCGGCGGCTAAATAGCCAGCTTCGCAAACACCGCAAAACAAATGTGGGAGCGGGCTTGCTCGCGAATGCAGTGTGTCAGTCAGCTTGTTGTCGACTGATCCACCGCATTCGCGAGCAAGCCCGCTCCCACATTTGGTTTCGTGTTTTCCTAGGGGTTTCGTGCCAGGTGCTCGGCTGGCAACACACGCTTGGCGCTCAGGTAGGCATTCTGCCAATAAGCCTTGGACAGCGTGTCCAGCTTCACCGTACCGCCGGTCTGCGGCGCATGCACAAAGCGCCCTTCTCCCACGTAGATCCCGGCGTGGCTGACCTGCGAGCCGCCACCCGTGGCGAAGAAGATCAGGTCGCCGGTTTGCAGGTTGTTTTCGCTCACGTCCTGGGCGCGCATCACGATCAGCTCGCGGGTGGTACGTGGCAAGGAGATGCCCGCCGCGTCACGGTAGACGAAACCGATCAAGCCACTGCAATCAAACCCCGAGTCCGGCGTGTTGCCGCCCCAACGATAAGGCGTGCCGACCAGGCCCAGCGCACGAAAAAGCACGTCTTCGGCTGCAGGCGAGAAACTTTGGGTGGCATAGGTGTTGAACACCGGCTTGGGCTTGACGGCCACGGGAGCAGGCGGAGGACGACTTGCGCAGGCGCTGAGCAGCGCGGCGCAAACGAGAAGAATTAGGCGGGCCGAGGTCGACATGGGCAGAACAATCCTGATCTGGATGCGGCTTTCGCTGCCGAACGTTGAAAAACAGAACGCGCAAGCAAAGCTCGCGCGATCAATTTACAACAATGTCCAGGGATTCTAGCGCTTACACGTCAAACTTCAAGTATCACTTTAACTTTACTTGCTGGCGGTAACGGTAGTCGGGGCCATCGCCAGGGCGCGCTTGGCTTCGATGAAGGTTCTGCTCCAGTAGCTGTCACCCAGGTTGTCGACTCGCACACCACCACTGCGGCGGCTGCTGGAGTGGATAAACTGGTTGTCGCCCAGGTAGATACCGGCGTGGCTGACACGACCACGGCCAGCCGTACTAAAGAAAAGCAGATCACCGGGCTTGAGGTTGTTCCGCGCGACCAACGGTGCATCCACGTTGATCATTTCGCGGGTGGAACGCGGCAGGTTCATGCCGGCTTCTTCGCGGAACAGGTAGCCGATGAAACCGCTGCAGTCGAAACCGGCTTCAGAGATACCGCCGAAACGGTAACGGGTACCGATCAGGGACATGCCGCGTTCGAGAATGCTGTCGGCCAGAACGGGAAGCTGGTAAGGCTTGGCGCCGGCGAAGTCGGCGAGTTCTTTTTCAGTTGCGATCTCTTCCTGATAAACAGTGGAAGACTGCGACGCAACGAATTTTGCCTGGGACTGCTGTACTGGTTTTTGCTGCTCAGCCACGTTTTGAGTGTGGGTGGCGCAACCAAACAACAGGGTAACGAGTGCGAGAGGCACGAGGGGTGCGAAGCGATTTAGCATGGGCACGACCGTGGCTGATGTGTAAAGAAGCCGAGACTATGCCTTCTATCACATCGATTTGCAAATTCAATCGTGATCTATGTGACTTCTTGTTTGGACTATGACATCTAAGCCCTTAACACCCTATGCCAGCCATTTGCGTGGCCAAAACGGCCCAAACGCAGGTTTTCTGGCGCCTGTAATTTGCCGAAAGCCCCGGTTTTAAAGGGCTGGCTACCAGCCCAGGGTTTCTTTAAGGAAGGGAATAGTCAGCTTGCGCTGGGCTTGCAAGGAAGCCTGGTCGAGCTGTTCGAGCAAGTCGAACAGTGCGCTCATGCTGCGTGTACCGCGAGTGAGAATAAAATGCCCGACTTCATCGGTCAGGTGCAACCCGCGGCGCGAAGCACGCAGTTGCAGGGCCCGCAGTTTGTCTTCGTCGGACAACGGGCGCATCTGGAAAATCAGCGCCAGGGTCAGCCGCGACTTCAAGTCCGCCAGCTTCACCGGCAGCTCACGTGGCGAGGTGGAGGCGGCAATCAACAAGCGCCGGCCGCTGTCACGCAAGCGGTTGAACAGATGGAACAGTGCCTCTTCCCAATCTGCCCGCCCCGCCACTGCCTGCAAATCGTCCAGGCAGACCAGTTCGTATTGTTCAAGGTTGTCGAGGATCTCGATACCGCGGTCCAGCAGCTCCGCCAGCGGCAGGTACACCGCCGGTTCACCCATCTGTTCGAAGCGCAGGCAAGCGGCCTGTAACAAGTGGGTACGCCCCACGCCGTGCTTGCCCCAGAGGTAGATCAAGCTTTCGGTCCACCCGGCGTCGGCTTCGCAGAGCCGCTCGACATAGCCGAGTGCAGCGGCATTGGCGCCTGGGTAGTAATTGATAAAGGTGGCGTCGTCACGCAGACGCACACCTAGGGGCAGCTGAATCGGTTTCATGCTGACTGAACGGTTCCAATCGAACCGTTAGTGACCTCTGTGTAAAGTTTGCAAAGTTTATACCCGTGACGCCGGGCGCACAATGCAGCAGACCACAAGCAAAATCAAAGGTTTGCGTTAACTTGTTGGATTTGGTGAGGAATGTTTGACGCAATGGCGAAACGCCAGAGCCGATAAATGACAAACCCGGCCTTGAGCCGGGTTTGTGATGCTGCGGTTATAACTCCGGTTCGTCGGTTCCGGCGTACATGTCCGAGTCCTTGTACAAGTCGTGCACATGGCGCACCAGCACCATGATCACCGCCGCCACCGGCAGCGCCAGCAGGATGCCGGTAAAGCCGAACAGCTCGCCGCCCGCCAGGATCGCAAAGATCACCGCCACCGGGTGCAGGCCGATCCGGTCGCCCACCAGCAACGGCGTCAGCACCATGCCTTCCAGGGCCTGGCCGACCATGAACACCGCGACGATCCCGAGCATCGGGTATAGGTCGCCGTGGAACTGGAACAACCCGGCCACCAGCGCCGCACCGATACCAATCACGAAGCCCATATAAGGCACGATGGCTGCCAGGCCGGCGATCAGGCCGATCAACAGCCCCAGTTCCAGGCCGATCGCCATCAACCCCGCCGCGTAGATGATCCCCAGCGCCAGCATCACCAGCAACTGGCCACGGACGAAGGCGCCGAGCACCTCATGACACTCCTCGGCCAGGGAGACAATGCGCTCCTCACGGTCGCGCGGCAGCAGGCCGCGGATCTTGGCCATCATGATGTCCCAGTCCCGCAGCAGGTAGAACGCCACGACCGGGATCAGCACCAGGTTGGTCAGCCAGCCAATCAGTGCCAGGCTCGACGCCGTCGCCTGGCTCAGCACCACGCCGACAATGTCGGTGGTCTGGCCCATGTGCTCGCTGATGGCCGCCTTGACCTTGTCGAACTTCCAGAAGCCGTCTGCCAGCCCCAGCTTGGCCTGCGCCCACGGCATGGCCGTGTGTTGCAGCCAGTCGAGCATCTGCGGCGCCAGCTCATAGAGCTTGAACAGCTGCTTGGCCAACATCGGCACCAGCACCAGGACCAGCGCCGTGATGATCAAGGTGAACAACGCAAACACCGCCACCACGCCCCAGGTACGTGACAGGCCGAGCTTTTCCAGGCGATCCACCACCGGATCGAACAGGTAGGCCAGCAGTAACGCGACCAGGAACGGCGTCAGGATCGAATGCAGCAGGAACACAAAAACGCACAGCAGGACAATCCCGCCAAGCCACACCCAACGACGCGTATCCGCCATAAACCACTCCCTCTGTTATTTGCTTCCTGCTTCTATATAAGAAGGAAGAACACTTACCAATGAAAACGTAGCTGCGGCGTCGGCTCGACCGGTGCCGGTTGCGCGCCTTCTACCACCGGCTGCGGAGCCGGAGCTTCACCTGCCGGGATTTCCTGCAACTTGGCCAGGCTCAACTGGGTGCGCAGCTGCTCGGCGCTGCCATTCACCCGATAAACGATGCGAGTGCCGTCCACGCGCACTGGCTGGGCACCGAACGGTTCCAGCAGATGGCCGAGGGCGGCGTAATGCTCGAGATTCATGCCCTGCACTTCCAGCAACTGATCACTGGTGGCAGCACCGGCCTTGACCGCAAAGCGTGGTGCCAGGCGTTCGCTGACGGCCAGCAGCACGGCGTCGGCCAAAGCGGCGGTATCAGTGCCGGTGGCGGTGCCCTGCTCGCTTTTATCCCCCAGCCACAGGCGCCATTTGGCCGACCATTGGCCGCCGTCTTCGCGAGCATGCACCGCCAGCAAGGCATCGGCGCCGTAACGCTCGGACGCGGCGCGCAGCGGTGTGGCGTCAGGGCTTTCAAGATTCGGGGCGGTGGCGACGATCTGTTCGTCCAGGTCACCCAATGGCAGACGCAGCGGCAAACCACGGTGCTGGGCCGCGCGGCGCAGCGGCTGGGCGACGGCCTGGCCATCACCGACCAGGCTGCTGCCTTCCACGGAGTCGTTCAGCCACCAACCGAGGATCGATGGCCGATTGCTGCCCCACAGCGCCAGGCCCGCGCCACGCAACGCGCGGTCGGTGCTGACCGGGTCGAAATCCACCTGCAGGCTTTCCGGCGGGCCGGCGTCGTAGCCGTACTGACTGATGATTTGTTGCGGGTCTTTGCGGATCGCCGCCAGGCCCGGGCCATCGGCGGCCTTGGCGTCGCCGGTCAGGCGGATCACCAGGGTTTGCAGGGCACGCTGGGTCGCCTGGTCGCGCTCCTGGGGAGACTGACTGCTGACCGGCTCCAGCACTTGATAGAGACCATTGAGGGTTTCGGCATAACTCGCCAGGCTGACCAACGACAAGCAGCCCACAAAAAAATATTTACTCAGACCCATGAAAGAAGATTCCCGAACGGCAAATAAGCGGTTGGAACAGACCGCGTGAACACTGTTGAGCAAGGCTGTGACCACAGCGACCAGCAAAACATTCACAGGGTCTCGGCAAGTTTTTGTACTGTCATAACGATAGCGAGTTAAAGGCTATACCTTAATAGGGCCTGTGACCGACTCGATTAGCGATTTTTTTAACAGCTATTGCCCCTGCCCGTCGGCCCGAGGATGGCCGCTGCCCCTCAAGCCTGATAAAATCGCGCGCCTTCGCAGACCGTCAATGGCAGGCCGTGCTGAAACTTCAGGTTTCGGTACACCCGCCGCATTCGGTCGTTACCCCTGAATCCCCCCTAAAGGCCTGGATCATGAGCAAGCAACCCTCCCTGAGCTACAAGGACGCCGGTGTAGACATCGACGCCGGTGAAGCATTGGTCGAACGCATCAAGAGCGTCGCCAAGCGCACTGCGCGCCCCGAAGTCATGGGCGGCCTGGGCGGTTTTGGCGCCCTCTGCGAGATCCCGGCCGGCTACAAGCAGCCTGTATTGGTCTCCGGCACCGACGGTGTGGGCACCAAGCTGCGCCTGGCACTGAACCTGAACAAGCACGACAGCATCGGCATCGACCTGGTTGCCATGTGCGTGAACGACCTGGTGGTGTGCGGCGCCGAACCGCTGTTCTTCCTTGACTACTACGCCACCGGCAAGCTCAACGTCGAGACCGCTACCCAGGTGGTCACCGGCATTGGCGCTGGCTGCGAACTGTCCGGCTGCTCCCTGGTCGGCGGCGAAACCGCTGAAATGCCAGGCATGTACGAAGGCGAAGACTACGACCTGGCCGGTTTCTGCGTCGGCGTTGTCGAAAAATCCGAAATCATCGACGGTTCCAAGGTGGCTGCCGGTGACGCCCTGCTGGCCCTGCCATCGTCCGGCCCGCACTCCAACGGCTACTCGCTGATCCGCAAGATCATCGAAGTGTCCGGCGCCGACATCGAAACCATCCAGCTCGACGGCAAGCCCTTGACCGACCTGCTGATGGCCCCGACCCGCATCTACGTGAAGCCGTTGCTCAAGCTGATCAAGGACACCGGCGCGGTCAAGGCCATGGCCCACATCACCGGTGGCGGCCTGCTGGACAACATCCCGCGCGTACTGCCTGAAGGCGCCCAGGCGATTGTCGACGTGGCCAGCTGGCAGCGCCCGGCAGTCTTCGACTGGCTGCAAGAGAAAGGCAACGTCAACGAAACCGAGATGCACCGCGTGCTGAACTGCGGCGTGGGCATGGTCATCTGCGTGGCTCAAGAGCACGTTGAAAGCGCGCTGAACGTATTGCGTGAAGCCGGCGAACAGCCTTGGGTCATCGGCCAGATCGCTACCGCCCCTGAAGGCGCGGCTCAGGTTGAACTGAAGAACCTTAAGGCGCACTGATGCCTGCAACCTGTGATGTCGTGGTGCTGCTCTCCGGCACCGGCAGTAACTTGCAGGCCCTGATCGACAGCACGCGCGCCGGCGACAGCCCGGTGCGCATCGCTGCGGTGATTTCCAACCGCAGCGACGCCTACGGCCTGCAACGCGCCAGGGACTCAGGTATCGACACCCGCTCCCTGGATCACAAGGCTTTTGAAGGCCGCGAGGCCTTCGACAGCGCCTTGATCGAACTGATCGACGCCTTCAACCCCAAACTCGTGGTACTGGCCGGCTTCATGCGCATTCTCAACGCTGACTTCGTGCGTCACTACAACGGGCGTCTGCTGAATATCCACCCGTCCCTGCTGCCAAAATACAAAGGGTTACACACCCACCAGCGTGCCCTGGAGGCCGGCGACACCGAGCACGGCTGCAGCGTGCACTTTGTCACCGAGGAACTCGATGGCGGGCCTCTGGTCGTACAGGCAGTAGTTCCGGTAGAGTCTGCGGACTCTGCGCAGACGCTTGCGCAACGGGTTCACGCCCAGGAACACAGGATTTACCCGCTGGCTGTTCGCTGGTTCGCTGAGGGACGGTTGATTCTTGGCGACCACGGTGCATTATTGGACGGTCAGTTACTTGCGGCCAGCGGCCACTTGATTCGAACCTAGGAGACTTTATGCGTCGCGCCCTGCTCTTCGCTTTTGCGCTGTTCGCCTTGCCTGCCGTGCAAGCGGCAGACCTTCACCCTTTCTCCGCCAGCTACACCGCCGACTGGAAACAGTTGCCCATGAGTGGTTCGGCAGAACGCAGCCTGACCAAGAATGACAACGGCAGCTGGACCTTGAATTTCAAGGCTTCCATGATGATCGCCAGCCTGACTGAAACCAGCGTGATCCGCTTCGACAAAGACGCCCTGCAACCGGTGAGCTACACCTTCGAACGCGGTGGCCTGGGCAAGACGAAGAAGATCAACCTCGACTTCGATCAGACGGCCAAGAAAGTCACCGGCTTTGAAAACAAGGACCCGGTCAACGTGGCCCTTCAAAGCGGCATGCTCGACAAGTCGACCTACCAGTTGGCATTGCAGCGCGATGTGGCAGCCGGCAAGAAAAGCATGAGCTACAACGTCGTCGAAGGCACTGATGTCGATACCTACGACTTCCGCGTGATCGGCCCGGAAAAGGTCCAGACCAAAGCCGGCTCCATCGATGCGATCAAGGTCGAGCGCGTGCGTGACCCGACTCAAAGCAAGCGCATTACCCAAATGTGGTTTGCCAAGGACTGGGGCGGCATCCTGGTTGCCCTGCGCCAGGTCGAGACTGACGGCAAGGAATACAACATCATGCTGCAAGACGGTACCGTTGACGGCAAGGCTGTCAAAGGCAGCTGATCCTCTGCGCAATGAAAGAGCCTCGCGTACGCGGGGCTTTTTTTCGCCTGTCGCCTGACGCCAACATGAAACTTTTGTCATAAAACTCAGCGCCCTGCGACGCAATGTCGCGGTTTCCGTGGGCTCGCGGGATTACTCCAGTTTCTGTAAAGGTGTGTTGCAATTCCTGGTTATTTACTTAGCAAGCTAACAAATCATATAACAAAGGCCTGCGACGCCTTGCCGCAGATCAACCAGAGATTGGAGCAAGCAGATGACTGTAAAAGTAACTGAACGCGACGATGAACATATGTCCCATGAAGCAGTAGCCCACGGGATTCACATCTGGGATGTACACCAGCAAGACCTGCTGGTCGGCATGTTTCACGACGAGACCGAAGCTCATAATTATAAAAACGAGCTCGAGACCCTTGAGATGAAACGCCAGGCGCAAAGCTCCTGAAACTCTGAAATCCTGTAGATAACCAGCCCCACGCAGCTGGAGTGTCTATAAACACAAACCCCGCCTTTTGAGCGGGGTTTGTGTTTTTGGGGTTGGGGCTTGGGATTTTGGGGGCGCTTCGCGCCCCAGCGGGAGCAAGCTCCCTCGCCACAGCAAGCTGCCTCGCCACAACAAGCCGTCTCGCCACAATGTGTGTTTCTAACGCATTACCACATCAGGTCGTCAGGGATCTGGTAGGCGGCGTACGGATCATCCTCATCCGGCACCTGGCTTTCGGTCAGGACGTTCATCTGGACGATGCGCTCTGGCGCCCGCTCCTGGATCTTCAGCGCGGCTTCGCGCGGGATCACCTCGTAACCGCCACCGTGATGCACGATCGCCAGGGAGCCGTTGCTCAGCTTGTTACGCATCAGCGTGTTGACCGACAGGCGCTTGACCTTCTTGTCATCCACGAAGTTGTAGTAGTCCTCGGTGGTCAGCTTGGGCAGGCGCGAGGTTTCGATCAATTGCTTGACCTGCGCAACGCGGGCCTTGGCCTCGGCTTTTTCCTGCTGCTGACGGTTCAGCTCCTGGTCGCGCTTGACCTTTTCGGCATGCGCCTGGATGGCCTGGCGCGCCTGGCTGTCGTCCGCTTCGGCCTGGCCTTTATGCACCAGGCGCTGCTGTTTCTGTTTCTCTTTGCCGACCTGCTTGGCCTGCTTTTGGTTGACCAGGCCTGCTTTGAGCAACTGGTCGCGAAGGGAAATGCTCATGGTGCTTACTCACTTGGGCAACGGCTCAGCCGCAGCTGGACAGATTCTTTTCCTGGCGTTTGGCTTCGCCCCACAGGGCGTCCAACTCTTCGAGGGTGCAATCTTCTATGGGACGGTGGGTCTCGCGCAATGCCTGTTCGATAAATCGGAAACGTCGTTCGAATTTAGCGTTGGCTAAACGCAAGGCTGCTTCCGGGTCGACCTGGAGGTGACGGGCCAGGTTGACCGCCGCAAACAGCAGGTCACCTACTTCATCGGCGATGGCTGCCGGGTCGTTATCGGCCATGGCTTCGAGCACTTCATCCAGCTCTTCGCGCACGTTATCCACCACGGGCAACGCGGACGGCCAGTCGAAACCCACCTGCCCGGCGCGCTTTTGCAATTTGGCGGCGCGGGAAAGCGCCGGCAAGGCCGTGGGCACATCATCCAGCAGGGATAACTGCTGTGGGACGTCGGACTTTTCCGCACGCTCCTCGGCCTTTATTTCTTCCCAACGCTGCTTGACCTGCTCTTCGCTCAGCTGCGGAATATCCAGCGGCGCGTACAAGTCTCCCGTGGGAAACACATGCGGGTGACGGCGAATCAACTTGCGGGTAATGCTGTCGATCACCCCAGCGAATTCGAAGCGCCCTTCTTCCCGCGCCAGCTGGCTGTAATACACCACCTGGAACAACAGGTCGCCCAGCTCACCTTGCAGGTGATCAAAATCCCCGCGCTCGATCGCATCGGCGACTTCGTAGGCTTCTTCCAGGGTGTGGGGGACGATGGTGGCGTAGGTTTGCTTGATGTCCCACGGGCAACCGTATTGCGGGTCGCGCAGGCGGTTCATCAGGTGCAGCAGGTCTTCAAGTGAATACATCAGTCTCTTTCCGCAGAAGTGGGAACGCTGAGGATCAAATGTGGGAGCGGGCTTGCTCGCGAAGGCGTCGTGTCAGTTGCCTGATATTTGACAGACACATCGCCTTCGCGAGCAAGCCCGCTCCCACATTTCAGTCCGCGCTCATCCAGCTACTCATGGCGTGCGATTACGCCGGGTCTCAATGATGTTCGGCAACTGGGAAATACGCCCCAGCAACCGACCCAACGCGTCCAGCCCCGGAATCTCGATGGTCAGGGACATCAGCGCCGTGTTGTCCTCTTTGTTCGAGCGGGTGTTGACCGCCAGCACGTTGATCCGCTCATTGAGCAGCACCTGCGACACATCACGCAGCAGCCCGGAACGGTCGTAGGCACGAATGATGATGTCCACCGGATAGGTCAACACCGGCACCGGGCCCCAACTGACCTGGATGATCCGCTCCGGCTCGCGCCCGCCCAGTTGCAACACCGAGGCACAGTCCTGGCGGTGAATGCTCACCCCGCGGCCCTGAGTGATGTAACCGACGATGGCGTCGCCCGGCAATGGCTGGCAGCAGCCGGCCATTTGCGTCATCAGGTTGCCGACGCCCTGGATCTGGATATCGCCCCGCTTGCCCGGCTTGTAGCCGGTGGCCTTGCGTGGAATCAGTTCCAGCTGCTCGCTGCCACGCTCCGGCTCAACCAGTTGCTGGGCCAGGTTGACCAACTGCGCCAGGCGCAGATCGCCGGCACCGAGGGCGGCGAACATGTCTTCGGCGATCTTCATGTTGGCCTTTTCGGCCAGCTTGTCGAAGTCCACCTGCGGCAGGCCCAGGCGTGCCAATTCGCGCTCGAGCAAGGTCTTGCCGGCGGCGACGTTCTGGTCGCGCGCCTGCAATTTGAACCAGTGGACAATCTTCGCCCGCGCCCTGGACGTGGTGATGTAGCCCAGGTTCGGGTTCAGCCAGTCGCGGCTCGGCGTACCGTGCTTGCTGGTAATGATCTCGACCTGTTCACCGGTCTGCAGGCTGTAGTTGAGCGGCACGATGCGCCCGTTGATCTTGGCGCCACGGCAGTTGTGGCCGATCTCGGTGTGCACCCGGTACGCAAAATCCAGCGGTGTGGCGCCCTTGGGCAGGTCGATCGCGTGGCCGTCGGGGGTGAAGATGTAGACCCGGTCAGGTTCGATATCTACCCGCAGCTGGTCGGCCAAACCGCCGATGTCGCCCAGCTCTTCGTGCCACTCCAGCACCTGGCGCAACCAGGAGATTTTCTCTTCGTACTGGTTCGACCCGGCCTTGACGTCGGTGCCCTTGTAGCGCCAGTGAGCGCATACGCCCAGCTCCGCCTCTTCGTGCATCGCGTGGGTGCGGATCTGTACTTCCAGCACCTTGCCCTCGGGGCCGATCACTGCCGTGTGCAATGAGCGGTAACCGTTTTCCTTGGGGTTGGCGATGTAGTCGTCGAATTCCTTGGGGATGTGCCGCCACAGCGTGTGCACGATACCCAGCGCGGTGTAGCAGTCGCGCATTTCCGGCACCAGCACACGCACGGCGCGCACGTCGTAGATCTGGCTGAAGGCCAGGCCCTTGCGCTGCATTTTGCGCCAGATGGAATAGATGTGTTTGGCCCGGCCGCTGATGTCGGCTTCAACGCCGGTGGCCTGCAATTCCGTGCGTAACTGGCTCATCACGTCGGCGATAAAGCGCTCACGGTCCAGCCGCCGCTCATGGAGCAGCGTGGCAATCTGTTTGTATTGATCGGGTTCGAGGTAACGGAAGGACAAGTCCTCCAGTTCCCACTTGATATGGCCGATGCCCAGGCGGTGGGCGAGCGGCGCGTAGATGTCGAACACCTCGCGGGCGACGCGGTTGCGCTTTTCGTCGTCGGCGGTTTTCACCGCCCGAATCGCGCAGGTACGCTCGGCCAGCTTGATCAAGGCGACGCGCACGTCGTCGACCATCGCCACCAGCATCTTGCGCAGGTTTTCCACCTGGCCCTGGGTACCCAGCACCATCGACTGGCGCGGGCTGAGGCTGGCACTGATCGCCGCCATGCGCAGCACGCCGTCGATCAGCTTGGCCACCACGGTGCCGAAACGCTGGCTGACGGTGGGCAGTTGAATATGCCCCTCACGCACGCCGCGATACAGCACCGCCGCGATCAGCGAATCCTGATCGAGCTTGAGATCGGCGAGGATCTCGGCGATTTCCAACCCGGTGCGAAAGCTTGAAGTGCCTTCGGCCCACAGGTTCTTCGCCGCATTGTCTTGCTGTTCAGACTCACGAGCGAACTCGCAGGCTGCTTTCAAGGCTTCACGGTCCAGTGCCGGGTCGACACTGATGGCATGATCCAGCCATGCCTCGAGATTGATACTGCCGTCGGTGTTGATCGGCTGGTGTGCTCTCACCTGTACCATCTTGCTTACCTTCCCTACGACGCACCTTTTAGTGCGTCAAAATCATCGCTGACCTGCTTTACAAAAAAAGCTTGTGCACGCTCCCTGGCAGGTCACAGGCCCAGGAGATGCAGGCCAGTCGGATTAAACGGGCATCCTAGCCCGCTTCAAATAACGCCATGGCCTCGACATGGGCCGTCTGGGGAAACATGTCGAGGATCCCGGCACGTTTTAGCCGGTAGCCTTGCTTGACCAACTCGACCGTGTCCCGCGCCAGCGTTGCCGGATTGCAGGACACATACACCAGGCGATCAGCCCCCAGGGTAGCGAGCTTGCGCACAACCTCCAGGGCACCATCGCGGGGTGGGTCCAAGAGTACCGCAGAAAAGCCCTGTTTGGCCCATTCCGCGTCGGTCAAAGGCTGGGACAAATCGGCCTGAAAAAACTGAACATTATGCAAATTATTGCTGACGGCATTCTGTGCCGCCCGGTCCACCATGGCCTGCACGCCTTCCACCGCCACCACTTCCCGCACTTGGCGGGCCAGCGGCAAGGCGAAGTTGCCCAAGCCACAAAACAAATCCAGCACCCGCTCGTCGGGCTTCGGCGCCAGCCAATCCAGCGCCTGGGCGACCATCGCCTGGTTGACCCCGGCGTTGACCTGCACAAAGTCTCCCGGGCGGTACGCCAACTGCAAATCCCACGGTTCCAGACGATAGCCCAAGGCCTGGTCTGGTTCGACCGGTTGCGGCTGGCCCTCGCCATGCAGCCACAGTTGGGCTTCATGGAACGTGCAAAATTCCTGCAGGATCGTCAGGTCCGCTTCGGACAAGGGCGCCATGTGTCGCAACAACACGGCAATCGACGAACCACTGAATAATTCCACATGCCCCAATGCCTGAGGCTTGCTCAAGCGCCGCAGCATGTTGGGCAAACGCTGCATGATCGGTTGCAAGGCCTGTACCAGCACCGGGCAATCGTCGATGGCGACGATGTCCTGGCTGGCCACGGCACGAAAGCCGACTTCAAGTTTCTTCGCCTTGGCATCCCAGCGCACGGCCACGCGGGCGCGGCGACGATAGCCGAATTCCGGCCCGCTCAAAGGCGCGGCCCACTCCTGGGGTTCGACACCGGCCACACGGGATAATTGCTCGGCGAGCATGCGCTGTTTCAGGGCGAGTTGTTCGTCATGGGGCAAGTGTTGCAGGCTGCAACCGCCACAGCGGCCGGCGTGCACACAGGGTGCCGGACGGCGCAGTTCGCTGGCGGTAAATACGCGCTCGGTGCGCGCCTCGACCACTTTGCCGTGGGCGCCCAACACCCGCGCTTCCACCTCTTCACCGGCCAGCGCACCCACGACAAACCAGGTGCGGCCTTCAAAGAACACAATGCCACGGCCGTCGTTGGCCAGGCGCTCGATGGTCAGGCGCTGCTTCTTGCCTACGGGAATCTGTGGGGCCCGGCTGCCGCCCGTCGGTTGGAAGCGCAGGCCTCTCTCGTGCTTGGCCATCAGTTGGGCGCGTCGAAAATGCCGGTCGACAGGTAACGGTCGCCACGGTCACAGATGATCGCGACGATCACCGCGTTTTCCAACTCCTGGGACAAGCGCAACATCCCGGCCACGGCGCCACCGGACGACACGCCGCAGAAGATGCCTTCTTCACGGGCCAGGCGGCGGGTGGTGTCTTCGGCTTCACGCTGGGCCATGTCGATGATGCGATCGACGCGAGCCGCGTTGTAGATCTTCGGCAAGTACTCTTCGGGCCAACGACGGATCCCCGGGATCGCTGCGCCTTCCATCGGTTGCAGGCCGACGATCTGGATCTCGGGATTCTGCTCCTTGAGGTAGCGCGAATTGCCCATGATGGTGCCGGTGGTGCCCATCGAACTCACGAAGTGAGTGATGGTGCCCTGGGTCTGGCGCCAGATTTCCGGGCCAGTGGTGGTGTAGTGCGCCTCGGGGTTGTCGCCGTTGGCGAACTGGTCCAGCACCAGGCCACGGCCTTCGGCAGCCATACGCTCGGCGAGGTCGCGGGCACCTTCCATGCCTTCTTCCTGGGTGACCAGGATCAACTCGGCGCCGTAGGCGGTCATCGCCGCCTTGCGCTCGGCGCTGCCGTTGTCGGGCATGATCAGGACCATCTTGTAGCCCTTGATCGCCGCGGCCATGGCCAGGGCAATCCCGGTGTTACCGGAGGTGGCTTCGATCAGGGTGTCGCCGGGCTTGATCTGCCCACGCAACTCGGCGCGGGTGATCATCGACAACGCCGGGCGGTCCTTGACCGAGCCGGCCGGGTTGTTCCCTTCGAGCTTGAGCAACAAGGTATTGCTGGTGTTGCCCGGCAGGCGCTGCAAGCGGACCAGCGGGGTGTTGCCGACGCAATCGGCGATGGTGGGGTACTGCAAGGTCATGGCGTATTCGCAATCCAGACTGCGGGGGCGACTATCATACCGGGAAAGGCTGGCGGGCCATATCACGCAAAGTGTGGTGCTTATCGCTTAATGGAATAAGTCAGGCGGGGCCGTGGTTTCTCTGGAACACTTCATCGCCCATCGCGGCAATCTGTCCTTCGATCAATGCCTCGAACGGTTTCAGCAGCGGCTCAAATGAGGTGGGCGCTTCAAGCACCTGCAACGCCTGCACGATGGCCTCCACCGTCGACAACGCCCCGGGCCCCGGTGCCTTGCGCAGCCGATAACGGGACACGGCGCCTTCCGCCAGCGTCACCCGAGGCAGCGCCGCCAATAAAGGATTGAGGTGCAGCAACTTGCGCGCCTTGCGCCAGGTACCGTCCGGCACCACCAACAGCAACGGTTCGTCGGATGGCGTATAGGCCTGCAAGGGTTGGGCATTTTCGTCCGGAAACAACAGATGCGCCTGATAACCCGGCGGATTCAACAACGCCTGCAAATCCTCAAACACCTCCCCCACCACCAACTGCGCATTCACCAAGCCCAGCGCCGCCAACCGCGCGGTATTCAAGGCGTGATTGACCTCACTCGGATGCTGCAACAGCAACACCCGGGTTCGGCTATCCAGCCGGGGAATCAGCGCGCACAGGCAGTGAGTGGTGGGCCGCAGGCAGCGGGAGCATTGGGGTCTGGACATGGGTTTTCAGGCCTGGTTGAGCTGGGCTTTGAGTAAATCGCGGAAGGTCTGGATCAGGGGTTCGCGGCTGCGGCCCCGGCGCATGATCATCGAGAACGGCGCCTGGTAACCAAAGGTTGCCGGCAGCAGTACCCGCAAATCCCCTTTGTCGGCCCAGGCCTGGGCGTAGTGCTCCGGGAGGTAGCCGATGTAGGCGCCGGACAGCACCAGGATCAATTGCGCCTCCATACTTTCCACCGTGGCGGCGCTGTGCTTGAAGCCGTGACGCGCCAGTTCGGCCTGGCTCCAGTAACCACGACCGACCATGCGTTGCTGGGTGATGACTTGTTCGGGAATGCGCCGCTCGTTGAACAATGGGTGACGGGTGCTGCAATACAGCCAGTGCTGTTCGCGGTACAGCGGCATATAGATCAGCCCGCTCATCCGGTTGGAAAACGCACCGATGGCCAGGTCCAGGCGATTGTCCTGGACGCCGAGTTGCAACTCGTAAGGACTCATCACCGACAGGTGCAAATGCACCGCCGGGTGTTCCTGACTGTAGGCGCCGATCACTTCGGCAAACGGCAAGGCCTTGTCGCTGACGGTGGAGTCGAGTACGCCGAGTTTCAGGGTGCCGCGCAGTTCGCCTTTGAGCGCGGCGGCGTATTGCTCGAAGCCTTCCAGCTCGCCCAGCAGGCGCAGGGTTTCCTGATGGAACAACTCGCCCTTGCTGGTGAGGCTGAACCCGCCCCGCCCGCGATGGCACAGCACCAGGCCCAACGCGGCTTCCAGCTGGCTCATGTAAGTGCTGATGGCCGAGGTCGACAGGTTGAGTTCGTGCTGGGCATTGGCGAAACCCTGGTGCCGCACGACGCTGACGAAGATGCGCAGGAGTTTCAGGTCGGGCAAGGCGTTGGCCATGGGCTCTCCAGAGGCAAACATAAAACCTGTGGGAGCGGGCTTGCTCGCGAATGCGGTGGATCAATCGAACCCTCCGTGACTGACACACCGTATTCGCGAGCAAGCCCGCTCCCACATTTGAGCCGAGTTTACCTCAGGCATTAGTTTAGAAAAATCTGAACTAAGTATTTGCCCCTGCCGATTCTTCCCTTCCCATGCATTTCGCAGAATCGGCTTCTAATAAACAAAACGATGAGGCAATCCCGTGGACAAGATTTTCCACCAACCACTGGGCGGCAACGAAATGCCGCGCTTCGCCGGCATCGCCACCATGATGCGTCTTCCCCATCTGCAATCGGCCAAGGGCCTGGATGCCGCCTTCGTCGGCGTGCCCCTGGACATCGGCACCTCCCTGCGTGCCGGCACCCGTTTCGGGCCGCGGGAAATTCGCGCCGAATCGGTGATGATCCGCCCTTACAACATGGCCACCGGCGCCGCGCCGTTTGACTCGCTGTCGGTTGCCGACATCGGCGACGTGGCGATCAACACCTTCAACCTGCTGGACGCTGTGCGCATCATCGAAGAAGCCTACGACGAGATCCTCGAACACAATGTGATCCCGATGACCCTGGGCGGTGACCACACCATCACCCTGCCGATCCTGCGGGCGATCCACAAGAAACACGGCAAGGTCGGGCTGGTGCACATCGATGCCCACGCCGACGTCAACGACCACATGTTCGGCGAGAAAATCGCCCACGGCACCACCTTCCGCCGCGCGGTGGAAGAAGGCTTGCTGGATTGCGACCGCGTGGTGCAAATCGGCCTGCGCGCCCAGGGCTACACCGCCGAAGACTTCAACTGGAGCCGCAAACAGGGCTTCCGCGTGGTCCAGGCCGAAGAATGCTGGCATCACTCGCTGGCGCCCCTGATGGCTGAAGTGCGCGAGAAAGTCGGCGGTGGCCCGGTGTACCTGAGCTTCGATATCGACGGCATCGACCCAGCCTGGGCGCCCGGCACCGGCACCCCGGAAATCGGTGGCTTGACCACGATCCAGGCGATTGAAATCATCCGCGGCTGCCAAGGCCTGGATCTGATTGGTTGCGACCTGGTAGAAGTTTCGCCGCCGTACGACACCACCGGCAACACCTCGCTGCTGGGCGCCAACCTGCTGTACGAAATGCTCTGCGTATTGCCGGGCGTGGCGCACCGCTGATGAGCGCCCAGGCCGAGGTATTAAAAGCCGCGGCCGACCTGGTGTCGGCCTTCGCCCGCAATGACCGCGACGCCTACTTCGGTGCGTTCAGTGCCGATGCCAGCTTCGTGTTCTACACCCTCCCCCAGCCGCTGCTGAGTCGCGATGCCTACCAGGTGTTGTGGGACAGCTGGCGCCGGGACGAGGGATTTGAGGTGCTTTCCTGCACCTCAAGCAACGCTTTCGTCAGCCTGCACGGTGACGTCGCGGTATTTGTGCATGACGTGGCCACCGAGCTGCGCATGAACGGGGAGCAATTCTTTAGCCAGGAACGCGAGACCATTGTCTTCAAGCGGCAAGGGGATCGCACACAACAAAAAGAAGGCCTGTGGCTGGCCTGTCACGAACATTTGTCCGCTATGCCGGAAGGGCTGCCGCCCCATTAGCCAATGTGATCGGAGCAGATCATGAATAATAAAAACAACGAAAACAGTATTCGCAACATAGAAACCAACGGCGTCGAACAGATCCCGGACCACGAACGTACCGCCGGGCCGAAGGATTTGTTTCGCCTGATTTTCGGCGGTGCCAACACCTTCGCCACCGCCGTGCTGGGGAGCTTTCCGGTGCTGTTTGGCTTGTCGTTCCAGGCCGGCGTCTGGGCGATTGTGCTGGGCGTGCTGGTGGGTGCGGTGATCCTCGCCCCCATGGGTCTGTTCGGTCCGATCAATGGCACCAACAACGCCGTGTCTTCCGGTGCGCACTTTGGTGTGCACGGGCGGATTGTCGGCTCGTTCCTGTCGCTGCTGACCGCTATTGCGTTCTTCTCACTGTCGGTGTGGAGTTCAGGCGATGCGCTGGTGGGCGGTGCGAAACGTCTGGTGGGCTTGCCGGAAACCGACCTGACCCTGGGCCTGGCCTACGGCGTCTTCGCCATTCTCGTGCTGACGGTGTGCATCTACGGCTTTCGCTTCATGCTGTGGGTCAACCGCATCGCAGTGTGGGCGGCGAGCCTGCTGTTCCTGCTGGGGATCTTCGCCTTCGCGCCGGCCTTCGACAGCCACTTCGCCGGCACCGTTGCCCTCGGCCAGACCGGCTTCTGGGCGGCGTTTATCGGTGCAGCACTGGTGGCCATGAGCAACCCGATTTCCTTCGGCGCGTTCCTCGGTGACTGGTCGCGCTACATCCCGCGGGAAACCTCGAAGATGCGGATCATGCTGGCGGTGGTGTTCGCGCAGATCGCCACCTTGATCCCGTTCCTGTTCGGCCTGGCCACCGCGACCATCGTGGCAGTCAAGGCACCGGACTATATCGCGGCCAACAACTATGTCGGCGGCCTGCTGGCGGTGGCACCGAGCTGGTTCTTCCTGCCGGTGTGCCTGATCGCGGTGATCGGCGGCATGTCCACCGGCACCACCTCGCTGTATGGCACCGGCCTGGACATGTCCAGCGTATTCCCGCGCCTGCTGTCCCGGGTCAAGGCAACGCTGCTGATCGGGGTGATGTCGATTGCCTTCATCTTTATCGGACGTTTCGCCGCCAACCTGGTGCAGAGCGTGTCGACCTTCGCCGTGCTGATCATCACCTGCACCACGCCTTGGATGGTGATGATGATCATCGGCCTGATCGTGCGCCGGGGTTACTACTGCCCGGATGACCTGCAAGTGTTCACTCGCGGCGAAACCGGCGGGCGCTACTGGTTCAGCCATGGCTGGAACTGGCGCGGCCTGGGGGCCTGGATCCCGAGTGCGCTGGTGGGCCTGTGCTTCGTCAACCTGCCGGGGCAGTTTGTCGGGCCGCTGGGCAACCTCGCCGACGGCATCGACATCAGCTTGCCGGTGACCCTGGGCCTGGCCTCGCTGGTGTACCTGACACTGCTTCGCGTGTTCCCTGAACCGGCTGCCGTCTACGGACCGACTGTGGCGAGGGAGCCTGCTCCCGTTCGACTGCGCAGCAGTCGGGAGGCCGCCTGATGAATTGCGTGGAATGGATTGGGGCTGCAATGCAGCCCAGCGGGAGCACGCTCCCTCGCCACACAGCCCCCTTTAGCCCCACATAAAAAAGATAATCGGAGACTCGCCGTCATGGCCTTAGATCTATTCGTCGTCCTCATCTACGCCGCCGGCATGCTGGTGCTCGGCTACTACGGCATGCGCCGCGCCAAGACCCATGAAGACTACCTGGTGGCCGGCCGCAACCTCGGCCCGACGCTGTACATGGGCACCATGGCTGCCACGGTGCTGGGCGGTGCGTCCACCGTCGGCACCGTGCGCCTGGGCTATGTACATGGTATTTCCGGTTTCTGGCTGTGCGCCGCGCTGGGCGCGGGGATCATTGCGCTGAACCTGTTCCTGGCCAAGCCGCTGCTGAAACTGAAAATCTTCACCGTGACCCAGGTCCTGGAGAAACGCTACAACCCCATGGCCCGCCAGGCCAGTGCGGTGATCATGCTGGCCTACGCGCTGATGATCGGCGTGACCTCGATCCTGGCCATCGGCACCGTGCTGCAAGTGTTGTTCGACCTGCCGTTCTGGATGTCGGTATTGGTAGGCGGTGGCGTGGTGGTGGTGTACTCGACCATTGGCGGCATGTGGTCGCTGACCCTGACCGACATCGTGCAGTTCGTGATCAAGACGGTCGGCCTGATGTTTATCCTGCTACCAATCTGCCTGTACCGCGTCGGCGGTTGGGATGAATTGGTGGCCAAACTGCCCGCGTCGAATTTCAGCTTCACTGAAATCGGCTGGGACACCATCATCACCTACTTCATGATCTACTTCTTCGGCATCCTGATCGGCCAGGACATCTGGCAACGGGTGTTCACCGCCCGCGACGAAAAGGTCGCCCAGTACGCAGGCACCTTCGCCGGTTTCTACTGCATCCTCTACGGCCTGGCCTGTGCGCTGATCGGCATGGCCGCCCACGTACTGATCCCGGACCTGGACAACGTCAACAATGCGTTCGCCGCCATCGTCAAAGTCTCGCTGCCCGACGGTATCCGCGGCCTGGTGATCGCCGCTGCACTGGCCGCGATGATGTCCACCGCCAGCGCCGGCTTGCTCGCCGCTTCCACCGTATTGACCGAAGACCTGCTGCCGCGCCTGCGTGGTGGCAAGCAGTCGAGCTTGAAGATCAACCGTCTGTTTACCTTGCTGACCGGTATCGCCGTGTTGGGTATCGCGCTGGTGGTGAGTGATGTGATCAGCGCACTGACCCTGGCATACAACCTGTTGGTGGGCGGCATGTTGATCCCGCTGATCGGGGCGATTTTCTGGAAGCGTGCGACAACTTCCGGGGCGATCACCTCCATGACCCTGGGTTTTGTGACCGCGCTGGTGTTCATGATCAAGGATGGTTTGGACGCCAATACGCCGATCTACTACAGCCTGGGTGTGGGCCTGGTGAGTTTTGTGCTGGTGAGTTTGCTGTCCCGTCGTCCGGAGGCTGTTGCGGCTCGGGCGATCTGAACGAATAGTTGAAAGTAGCTTTCTTCAGCGGGTGCGACGTCGGATGTCGCACCCGTTTTTTTATTCCCACACTGCCGAAACCCCCGGCGCTCTGGCCTGGATGACTTCCTGGACCAAAGAAGCCCATACCAATCCCTGCGTGGTGCCCCCGGCATAAGTTGCCCCCGCGACAATGCGGTTGTAGGCGGACCAATGCACGATTGAAAGTCCATCTGCGGTGCCGGGCCTGGCACATTCGATTTGTTGCAAGTCGCCACGTTCGATCGCACGGCTGCAGGACTTTGGAAAGTGTCGAGAAACGGCAGCCAGGCACGCCGCCCGTATCTGCTCCTTGTACTGCGGCGTCGAATCGGGCGGCACCTGCCCGGCGGAGACAAGGATGCAGTTCCCGTCCAGGCGGCAATTCATGACGCCGATTGGCAGGTCGTACTGCAGCTTGAGTCCGCGCATGTCGACACCTTCATCATCAACGGCGCGCAGCTTGAAAAACCAGCCAATGATCGGGATGACCTCTGGCTCGTCCACCCCCATGGCCGTGACGACAAAGTGCTCTCTACTCAGATCGGCAATTTGGACCGGACTCAGGTGCCGTGGCAGGAACTCAACCCCTGAGCGCTGCAAAAGCGTCACCATCTCATCCATTAAATGGATAAATTCCAGATCGTAGCCCGACACCTCAATCGCCCGCCCGACCTCGGGAACTCCATACATTGCCTGGAATTGCAGCTGACTGATCTCTGCAAGCTCTCGCCCCGGCTTGCCACTCGGCCAAGGCCTGTTTTCAATATCCCATTGCTCGCGGATCGCGGCCTCCGTGCCACTGGAGTCGTCCACATAGGCTCGTACAATTCGCGATCGTGCAAATCGTGCCAGCGATGGGTTGTCGGCCAGGAATTTTTCAAACAGCTCGATGCCTGCGCGATTGCACTCAATGGCCAGGTACTGATTTGCGGGAGTCAGGTAATCGTTAGGCAGCGGTTTTGCAGTCGTCTCCGTTGCTGACAGATGACGCATGTTCACCTGCTTGTGACTGGCACCATCGCGCTGCTGATTTCCTCCATAAACCGTGACCTGATAATTTGCCAGGCGGAACATCACGGCTTGGAGCAGCCCGTTGATACCTCTGCCGATGATCGACACACGCGGCGCACCGGCATCGGCTTGCCGAGAGGGGATCGCCAATGAGTGTGCGAGTTTGCGCCGGACAAGGCCGCGCAAGGCCATCAAGCTCAGTTGCACCGAGACCGCATAGTCGAGGTCGCAATGGCAGGCTTCGGTGGTGGCCGCCTGTGTCGTCAGCGTCGCCGGCTTGTACCACCTGGAGACACTGCAGCCGAGCGCTTGTGTGCGCACCCGAAACGCATCCAGTGTCCTGGGGCCGTAGTCCAATATGAGCTGGATATCTTCGGAGACTGCCAGGGTCTGCAACGCATCGTCGCTAAAGACATCCGGCTTGGCGACACAGACAAGGCGAGCCTTTCTGTGCAGGCACTGAATGAGGGTCCGATCAATGCGATAAATGGATTCATCATTCAGGGATAAGCATAGGGCGACTGCATTGGCCCCCTCGAGCGCCTCGAGCCAGTCGCCAACCAATGAAACCCTGCAATCGGAAGAGGCTTTCCCGAAACTGTCCGACACTCGATCGCGTCGACCCAACACCTTAATCCGAACATCCGGATCTCGAGCAAGCAACAACTTAACAAGCTCTTTCCCTACATTGCCGTATCCCAGTACACAGATATCATGGGGCAAGGAGCCATCTGCCAGCGTCAGCCAGTGCGCAATATAGGCAGCAACATGCGGCGCATTGACCCCTGGCGTGTTAATCACTCGAACATTGTTGCGCTCGCACAGATCCAATCGGATCTTATCCAGACTTGTACCTCTGCGGACCAAACAGAGTTCCCCAAATGGGTGGGATATACGCCATTGGTTGATGACGTCGGCATCAATAACCTGGTCTGCGACAATGATCGTTGATGGGCGCAGCAGTGCAATCTGTATAAGCAGAGCCTGCTTGGTTAACGTCGGCGGGAAAAACACCACGTTGCCGGGTGCATCAGCTTTCCAGCCACGCGATGCAGGGGCGATATGCAAGATGTTTTCGGTGGTGGCAATAAGTGACGCGGCGACTGGCGGAACGGAAGAGAACATCATGGTTTTGTCTCCAACAGTTCTGACTGGCTCATACTCCGGAGAGCGCAACTCAATGAAGTTGGGGGCTTGTAAGAACTGCAAACGATACAAATCTTTTCGTGATGAAACTCAACCTACGCCTATCCTAATAATCAAATAAGCCCGTCGACTCTGACAAACAGGTAGTCCAATTCCGATACTTAATGGCAAAACTCGACTGACGCGCACACGTCCGGACTACCAATCGGTATTACCGTGGCATTGTTAAATTAAATATTTGAAGGATTATTCCGAAAGCAGGTGTCTTGAGAAAATCACCAAACCCCGGAAATGAAAACGTCCGGCCAAAGCCAGACGAAGAATTGAAGTACACAGCAACGGGTCATGATCAATCATGACTCCAATACATAGGCAAACCTCCTGGCCGCGCCCAAACAAACATGCTTGAGCGCTTTCCAGGACTTACCTGCGACGCGGGCGACGCTGCTCGTCATCGGTGCGGATTGGCACCGGTTGCAGCGGTGGCTCGATCAAGCCGAGTGCGACGCCGAGGTCGTGCAGCCAGTTTTGCAGTTTCTCTTTCATGGTGCCCCCTTGGGGTAATGCTGAGCGGCTGGAATTCTGTGGCCGCTTCCTACAGATAGTAGTCTTAAGTCTTACGTATTGCTTGAACGAAACCACAACGAACTATTACTGAATTGATCAAAATCCTGACGGATCGTTCAAGCAATCGCTCGGGTTTCGGTTTCCGGTAGCACCTTGCCCTCCTGCTGCAGGTCAATCCACGCATTGAGGTTAGCGCCGAGCATGCCCTTGCGCCACATCAACCAGGTGGTGGCGCTGGCAAAAGGCTCGGCCAGCGGATGAATGGACACGCTGTCCTTGCCCGGCAGGCTGTCGAGCATCGATTCCGACATCAACGCCACGCCGGAACCGGCGATTACACAGGCCAGCATGCCCTGGTAGGACTCGATCTCGATGGCCCGGCCCATGGCCACGCGATCGTGGGAAAACCAGGCTTCCAGGCGCGCCCGATAAGAACAACTGCGTCGGAAAGTGAACACCGAACGGCCGGCAACATCCTGCGGCCCACGCACCGGCGGATGATCCGCCTCGCAGATCAGCAGCAGGCGCTCTTCGCACAGCGGCACGCCGTCGAGGGTGGCCAGGGTCAACGGCCCATCCACCAATGCGGCGTCCAGGCGCCCGGTGATCAAGCCTTCCAGCAGTTCACCGCTGGGAGCTGACTGCACCTGCAGGTTCACCATCGGATACGCCTTGTGGTAACGCGCCAGCAGCTTGGGCAAATGAATCGCCGCCGTGCTGTACATGCTGCCGAGCACAAAGTCTCCAGCCGGTTGCCCGCCCTGCACCGCGCCATGGGCTTCGTCATGCAGGGCCAGCAGGCGCGCACTGTAGTCCAGCAGCACTTTGCCTGCAGGAGAAAGCTGCAAGCGCTGGCGCTCGCGCACGAACAGTTCGACGCCCAGTTGTTCTTCCATCTGTTTAAGCCGGGTCGACAGGTTGGACGGCACCCGGTGCAAGCGCTCAGCGGCACGGGTGATGGAGCCTTCCTCGGCCACGGCCTGGAAAATCCGCAATTGACTGAACTCCATCACCATTCTCCAAAACTGAACAAGTTACTCACTATTATTCATTTTTAAAGAAAGTCAATCCGCTTTAGCCTGATGGTCACTCGCTGCTCCCAGGAAAAACCTCCATGTCACCGCTGATCCGCTTACTCGCCAGCTTTATCGCCCTGATGATGGCCATGGGCATAGGTCGATTCGCGCTCACCCCGCAAATGCCGCATTTGCTCAGTGAAGGGCAGATCGACCTGACCGGCGCCGGCCTGATTGCGGCGGCCAACTACCTGGGTTATTTCGTCGGTGCGGTGGATTCGATCTTTGCCCGCAGCCATCACCATGTACGCGGGCGTTTGTACGGTGGGCTGTGGCTGTGTGTGCTGCTGACCCTGGCGTCGTACTGGGCCCACGGGTTCTGGCCGCATCTGTTGTTGCGCTTTGGTACCGGTGTAGCCAGTGCATGGGCGCTGGTGATGATTACCAGCCTGAGCCAGCCGCTGGCCATTGCGGCCGGGCGCCCACGCCTGGGTGCGCTGGTATTTGCGGGGCCGGGGCTGGGAATTCTGTTGACCGGGTTGCTGGCGCTGGGCTCCAACCTGTTGGGGCAAGACTCTGCAACCTTGTGGCTGGTGTATGGGGTAGTCGCCCTGGTCATGCTGCTGGCAATCCTGCCGTTCCTGCCCAAGCCTTCCGCTGCCGACTCGCCCGCTGCCAGCCACACCGACGTGGCCAGCAACGGCAGCATCACACATCTGTGCTGGATCTACGTGTTGTATGGCCTTGGCTACATCATCCCGGCGACATTCCTGTCACAGATGGCCAGCGCGCAATTCAAGGGCGCATGGCAAGCAGACCTGTTCTGGCCCTGCTTTGGCCTGGCTGCCGCGATTGGCGTGGTGGCGGCAAGTTTGCGCCGCAAGGACCCGGAAACCACCCGTCGCTGGCTGATGACAACCCTTTGGCTGCAAGCGGCAGGCGTGTTTGCCTGCCTGCTGGGCAACGGTTGGGGGCTGGCGCTGGGGGTGTTGCTGTGCGGTGGGCCATTCCTGGCGTGCATGCAACTGGTGATGGCGCGCTTGCGTGAGGTCGCCCCCCACGGCTACCAGCGCAGCACCGGGTTGCTGACCGCCAGCTTTGCGATCGGCCAATTGAGCGGTCCGTTGCTGGCGTCGGTGAGCAGCCACCTCAGCGGCGGCCTGCAACCGGCGCTGGTGGTAGCAGGCGCCGGTTTGTTGGTGGCCGGATCGGTGCTGGTCAGCCGGCAACCATCGACACAGGCGCGCGAACCTGTTCACGCCGCGCCAACACCAGGAAAAACAGCCCACCCAGGAAGCAGCCGGTAAACCAGGCGAAATTGGCCATTCCCTGCAGCACCGGGGTGAAGGTAATCGCGACGCCCACCAGCGTCGCGGGCACCAGCGCCTTGACCGCCGTCCAGTTCACGCCGCCGTCAAAGTAGTAGCGCCCGCTCGGGCTGTCATCGAACAGCGCATCCACGTCGATCTTCTGTTTTTTGATCAGGTAGAAATCCACCAGCAGAATCCCGAACAACGGCCCGATAAACGCGGCGAGGATATCGAGGGTGTAGTGGATCATCAGCGGGTTGTTGAACAGGTTCCATGGGGTGATGAAGATCGAGGCCACCGCCGCAATCATTCCACCGGCACGCCAGCTGATTTTGCTCGGTGCCACGTTGGCGAAGTCAAAGGCCGGCGAGACGAAGTTGGCCACGATGTTGATGCCGATAGTCGCGGTGACAAAGGCGAACGCCCCCAGCAACACAGCCATGTCATTGTCGATGCGCGAAACGGTGGCAATCGGGTCGTGGAGCATTTCGCCGAACACCGGCAAGGTGCCCGAGACGATCACCACGGTGACCAGGGAGAACGCCAGGAAATTTACCGGCAAGCCCCAGAAATTTCCGCGACGCACGTCTTTCATCGTGCGGCAGTAGCGGCTGAAATCACCGAAGTTCAAGGTCGGCCCGGAAAAGTACGACACCACCAACGCGGTTGCCACGATGATTTGGCCAAATGCCTGCCAGCCTGAGAGGGATTTTTCCGCCAGGGTGAAGCTGATATTGGCCCAGCCAGCCTTCCAGACGATCCAGCCTGCCAGGGCAAACATCACCGCATAGACCACAGGCCCCGCCCAGTCGATGAAACGACGGATGGACTCCATGCCCGCCCAGAACACCAGCGCCTGGAGCGTCCACAGGCTGAGGAAACCGAACCAGCCCAGGTACGACAGGCCGGCAAAGTGCGGCTCTGCGTATACCGCCATCTGTGGGAAAAAGCGCAGCACCACGATGATCAATGCACTGGACGCCAGGTATGTCTGGATCCCGTACCAGGCCACTGCGATCAACCCACGAATCACCGCCGGGATATTCGCCCCGAATACCCCAAAGGCCAACCGGCAGATTACCGGGTACGGCACTGCCGCCTGCTGGCTCGGCTTGGCCACCAGGTTGGCGATCAATTGCACAATGCAAATCCCGGCGAGCAAGGCGATCAATACCTGCCAACTGGCCAGCCCCAGGGCGAACAGGCTGGCGGCGAATACGTAGCCGCCGACGCTGTGCACGTCGCTCATCCAGAAGGCGAAGATGTTGTACCAGTTCCATTTTTGCGGCAGCGGTCCCAGGTCCTGGTTGTACAGGCGCGGGCTGTAGCCTTTGGGCAATTGTTCGGTCATCGCAGGGCTCCTCGTAAATACCGGCCTGCCACCCGCGACGGGAGTGCGTACGGGAGGCGGCATGGTTTGTATACGAGTTGATGAGCAGAATGCGTGCCAATCGAATGAAATTCGGCACAATCCCTCTGGTACGCGGGACTATCCGGAGATAGACAGTGCAGCTTCGCTCAGGGATGGTGCAGATGATTCCTGTACACAATCAATTGTGCACCCTGCGTGCACATTGATAGCCCACGGTGCAGCAAACCGCACTCAGAAAGGTGCCCCAAGCGATGTCCATAACGGCCAGCCCGGCAGACCAGCCTTGCAAGGTCGCCCAATTGCTCAAGTCATAGGTGCCGTAAGCCACCAGCCCCAGCAACGCGCCAAGCCGCGCGGCACGTTGCCAGCCGCCGCTCGCCGAAGCCGGAAGGACGACAAACACCAGACAACCAAATACATAGAGGAGATAGAACGCCACAGCCGGGAACAGGCGCGGCTGATCGAGCATCAGCGGGCCGAGCAGCGCTTTGTAGGTCGGCCCCATGAGGACGCTAAGCCAAAGGCCGTCAAGAATCAGAAAGGCGAGCAAGGTGCCGAGGTAGGCGAAGAGTGTTTTCCTGCACATCGTCGTGACCTTTGTAGGAGCGAGCTTGCTCGCGATGGTCGTCAACGATAACGCGCCCAGTCTGAATGAACACGTTGCCTTGACGTTCTTCGCGAGCAAGAACCAGGCGTCCCCCTCGCTCCTACAAAAGAGCAAACCGCGATCAGCTTAGTTCAATGCGATCCGCGTGGATCACGATGTGACCCTGCTTGTAGAGGGCGCCGATGGCCTTCTTGAAGTTGCCTTTGCTGACACCGAACAAACTGCTGATCAGTGCCGGGTCGCTTTTATCGCTGACCGGCAAGGTGCCGTTGTTGTCGCGCAACTTGGCGAGGATCTTCGAGTTCAGGCTGGAGGCCGCTTCTTCACCCACAGGCTGCAGGCTCAGGCTGATATTGCCGTCGGCGCGGATTTCCTTGATGAAGCCTTTCTCTTCCTTGCCCGGGCGCAGGAACTTGAACACTTCGTTCTTGTGGATCAGGCCCCAGTGCTTGTTGTTGATAATGGCCTTGAAGCCCATGTCGGTGGCTTCGGCCACCAGCAAGTCAACTTCCTGGCCGACCTTGTAGGTGGCCGGGGTCTTGTCCAGGTAGCGGTCAAGGCGTGCGGTGGCGGTGATGCGCTTGGTGTGTTTGTCGAGGTAGACGTGTACCACGCAATACTCACCGGCGGTCAGCTGGCGCTTTTCTTCGGAGTAAGGCAGCAGCAGATCCTTGGGCAGGCCCCAATCGAGGAATACACCGATACTGTTGACTTCAACCACTTTCAGACTGGCAAATTCACCCACCTGTACTTTTGGTTTTTCGGTGGTCGCGATAAGTTTGTCATCGCTGTCCAGATAAATGAAAACGTTGAGCCAGTCTTCATCTTCACTGGGAATATCTTTGGGGATATATCGGTTGGGCAAGAGGATTTCGCCCTCTTGATCACCATCCAGGTACAAACCAAAGTTAGTGTGTTTAACCACTTGCAAGCTGTTGTAGCGCCCGACTAAAGCCATCTCAAATACCCTCATTGCGTGGGCGGCATTCTACCCGAGTTGACGACGGCGGTCCCGCGTACCGGCGTACAGGTCTGAAAAATCATGGGTTTGCCGAGAAGCGCCCCGCTCGTCAGGTCATCGGGCTGAATCCGGCCAGTACCCACGGCCGGATTTCCTCGAGGGATTCGAGTTAAAACAGCAAGTTAGGTGAGTATTTCACTTAATAATCCAGGCGATTCATAAACCCTGCGTATATTTCAGGGGGATATTTGCCAAGCAATTGTCAAGCATTTCATGTACGATGCATGGCCAAGTTAATTTTCTACAGGTTAGTGGCCGCCATGCGCGTAAAAGCATCCAACAGCAAAGCAAAGCCAGCTCCCGCCGTTGAAACCAGCGAATCGATCAACAGCCAAATTGCTGCATTCCTCAAGCAGGGCGGCGAAATCCAGCAGATTGCCAAAGGCGTAAGCGGCCAGACTTTCGGCCCGTCCAAGCAGATCACCCTGGGTAAAAAGTAAGACTCGCGCATTACACCTGGTCCCTATGCGCTTTGCCTTTCAAGGCGCTAGGACTAGAGCCCGCACTACCCTCTGATACACCCCTTTATTACGCCAATCGACGAACGGGCCTCATCTGCGAACCATCGCCGGTATGCTTGCACACGTCTAGATCGGGCATTTGCCTGATATTTCCCGTTACTGCTCCTCGCTTTTCATGGAGTGAAGCATGCTCAAATCCTGCATATTCCTGGCCGGTGCCCTGTTGGCCAGCCCCCTCGCCGAAGCGCAGGTTTTCCAGCGTGAATTGGGTGATTTCGACCTGAAATTGGGCACGACACCCAGCCGAAGCATGGCTCAAGGCCTGGTAAAGCCCACGGCACCCGGGAGCGACTCGTTCCATGGCGGCCTGGACCTGAGCCACGGCAGCGGCCTGTACCTCGGCCAATTCTCACCGAGCATGGGCATTTCCCCGACCAGCAACCTGGAAGTCGACTCCTACCTGGGTTTCAAACGCCCCTTCGACCAGACCCTGGGTTATGAACTGGGGATGATTCACTACAGCTATCCCAAGCTGAGCCCCCTCGACAGCCAGGAGTTCTACGGCGGCCTGACCTTGCTGGGCAATCGCTTCGGCGCCTCCTTCAGCAACGACCCGGACCGGCAGGACAGCACCCTGTTCGCCGACCTCGGCGGCACCAAGCCATTCGGCATCGGCGTCAGCATGAAGTACACCACCCACCAGCTCGGCACCCCGGTCTCGGTGGCCGATGGCAGCTCGATCCGCAGCTTCAGCGACTGGTCGGTACAATTTTCCAGGCCATGGATGGGCGTCGACCTGAACCTGATCTACAGCGACTCCAGCCTCAGCGGCGGCGATTGCTCGGCCTACTCCGGACACAACTCGCAATGCGACGGGCTGTTGACCCTGAAGGCCGAGCGAGCGTTTTATTGATGAGCTGAACTGTCGCTGCCCTGACGGGTTCAGATGCAATACTCTCGTCTGCGCAAGGACTCGCTCATGCTGCGTCGGTTAAAATTTCTGGTGATGTTGCTGACCCTCAGCCTGGTGCTTGCCGGCTGCAATCGGGTGGGCCTGGCCTATCGCAATCTGGATGTGATCATCCCCTGGACCCTCAGCGACTACCTGGAAATGAACGCCGGGCAGAAGAGCTGGTTCAACGACACACTCAAGGAACACCTGGCCTGGCATTGCACCACCCAGTTGCCGGGCTACCTGGACTGGCTCGATCGCCTGCAACAGATGGTCGACACCAACCAGGTGACCGACGCCGCCCTGCAAACCCGTACCGCCGAAGCCAAACAAGCCATTGCCGAGAGCGCCCGGGCGATCACGCCGTCCGCCGTCGAGCTACTGCAGGGGCTGGACGACCAGCAAGTACAGGATATGGAGCAAGCATTCGCCAAGGACCTGCGCAAGCGTCAGGACGAATACCTGAAACCACCCCTCGAGCAGCAGATCAAAGAGCGCGCCGAGCGCATGAACAAGCGCCTCGATGCGTGGCTCGGGCCGTTAAGCGCCAGCCAGCAGAATCGCGTCACCGCCTGGTCGATCGCCTTGGGTGAGCAGAACCAACAATGGATTGGCAACCGCGCCCACTGGCAAACGCTCTTTATCGCAGCGGTCAAAGATCGCCACAGCAGCGATTTCCCTCAGAAGATCGAGCAACTGCTGGTGAACCGCGAAAGCCTGTGGACTCCTGAATATCGCCAGGCCTACGCCCAGACCGAAACCGCAGCCCGCAGCCTGATCGTCGACCTGATGGCGGAAAGCACAGTGCCGCAACGCCAGAAGCTCACGCAGAAGATCGACAAGGTGCGCAGCGATTTCAAGGCCCTTAAATGCCTGAAGGCTGGCACCCCGTAGACATCAGGCAATCTGTGCTTTCGAAGCCACTTCATCAAACGTCGCCGGATCCAGCGCATCCGCCTGTTCGTCCAGCACCTGCCGGGGGTGATTATTGCCGGGGATGCTGCTGTCGATCAGGCTCAGCAGCTGTGAGCCGCGCGGGGTCAATTTGAAATTCTCCCCATTGCCGCACTCTTCCTCTGACCTCGACTCAATAAAGCCGTGCTTGAACAACAACGCCTCGTAATCCGCTGCGGTCTTTTTGAACTTATCAAGGTTACCGATGGGCTCTCTAGCATTAGCCCTTTCAGCGGCTTCCTCCTCGGCATATTTGCGCGGGGCGAAGTTGGCGCCACCGTTCTGTACCTCATGCAGCAATCGTTCGATCAAATCCCAATCGTAAGTCGTCATCCTGATTCCTCCTGAAGGCACACGAAATAGGCCCTTCAAAGGTGTGACATGCCGGGCCATCGTCCGTTCAGCCTAGTGGACAGGCGCAATTTCGCTGAACTTTTAAGCGCTCGCGGCCCTCAACCGAACATCATCGCCATGGAGGTCCGAATTATGAAAACCCTGCTGAATATGACCGTGGCGGCCACGCTGCTTGCCGCCCTGCCCGCCTGGGCCTGCACGCCGGAAGAGGCCACCGTCAAACGTGAGCAACTGGCCAAGAAGGTGACCGAGCTCACCCAGCAGAATCCAGAGAAGGCCAAGGAGATCAACGAAGAACTGCAGAACATGAAGCTGGAAACCGCCAGCGCAGACCTGCCCGACAAGTGCCAACTGATCGACCAGCGCCTCACGGAACTGAAAGAAGCGACCGACAAAACCAAAAACTGAGGCGAAAAAAAACCGGACATTGTCCGGTTTTTTTGTGGCTCAAGCTTTACTCGGCAGCCGGTGCTTCCGGCTTGCGGCGCTTCAGAGGCGCCATGCCGTCCTTGCTGACCAACGACAGGTTGTCGGTCTTTGGACGGTTGGCAATCTTGCGCTTGGTCGGCGACTTGGCACCGGCCTTCTTCTTGTCGCCCTTGGCGTCGACCTTTTTCTTCTTCACGCCAACAGCCTTGCCCGACGCCTTGACCTTCTTCGGCCCGCCGTAGGTGCCTTTGACTTCCTTGATGGTGCGGCGCTCGAACGACTGCTTCAAGTAGCGCTCGATGCTCGACATCAGGTTCCAGTCGCCATGGCAGATCAGCGAGATCGCCAGGCCATCGTTGCCGGCACGCCCGGTACGGCCGATACGGTGTACGTATTCGTCGCCGCTACGGGGCATATCAAAGTTGATCACCATGTCCAGGCCGTCAACATCCAGGCCGCGGGCGGCAACGTCGGTGGCGACCAGGATCTTCACGCCGCCTTGCTTGAGGCGGTCGATGGCCAGCTTGCGGTCCTTCTGGTCTTTCTCACCGTGCAGGACGAACGCCTTGTACTCCTGAGCCACCAGGCGACCGTAGATGCGGTCGGCCATGGCCCGGGTGTTGGTGAACACGATAGCCTTCTGATAGGTCTCGTTGGCCAGCAACCAGTTGAGGATCTGCTCTTTGTGCACGTTGTGGTCAGCGGTGATGATCTGCTGACGGGTGGTCGAGTTCAGGTCGCTGACGTTGTTGACCTGCAGGTGCTCAGGGTTGTTCAGGACCTTGGCGACCATGTCGCGCAGGGTCGAACCACCGGTGGTGGCCGAGAACAGCATGGTCTGCTGGCGGTTCACGCACTCTTGCACCAGGCGCTGCACGTCGTCGGCAAAACCCATGTCGAGCATGCGGTCGGCTTCGTCGAGCACCAGCACTTCAACTTCCTTGAGGTCCAGGTTGCCGGCGTTCAATTGCTCGATCATCCGGCCCGGAGTACCGATCAGGATGTCCGGCACCTTGCGCAACATGGCGGCCTGGACCTTGAAGTCTTCGCCGCCGGTGATCAGGCCGGACTTGATGAAAGTGAACTGCGAGAAGCGCTCCACTTCCTTCAAGGTCTGCTGGGCCAGTTCGCGGGTCGGCAGCAGGATCAGGGTCTTGATGCTGACACGGACTTTCGCCGGGCCGATCAGACGGTTAAGGATCGGCAGGACGAAAGCGGCGGTCTTGCCACTCCCGGTTTGAGCCGTCACCCGCAGGTCACGCCCTTCGAGCGCGAGCGGGATGGCCGCTGCTTGCACAGGCGTTGGCTCGACAAATTTAAGCTCGGCCACGGCTTTGAGCAGGCGTTCGTGCAGGGCGAATTGGGAAAACACGGGTGCTACCTCGAAGAAATACAAAAAAACAGCTGCATAGGGTAACGGTTTCGGGCGCCGAGGCCGAGTTTCTTTACGCGAACTGCGTTAATCAGGCGCTTTTTTGTCAGGGGATTTGTCCACAACCACAACTTTGACGTACTTAAATGCTCTAATCGGCCCGTCACGTCTTACAGAAGAATCGCGTTTACCCATGGATATCAAACAGCTCTGGCTCAACGTCAAAGACCTTTGGGGCACCCTCGACGAACACCCGCTGCTGCATTCCAGCCTCGCGCTGATGGTGTTGCTGGTAGTGGCATTGCTGCTCGGACGAGTGGCCCGGTACCTCATCCTGCACGCCGTCAAGCTGCTGGGCCGGCAACCCGCGCTGCACTGGCTCAATGACCTGCGGCACAACAAAGTCTTCCATCGCCTGGCACAGATGACGCCGTCACTGGTGATCCAGTTCGGCCTGTACCTGGTGCCGGACCTGAGCAAGACCGCCACCCTGTTCATCGGCAATGTCGCCCTGGCGTTCACCATTCTGTTCATGGTGCTGGCGATCAGTGCACTGCTCAACGCCCTGCTGGACATCTATGCCCGCACCGAACACGCCCGCACCCGCTCGATCAAGGGCTATGTGCAGTTGGCGAAGATGGTGCTGTTCGTGTTTGGCGCAATCATCATCGTCGCCACGTTGATCGACCGCTCGCCATTGCTGCTGCTTTCCGGTCTGGGTGCAATGTCGGCGGTGATTCTGTTGGTCTACAAGGACACCCTGCTATCGTTCGTCGCCAGCGTGCAACTGACCAGCAACGACATGCTGCGGGTCGGCGACTGGATCGAAATGCCCCAGGTCGGCGCCGACGGTGACGTGGTCGACATCACCCTGCACACCGTCAAAGTGCAGAACTTCGACAAGACCATCGTCTCGATTCCCACCTGGCGCCTGATGTCCGAGTCGTTCAAGAACTGGCGCGGCATGCAGGCCTCCGGTGGCCGGCGGATCAAGCGCAGCCTGTATATCGACGCCAGCGGCGTGCGTTTCATCCGCGACGACGAAGAGCTGAAGCTCACCCAAGTACACCTGCTGACCGACTACATGAGCCGCAAGAAGGCCGAGCTCAAGGCTTGGAACGAAGCTCAGGGCAATGTCGCGGCGATGTCCGCCAACCGCCGACGCATGACCAATATCGGCACCTTCCGCGCGTATGCCCTGGCCTATCTGAAAAGCCATCCGGAGATCCAACCGAACATGACCTGCATGGTGCGGCAGATGCAGACCACCGCCCAGGGCATTCCGCTGGAGATCTACTGCTTCACCCGCACCACCGCATGGGCCGACTACGAGCGGATCCAGGGCGATATCTTCGACTACCTGCTGGCGGTGCTGCCGGAATTTGGTTTGAGCCTGTACCAGCAGCCCAGCGGCGGTGACTTGCGGGCGGGGATGTTGCCGGCGGTGCTGGGGGCCAGTCACCTGCCCCCGGCGGAAAAGGCAGTGATGTAACAACAAAAAACGGCACAACCCGAGTTGTGCCGTTTTTTTTGCGTTGGACCTTACTTGACCTGACGCTGCGGCGCGCCGTGAACCATGGTGTAGGCGTAATCCACGCCCATGCCGTAAGCGCCGCTGTGCTCCTGTACCAGGCCCATCACCGCGTCGTAGGTTTCCTTGTGAGCCCAGTCACGCTGGTATTCCAACAGCACTTGCTGCCAGGTGACCGGTACCGCGCCCGCCTGAATCATCCGTTGCACCGACATGTCATGCGCTTCTTTGCTGGTGCCGCCGGAGGCGTCGGTGACGATGTACACCTCGTAGCCTTCGGCCAGGGCTTCCAGGGCCGGAAAGTTCAGGCACACCTCGGTCCACAGGGCCGCCATGATCAGCTTCTTGCGCCCGGTGGCCTTCACCGCGGCCACCAGCGCCTTGTCTTCCCAGGAGTTCATCGAAGTGCGCTCAATTGGCTGCTGGTCCGGGAACACATTCAGCAGCTCCGGCCAGATATAGCCGCTGAAGCTCTTGGTCTCAACCGAGGTCAGGATGGTCGGTACGTTGAAGATCTTGGCGGCCTTGGCCAGCGCCACCGTGTTGTTCTTCAGGGTCTGGCGATCGATCGACTGCACGCCAAAGGCCATCTGCGGCTGGTGGTCGATCAGGATCAGGGTGGAGTTGGCTGGGTTGAGCAATTCGCGAATAGACATGGTGACTTCCTTTTAATGGTTTCGATTCGGTAAGGGGTGCGTTCAGCGCCGCTGTGAAGCTTGGCTGGCGGCTTGGAAGTAACTTTATGGGATGGATAAAATCGAGACAATTACCTAAAATCGAGAATCATTGATTCTAAAAAAGGGACAATCATGGACCGTATTGAATGCATGCGGGCGTTTGTCGTCACGGTCGGCGAGAACGGCTTCGCGGCCGCCGCGCGAGCCATGGACGTACCGCGCTCAAAAGTCAGCAAACAGATTCAGGCGCTGGAAGAAGCCATAGGCGTGCAACTGCTTCAGCGCACCACCCGCAGCCTGCATTTGACGGAGGCCGGGGCCGAGTATTTTGAAGCGGCGCGTGAAGTACTGGCCGCCCTGGACGAGGCCGAACAGCGAGCCAGAGACGGCATCGGGGAGTTACGGGGAGTGTTGCGGGTCAATGCGCCGATGTCATTCGGACTGCATCGCCTGGGAAGATTGATTCCGCTGTTCCATGAACAGCATCCGCATATCGAGCTGCAACTGGTGCTCAGCGACCAACAGGTCGACCCGGTACGCGGCGGGTTCGACGTGACCATCCGCATCGCCAGCATGCCCGACTCAACGATGATCGCCCGCCAGTTGGCACCTGCGCCACGGATCATGGTGGCTGCGCCAGCCTACCTGGCACGCGCGGGCACACCGCAGACCCCGCAAGACCTGCGCCACCACCAATGCCTCAATTATGGGTATCTGCAAAGCGGCGTCAGCCTGCAATTGAGCAAGGGCCAGGAAACCCAGCGGGTCAACGTTACCGGCCCTCTGCACGCCAACAACGGCGACCTGCTGGCCCAGGCGGCAGAGGCCGGGATGGGCATCGCGCTGTTGCCGGACTTTATCGTCGAAGACGCCCTGAGCGCCGGGCGCCTGGTGCCGGTGCTCTGCGAATGGCAGGCGCCGGCAATCACCATCAATGCGGTTTATTCGTCAGCGCGACGCGTGCCGCAAAAGACCCGCGCATTCATTGATTTTTTGCTGACGCAATTGGCGCCGACGACCGCAGGCCCAGCCGGCTGATCCACACCGCCCCGAGAATCACCAACCCGCCCAGCAGCAACCTGCCCAACGGTTCATGCTGATTCCAGATCAGCAAGTTCAGCAACAACCCCACCGGCACATGCAGGTTGTTCATCACCGCCAATGTGCCACCGTTGACCAGGCAAGCGCCCTTGTTCCACCAGTACATGCCCAGTGCCGTGCTGACCAGCCCGAGGAATACCAGCACGCCCCACTGCAACGGCGCTTCCGGCAGGTAGTTGGCCTTGCCGAACATCAGGAACGCCGGCAACGCCACCGCCAACGCGCCGAGGTAGAAGTAGCCAAAGCGCCGGTAATGCGGCAGGTCGCTCGGATGACGGGCCACCAGATGCTTATAAAGCACCTGCCCGGCGGCGTAGGTGAAGTTGGCCAGTTGCAGCAGCAGGAAGCCCATGAAGAAGTTCGGGGTGATCTGGTCGAAGCGAATCACCGCTGCCCCCGCCACCGCCACCAGTGCGGCCACCAGCGCCCACGGGTTGAAGCGGCGGTTCAGGGCGTCTTCGATCAAGGTCACGTGCAACGGTGTCAGGATGGTGAACAGCAACACCTCCGGCACCGTCAGTACGCGAAAGCTCAGGTACAGGCACACGTAGGTCACGCCGAACTGCAGTGCGCCGATCAACAGCATGCCGCGCATGAACGCCGGCTCCACCGAGCGCCAGCGGGTCAGCGGGATAAACACCAGCCCGGCCAACAGTACACGCACCAGCACCGCGAAATAACTGTCGACGTGACCGGCCAGGTATTCGCCGATCAAGCTGAAGGAAAACGCCTGGATCAGCGTCACAACAAGTAGATAGCCCATGCTCGCCTCATTTTGAATGGGCGCGACATTAGCGGTTTTCCGCGCGTTACGAAACTCAAGGCAAAAAAAACCCGACCTCGCTAAAAGCGTCAGTCGGGCGGGAGCACTCAGGAGCAAAAAGTGCAAAGGGAGGTTCGATACGCGTACTTGAAGGGTTGCGTGGAGCTATCTAAACAGCGGGCGATTATCTGACGATTAACATCTCACGCCACTTGGGCCAACAACGCCTTGGCCTGGTTCAAACCCTTCTCCTGGAAATCACCGCCCAGGTTCACACCCTCGGCATGAATGAACGTGACGTCATGGATGCCGATAAAGCCCATGACCTGACGCAGGTAGGGTTCCTGGTGGTCGGTGCTGCCACCGGCGTGGATGCCGCCGCGGGCGGTCAGCACAAAGGCACGCTTGTCGGTCAACAGGCCTTGGGGCCCGGTGGCGGTGTATTTGAAGGTCACACCGGCACGCAGCACATGGTCGAGCCAGGCTTTGAGGGTGCTGGGAATCGCGAAGTTGTACATCGGCGCGGCCATCACCAATACATCGGCGGCCAGCAGCTCATCGGTCAGTTCGTTGGAGCGGTCCAGGGAGGCCTGTTCAACCGTGCTGCGCTGCTCGGCAGGTTTCATCCAGCCGCCCAACAGATTGGCATCCAGGTGCGGAACCGGGTTGATGGCGAGGTCTCGTACGGTGATCTGATCAGCCGGATGGGCTACTTTCCATTGGCTGATGAATTGTTGGGTCAGCTGGCGGGAGATTGAGTCCTGCTGACGGGCGCTGCTTTCGATGATCAGAACACGGGCCATGATTATGTAAGCTCCATCGGTGAATGCTGTAAGGCGATGGAGTAAAGGTTAGACAGGGTCCGTTCGATTAAAAAGCGTAAAAAACTGCTATAACCCATCTAGAAATTTGTTTATAAGCGGAGTATTGCTGTACGCAAGCTCCGCTTTTGCCTTATTTCGGTGCGCAGGTCAGCTGGATACGCATCTTGATGATGGCGCGGCTGAAATTGGCCGTGGTGTTGGTGGTTTTCCCTGCCGCGACCGTGACCTTGCGCGTACGCGGGGCTTCCGGACCATTGGTAAAGCGTACCTTGCACTCCGCGTCATTGGGGCCGTAGTTGGTGAGTTGGATCGAACTGATAGTGCTGTCGACGTCTGACGCGCTGTAATCGATCTTCACGCCCTGAATGTCTTTCGTCACATCGGTACTGAATGCAAACGCACTCAACGGCAGCAACGCCAGCAGCACACAACAGAATTTTCTCATTCGGCAGTCTCCAATAAGGACCGCCAGCTTAGGACAAGAGGAGCTCATCTTGAAAGCGCCCCGCGTTACCCTTGATCAATGGCGCACCTTGCAAGCCGTGGTCGACCATGGCGGCTTCGCCCAGGCGGCCGAAGCGCTGCACCGCTCGCAATCCTCGGTGAGCTACACCGTGGCCCGCATGCAGGATCAGCTCGGCGTGCCGCTGCTGCGCATTGACGGGCGCAAAGCCGTGCTCACCGAAGCCGGTGAAGTGCTGCTGCGCCGCTCCCGGCAACTGGTGAAAAACGCCAGCCAACTGGAAGACCTGGCCCACCATATGGAACAAGGCTGGGAAGCCGAGGTGCGGCTGGTGGTCGACGCGGCCTACCCCAACGCCCGCCTGGTGCGCGCCCTCACTGCCTTTATGCCGCAAAGCCGTGGCTGCCGGGTGCGTTTGCGCGAAGAGGTGTTGTCCGGCGTCGAAGAGCTGTTGATGGACGGCATGGCCGACCTCGCCATCAGCGGGTTCATCATTCCCGGTTACCTCGGTACGGAAATGAGCGACGTCGAATTTGTCGCCGTGGCCCACCCCGAACATCCGCTGCATCAATTGCACCGCGAACTGAGCTTCCAGGATCTGGAAAGCCACATGCAGGTGGTGATCCGCGACTCCGGCCGCCAGCAGCCACGGGACGTCGGCTGGCTCGGCGCCGAGCAGCGCTGGACCGTCGGCAGCCTGCCCACCGCCGCCACCTTCGTCAGCAGCGGCCTGGGCTTCGCCTGGCTGCCGCGACACCTGATCGAACGCGAACTCAAGGAAGGCCTGCTCAAGCTACTGCCCCTGGAACGGGGTGGCAGCCGCAACCCGACCTTCTATCTTTACTCGAACAAGGACAAACCCCTGGGCCCGGCCACGCAGATTCTCGTCGAGTTGCTGCGCACCTTCGACACTGCACCACTGGACGCGCCATTCGCCGCACCGCAGCAAGCCTGAACAAGGAGTTCACGTGGCCTATTTCGAACATGAAGGTTGCACCCTGCATTACGAGGAATATGGCCACGGCGCGCCGCTGATCCTGATCCACGGCCTGGGCTCCAGTTGCCTGGACTGGGAACTGCAAGTGCCCGTGCTGTCCCAACACTATCGCCTGGTGGTGGTGGATGTGCGCGGTCACGGCCGCTCCGACAAACCCCGTGAGCGCTACAGCATCGCCGGCTTCACCGCCGACCTGGTGGCCTTGATCGAACACCTGCGTTTGCCGCCGGCCCACGTGGTCGGCCTGTCCATGGGCGGCATGATCGCCTTTCAACTGGCAGTGGATGAGCCGCAAATGCTCAAGAGCCTGTGCATCGTCAACAGTGCGCCCCAGGTCAAGGTTCGCAGCGCCAGCGACTATTGGCAGTGGGCCAAGCGCTGGAGCCTGGCGCGCATCCTCAGCCTGACCACCATCGGCAAAGCCCTGGGCAGCCTGCTGTTTCCCAAGCCCGAACAGGCCGAACTGCGGCGCAAGATGGCCGAACGCTGGGCAAAAAACGACAAACGTGCTTACCTCGCCAGCTTCGATGCGATTGTTGGCTGGGGCGTACAGGAACAACTTTCGAAAATATCCTGTCCAACCCTGGTCATCAGCGCCGACCACGACTACACCCCCGTGGCGCAGAAAGAAATCTATGTAAAACTGCTGCCCGATGCGCGGCTGGTGGTGATCGAGGATTCCCGCCATGCCACGCCGCTGGACCAACCCGAACGCTTCAACAACACCCTGCTCGATTTTCTCAAGACAGTCGAAACCACAACCCAGGATCACTGACCCATGCTGAAAAAAATCGCCTTCTTTGCCGGTTCCGTACTGTTCGCTGCCAACCTGATGGCGGCCGAACCCGCCAAGGCACCCCACGTCTTGATCACCACCACCAATGGCGACATCGAGATCGAACTGGACCCGGTCAAAGCCCCGATCAGTACCAAGAACTTCCTGGCCTATGTCGACAAGGGCTTCTACACCAACACCATTTTTCACCGGGTAATCCCGGGCTTCATGGTGCAGGGCGGTGGTTTTACCCAGCAAATGTCGCAAAAGCCGACCGAAGCACCGATCAAGAACGAAGCCAGCAACGGCCTGCATAACGTGCGCGGCACCCTGTCGATGGCGCGTACCAACGACCCGAACTCCGCCACCAGCCAATTCTTCATCAACGTTGCGGACAATGCCTTCCTCGACCCGGGCCGTGATGCCGGTTACGCGGTGTTCGCCAAAGTGGTCAAGGGCATGGACGTGGTCGACATCATCGTCAACTCGCAGACCACCACCAAACAGGGCATGCAGAACGTGCCAATCGATCCTGTCCTGATCAAGTCGGCCAAGCGCATCGACTGAAGGCTACAGGGAGTTTCGCGCGGGGCCCGCAAGGCGTCGCGCGCATTTGAACAGGAGAGCCCGCCGCGCGGGCGTCAGACCTAATGCTCTATCGTCGTTTTGAACAACTGATCGACATCTTCCGCGAACCTCCCAGCGCGGCCCCTCCAGACAAAGTCCTGCCCTTCTACGTCTATTACCTGCGCCAGGTATGGCCAAGCTTTGCCGCCTTGCTGGTGGTGGGCCTGATCGGCGCGCTGATCGAAGTGGCGCTGTTCAGCTACCTGAGCCGCATCATCGACCTGGCCCAGGGCACGCCGCCCGCCAACTTCTTCCAGATCCACGCCACCGAGCTGATCTGGATGGCCGTGGTCGCCCTGCTGTTGCGCCCGATCTTCGGCGCCCTGCATGACCTGCTGGTGCACCAGACCATCAGCCCCGGCATGACCAGCCTGATCCGCTGGCAAAACCACAGCTATGTGCTCAAACAGAGCCTGAACTTCTTCCAGAACGATTTCGCCGGGCGCATTGCCCAGCGCATCATGCAAACCGGCAACTCCCTGCGCGACTCCGCAGTGGCCGCCGTGGACGCGATCTGGCACGTGGCGATCTACGCCATCAGCGCCCTGGTGCTGTTCGCCGAAGCCGACTGGCGCCTGATGATCCCGCTGATCACCTGGATCGTCGCCTACAGCCTGGCCCTGCGGTACTTCGTGCCACGGGTCAAGGAGCGCTCGGTCATCTCCTCCGAGGCACGCTCAAAACTGATGGGGCGGATCGTCGACGGCTACACCAACATCACCACCTTGAAGCTGTTCGCTCATACCAATTTCGAGCAGAACTACGCCAGGGAAGCGATCGTCGAGCAGACCGAGAAAACCCAGCTGGCCAGCCGCGTCGTGACCAGCATGGACATCGTGATTACCACCATGAACGGCCTGCTGATTGTCACCACCACCGGCCTTGCCCTGTGGCTGTGGACCCAATCCCTGATTTCGGTGGGCGCCATCGCCCTGGCCACCGGCCTGGTGATTCGTATCGTCAACATGTCCGGCTGGATCATGTGGGTGGTCAACGGCATTTTCGAAAACATCGGCATGGTCCAGGACGGCCTGAAAACCATCGCCCAGCCGCTGGCAGTGACCGACCGGGAAAATGCCCCGCGCCTGGAAGTGCCCCATGGCGAGGTGCGGTTCGATCAGGTGGATTTCCACTACGGCAAGAAGAGCGGGATCATCAGCGGCTTGAACCTGGCGATTGAACCGGGTGAAAAGATCGGCCTGATCGGTCCGTCCGGCGCGGGCAAATCCACCCTGGTCAACCTGCTGTTGCGCCTGTACGACCTGCAAGGCGGCCGTATCCTGATCGACGGCCAGAACATCGCCGACGTCGCCCAGGAAACCTTGCGCGAACAGATCGGCATGATCACCCAGGACACCTCGCTGCTGCACCGTTCGATCCGCGACAACTTGCTGTATGGCAAGCCGGACGCCACCGACGAAGAGCTTTGGGCCGCCGTGCACAAGGCCCGCGCCGACGAGTTCATCCCGTTGCTGTCGGACGCTGAGGGCCGTACTGGCCTGGACGCCCACGTCGGCGAACGCGGGGTGAAACTCTCCGGCGGGCAACGCCAGCGCATCGCCATCGCGCGAGTGCTGCTCAAGGATGCGCCAATCCTGATCATGGACGAAGCCACCTCCGCGCTGGATTCGGAAGTCGAAGCGGCGATCCAGGAAAGCCTGGAAACCCTGATGCAGGGCAAGACGGTAATCGCCATCGCCCACCGGCTGTCCACCATTGCCAGAATGGACAGGCTGGTGGTGCTGGAAAAAGGCCAGATCGCCGAGACCGGCAGCCATGCCGAATTGCTCGCACACGGCGGTTTGTATGCGCGATTGTGGCAACACCAGACCGGTGGCTTCGTCGGAATAGACTGATTCCGTTGGTTAACCGCGACCTCAATTCCGAACAATTCTGACAGTTTTCTCTATCCCGCTGGTCTTGCGACACAATCCTGCTGTACTCCAATCAGGCCCCAGGAGGGCCCTGATTTAAGGCAGCAGGGATGCATCACAGACCCGTTAATCAGATAGAGCAATCTATTAAGGATGTGTTCATGTCACTGTTCAAACGTTCCGTTACGGAAGGACTGGGTACGTTTTGGCTGGTGTTGGGTGGCTGCGGCAGTGCGGTACTGGCCGCATCGTCCCCGGTCGGGATCGGTGTGCTCGGTGTGGCCCTGGCGTTCGGGCTCACGGTGCTGACCATGGCATTTGCCATCGGGCACATCAGCGGTTGTCACCTGAACCCTGCAGTGTCGGTGGGGCTGGTAGTGGGCGGAAGATTTCCGGCCAGGGAGTTACCGGCGTACATCGTGTCCCAGGTAATCGGCGGCGTCGTTGCCGCTGCATTGTTGTACTTCATAGCCAGCGGCAAGCCGGGGTTCGAACTGGCTTCGGGCCTGGCCAGCAACGGCTACGGCGAGCACTCACCCGGTGGTTATTCGATGGCAGCGGGGTTTGTGTGCGAGCTGGTGATGACGGCGATGTTCGTGTTGATCATCCTCGGCGCCACCGACCGTCGTGTGCCGACGGGCTTCGCGCCCATTGCCATTGGCCTGGCGCTGACGCTGATCCACCTGATCTCGATCCCGGTCACCAACACCTCGGTCAACCCGGCCCGCAGCACCGGCCCGGCGCTGATTGTCGGCGGTTGGGCGCTCCAGCAGTTGTGGATGTTCTGGCTGGCGCCGATCCTCGGTGCAGTGGTCGGCGGCATTACCTATCGATGGCTGGGCGCGGAAAAAACCGCCTGAGCCAGACAGGTTCAGCCCTGCCGATAAGGCAGGGCTGCCCTCGCCAGTGCTCTATCAGCCTTGATGTGCCTGCATATACTGGCGCAGCAACTGATTGATGCGCGTCTGATAGCCAGTCCCTTGCCCCTTGAACCACTCAAGAACGTCAGCATCCAGACGGATAGTAACTGCCTGCTTGACCGGCACACGCAATTCGGCACGACGGAAGAAGTCTTCTCCCAACTCGGGGATGTCGCTGGTATCGATCTCCCGATCGTCCATCTTAGCCAGGCGCTCCCAGTCAGTTTTCGATGCTTTCGACATAGTATTTGGCCTCCTGTTTGGTTGCTTTTCGGGCGGAAATAATGCGAATTACGTCACCCCGCCTCTCGGTGTATACAACTACACCTACCAGTAATTTTATCCAGCCAATGCTGACCCAGCGTTCTTCGTCATAATCCGTTCGAGTATCACGTTGTGACAATATTGGATGTTGAAAAATATCCGATACGTCGTTGAAGTCTATGCCGTGCTTGCGGATGTTTATTTGGTTTTTGGATTCATCCCACTCAAAACGCATGGTGCATCCTGTATTTACTTTTGTACATACACTATAGCGAAGTGCTCCCGCCCTCGGCACCTGTCAACCGATCAGTGGTTCAGCCCTGCCGATAAGGCAGGGCTGCCCTCGCCTCCTCGGCATATGCCAGGATCCCCACGCTTTCGCGCTCCAGGAAATCCGCCACGGCGGTCTTCAATCCCGGGTGCCGCAGGTAATGCCAGGAGTGCGTGATCACCGGCTCAAACCCGCGAATCAACTTGTGCTCGCCCTGGGCGCCGGCGTCGAAACGCTGCAGGCCATGGGCAATCGCGTAATCCATGCCTTGGTAGAAGCAAGTCTCGAAATGCAGCCGGTCGAACTCGGCCAGGCAGCCCCAGTAACGCCCATAAAAACTGTTGCCGCCGATCAGGCTGAAGGCCATGGCCACCGGCCGTGAGCCTTGCTTGGCCAGCACCACGCGAATCGCCTCGGGCATGCGCTCGGCCAGCAGACTGAAAAACGCCCGGGTCAGGTACGGCGATTGTCGGCGTATGGCGTAGGTATTGGCGTAACAGGCGTAGACAAAATCCCACTGCGCCTCGCTCAACTCATGACCTTGCAGCCACTCGAAATCGATGCCCTGCCCCGCCACTTGCTCGCGCTCCTTGCGCATCTGTTTGCGCTTGCGCGAACTCAGCGCGTCGAGAAAGTCCTGGAAGTCGCGGTAGCCGCGGTTTTGCCAATGAAACTGGCAGCCCAGGCGTTGCAGCCAACCCGGCTGCCGGGCCAGTGCGGTGTCTGCGAGGGCGTCGGTAAAGTTGATATGGGCGCTGGAAAGGCCTTCGATTTCCAGGTAACCGGGCAGGCTTTTAAGCAATTCGAAACCGTCCTCGGCGCTGGCGGCCAAAAGGCGCGGGCCGCTGACCGGGCTGAAGGGCACGGCCGTCAGCAATTTCGGGTAGTAGTCGATGCCCGCCCGCTCGCAAGCATCGGCCCAACCGTGGTCGAACACGTACTCGCCATAGGAATGCCATTTGCGATAGCTGGGCAACGCGGCAATCAGCCGTCCACCTTCATAGTGCAGCAAATGCTCGGGCTGCCAGCCGGAGTGCGGGCCGATGCTGGCGCTGTCTTCCAGGGCACTGAGGAACGCATGGCGCAGAAACGGCTGATCGACGGGGACCAACGCGTTCCATTCATCGGGCGCAATCTCGGACAGGTTATTCAAACGTTGTAACGGCATCCCATTCCCCGACGGTCACGGCTTTGTGTAGGAGCGAGCGTGCTCGCGATGATCGTTAACGACAACGCGACCATTCTGACAGAACGCGGTGATCTCGGGTTCTTCGCGAGCAAGCTCGCGCCTACAGGACTCGGCGCAAAAAAAAGCCCCGCCAAACGGCGGGGCAAACCAAATGAGGAGCGCTTTGACGGATGAAGAAAGAGCGCTTTGGAGCGGTATTACAGGTGCCTAGAACACGTATTGCACGCGGGCCACGATGGCGTCGCCGCTGTCGTCGCCATTGGCGTTCTGGATCTTGTCAGTGCTGACCTTGAGGTAGTTGACAGACACCTTCACCGCTTCGTTGGCGTACCAGTTGACACCGATGGTGTTCAGGCTTGCCTTGGCGTCACCCACTTCACGGGTCGCGCTGTTACGCACCACGTTTTTGTCGTCAACGCTGATGTTGTCGTAGCGGTAGAACACTTCCCACGCACCGAACTGCTTGTTCTGCGGCTTGATGGTGTCGAACTTGGCGCCGTCGAGTTTGTAGACCCGGGACTCGCCGGTCAGCGTGTAGGCCACCTGGCCGTAGAAACCCGTGGCCTTCACATCCTGATAAGCGCTGCTGTCGGCCTTCATCTTGCGGTTCAGGTATTCGGCCTGCAGGGACAGCGGACCGCGGGCGAAGGCAAATTCGCCGCCGAACACCGTGTCGGTGTCGTAGGCGTCGTTCGCGGTCAGGTTGCCGGAGTCCAGCCCTACACCGCCGCCGAAGGTCGCACGGTTGCCGTTGGCCCCGGCATCGTTACCGCCGTTGGTGGCAACGCCACGAGCGTCCAGGCGAGGACGGATCCGCGAGTCGAACGAGGTGTCCTTCAGGTCACGCACCGCCACGTCCACACCCAGGTGCAAAACGTTGCCGCTGTCGTGCATCGGCGCAAACACGGCACGGCCGTTGAACTGCTTCACGCCTTTGCCGTCCTTGTCGTTGATGTCCTTGGACGACACGCTGGAGGACAGGTAGGCCATGTCAGCCACCACGGCGCTGACCTGCAGGCCCATGCCGTTCTCGTGGGAGTTGATCCAGTCGGCGACTTCATAACCGAGGTTACGCTCGATGGCGGTCACCCACTTGGAACTGGTGGCTTTTTCCAGGCCGAAGTCCTGGTCGAAACGACCCGCGCGGATCACCACTGGCTTGAAGCCTACGTACGAGAAGGACGCTTCGTCGAAGTAGCCATCATCGGCATTGCCGGAGTTGTGGGAAAAGTCGTAGTTGATCTGGTATTTCCAGTCTTTGTACACCGTGCCGCCCAATTCGAGGTAGGCGCGTCGGAAATACGTGGCGTCCGCCGAGTTGCCATTCTTGGTGTAAAAGCCATCAAACGTGCCGTAATCGGCCTGCAAACGACCACCCAGCTTGAAGCTGAAATTCTGGTCGGTGGTTGCAACCTCAAGGCCGCCCTTGGTTTTGACAACGATATCGGCGCCGTCAGTTGTGACAGTACCGGCGAAAGCCTGGGCGGTGACAGCCAGGGCCAAGGCGCTGGCCGCGAAACCGGCGAAGTGCTTGCGGATCATCGAAGAATTCCCCTAATTGATGGTCTTGTGCATTGGTAAAACACGCGGTTTAGAGCCGCTGGTGTTGGGGGGCGATCTTGGCGAGGGGATATTTCAGCCGGGTTGCTGGAACATAAAGATTTTGTTACTCGGGAACTTTTTAATAGCCATTCGAAATAAGCCAGAGCCTACGGAAATCAAGGCTCCAGCCCCGGAAACTGGTGAAAATGGCAGATGATACAAAATGTAAAAACACCCGAGAAAAATGAAATATTTTTCATCTTGGTTGTTTTTTGAGCAAAAAAAAACCCGCATCTTTTATCGATGCGGGCTTCGTTTCAGTGTGAAAAGTGATGGATATTATTGGTCGCGGGAGCGCTCGGCGGCCAGGCGTTCGGCCAACGCATCAACATCGGCGATAGGTGGCTCGGGCAGGATCTTCAGCGTCGCCTGCATCAAGCGCATCTGCCGGATAAAGCGCCGGCAGTTGGGGCAGAACATCAGGTGATGGCGCACCAGCAGGCGCTCGCGAAAGGTCAGTTGCCCATCGAGATAGTCACTGGAACGTGCCACTTGTTCCTTACAGGTCAACATTCGCCGGTTTCCTCAAAATGCTCCACCGTGGCGAAGACTTTAAGCCGTGCTCGATGCAACAGCACACGAACATTGGAGAGCGATAGCGTCAGAAGATTACAAATCTCCTCCAACTCCAGCCCCTGGCGCTCACGCAGCAGCAGTACGCTGCTTTGCAGTTCGGAAAGACTGGCCAGCGTGTGCTCCAGGCAATTACGCAGTTCGTCTTCGGTTAGCAGCGCTTCGGGAGTGTCCTGATGCCAGGCAAACGGCGCGACGGCCCAGTGGCCATCGTCGGGCACGAAGCGATCATCACCGATGGTGCCATGGGGCGCCGGCAAGTCATCGAGCAGTACTTCCCGGCGGTTCTGCTTGTAGCGGCCCTTTGCCGAGTTGGCAGTAATGGTCAGCAGCCAGGTCTTGAGGCTGGAACGCCCCTCGAACTTCGCCAGGTTACGCACCACCGACAGCCAGGCGTCCTGCACCACCTCGTCGGCATGGCGCTGGCCAACAATGGCATAGGCCACCGCGCGCATAGCGCTCTGGTAAGTGGTGACCAGCTCCTTGTAGGCCCGCTGCTCACCCTTGAGCAATCGTTCAAGCAGGTGCGCGTCGTCCGCTGCTGCCATTCAAGACCTCGATTTCAAAACATGATCAGCGTTTGCGCAGGATCACGCTACCAATCGAATACCCTGCGCCAAACGAGCTAAGCACAGCCACAGCGCCCTTCGGCAAGTCGTCCTGGTAGGTGTGGAACGCAATCACCGAACCCGCCGAACTGGTGTTGGCGTAAGTATCGAGGATCACCGGCGCCTCTTCCACAGAAGCCTCGCGGCCCAGCAGTTTCTTGACGATCAGGTGATTCATGCTGAGGTTGGCCTGGTGCAGCCAGAAACGCTTCACATCGCCAACATTCAGCTGGTTTTCCGACAGGTGCTTGCCGATCAACTCGGCGACCATCGGGCAGACATCACGGAAGACCTTGCGGCCTTCCTGCACGAACAGCTTGTCCGGGGCACCAATCCCCTCTTCCGCCGCGCGGTTGAGGAAGCCGAAGTTATTGCGGATGTTGTTGGAGAACTTGGTCAGCAACTTCGTGCTCACCACATCGAACTGATGCTCGGAAGTGGCCAGGTCGGCCCGCTCCAGGATCACGGCGGTGGCCGCATCGCCAAAGATGAAATGGCTGTCGCGGTCGCGGAAGTTCAGGTGGCCGGTGCAGATCTCCGGGTTGACCATCAGGATCGCCCGCGCCTGGCCCAGCTGGATGCTGTTGGCGGCGTTCTGGATACCGAAGGTCGCCGAGGAACACGCCACGTTCATGTCAAAGCCAAAACCCTGGATACCCAGCGCTTCCTGGACTTCGATGGCAATCGCCGGGTACGCCCGCTGCAGGTTGGAACAGGCGACGATCACACCGTCGATATCGGCGGCGGTCTTGCCGGCACGCTGCAACGCTTGCTCGGCAGCACTGACGGCCATCTGGCAGAGGATCGACCATTCGTCGTTGGAGCGCTCGGGCAGGCGTGGCGCCATGCGTTGCGGGTCGAGAATGCCGGCCTTGTCCATGACAAAGCGGCTCTTGATGCCCGAGGCCTTCTCGATAAAGGCGGCGCTGGATTCGGTCAGGGCCTCCACGTCACCGCGTTCAATGGCGGCGGCGTTATCCAGGTTGAACTGTTGCACGTAAGCATTGAAAGACTGCACCAGCTCTTCGTTGGAGATGCTGTTGGCCGGGGTGTACAGGCCTGTGCCGCTGATGACGACGTTATGCACGGTCGTTCCTCTAAATCTGTTCAGGCAGAAGGGTATTGGTACCGTCGTACCAAACCGTAAGTAGTTTTATGCCGCCCAGCGGCCTTCAAACTGGAAACGCTTTATTCCATCGCGCCACGGCTGCACCAGCCCAACTCGACGATCCCGGCATTTATAACCGCGAAGTTTGCCACAACATCGGACACTTGGCGCCTATCCCGCGCAAACACCTTCCCTGTGGCGAGCGAGCTTGCTCGCGCTGGGTCGCGAAGCGGCCCCAATAAAGTGACCCGGGTGTTTCAGAGAGACCTTATGGGGCTGCTTCGCAGCCCAGCGCGAGCAAGCTCGCTCGCCACAGTTGCTTGCCGCACGTCGGTCACGCTTCGACAAGGCTCCATTGCTTGCTCAGGCGCTTGTCGGAAATCGGTACCTTGGTGCCCAACTGCTGGGCAAACAGCGAAACCCGGTATTCCTCCAGCCACCAGCGATACAGCTCCAGCTGAGGGTCGCGCTTGCCTTCCTGGGCGTGTTTGTTCAGGCGGTTCTGATACTGGCTCCACAAGCCGCCCAACTCGGTACTCCAGACCCGGTCCTTCTGCACCTGGCTTGGCAATTTCTCCAGGCGCAGCTCGATGGCCTTGAGGAAGCGCGGCAGTTCCTTGAACCATTGCGCCGGGGTTTCCCGTACGAAACCGGGATACACCAGATTGCTCAGTTGCTGCTTGATATCATTCAGCGCCACCGCCTGGGCCAGGTCAATCTTGCCCTTGAAGCGTTTTTGCAGGCCATGCCACAGTTTCAAAATTTCGAGGGTCAGGCGCGCCTGGCGCTCGGCGTGCTCGGTCCAACTGCCACGCTTGCGCTCGGCCAGGGCGGCCAGGCCGGCGCCGTCCCGCGGCAGGCTGGCTTCGCCTTCCAGCACGCAACTTTCGAGGCTGGCCAACAGAATGTCTTCCACCAGGGCTTCGATACGCCCCAGCTCGCGGTACATCAACCCCAACTCGGTCAGGCCCGGCAATTTGCCCCGCAGGAACTTTGCCGGCTCGGCCAGTTGTTGCAGCAGCAGGCGCTGCAAGGCTCGACGGTGCTGGAACTCAGCCTCGGCAGCGGTAGAGAAACGCCCTTCCTTGACCGTGCCGTTTTCTTCGACCAAGGCCGGATACACCGTCATCGAAAGCCCGGCGATGTTTTGCTGGGTTTTCTCGGCCACCGCCGCGAACACCTTGGCCTCCACCGGCTGCTGGCTCTTCGCAGTCTGCGGCACCGCCAACGCAGCTTGGCTGGCCTCGGCGAAACGCGCGGTCAACTCGGCCAGGTCGCGGCCTTCACCGAGGAACTTGCCCTGGCCGTCGACCACTTCCAGGTTCATCTTCAGGTGGCTCTCCACCTGCTGCGCAGCCTCGGCCCAGGCTTCATCGCTGACCCGTGCCCCGGTCATGCGCAGCAGCTCACGCCCCAAGGCCTGAGGCAACGAGCCTTGGCCGAACTCGATACGTTGCAACGCCGCCTTGACGAAATCCGGCACCGGCACGAAGTTCTTGCGCAGGGCCTTGGGCAAGTTGCGCACCAGGGCAATGCACTTGGCCTCGATCACACCCGGCACCAGCCATTCCAGGCGCTCGGGTGGCAAGGCCGGCAACAGCGGCGCCGGCACGCGCAGGGTCACACCGTCCCGTGGATGGTTGGGTTCGAAGTGATAACTCAAGGCCAGGGCCAGGTCGCCCAGGTGCAAGGTGTCGGGGTAATGGGCGGCGGTGACTTCACTGGCCTCGCGGGCCAGCACGTCTTCTTCGCGCATGATCAACAGCTGCGGGTCTTTCTGGCTGTTGACCTTGTACCAACTGTCGAAGGTCGCGGTCTGGTGAATCTCCGCCGGCAGGCGCGCGTCGTAGAAGGCGTACAGGGTTTCTTCGTCCGCCAGGATGTCGCGCCGGCGGGCCTTGGCTTCCAGTTCGTCGAGCTGCTCCAGCAATTGCTGGTTGGCCGTCAGGCAGCGGGCCCGGGACTGGATCTCGCCGCGCACCAGGCCTTCGCGGATAAACAGCTCGCGAGACGTCACCGGATCAATCGGCCCGTAATGCACCGGCCGGCGCCCGACGATGATCAACCCGAACAGGGTGATCTGCTCAAACGCCACCACCTGGCCGCGCTTCTTTTCCCAATGGGGTTCGAAGTGGTTTTTCTTGATCAGGTGCCCGGCCAACGGCTCGATCCAGTCGGCGTCGATCTTGGCCACCATCCGCGCGTACAGCTTGGTGGTTTCCACCAGCTCGGCGGTCATCAGCCATTGCGGACGCTTCTTGCCAATACCCGATGAAGGGTGAATCCAGAAACGCCGCTGACGCGCGCCGAGGTAATCGCCCTCTTCGGTCTTCTGGCCAATCTGGCTGAGCAGGCCGGACAGCACCGCCTTGTGCAGTTTGGGGAAGTCCGCCGGTTCTTTGTTGACGGTCAACTGCATGTCGCGACAGATCAGGCTCAACTGGCGGTGGGAGTCACGCCACTCCCGCAGGCGCAGGTAGTTCAGGAAATTCTTGCGGCACCAATTGCGCAGCGGGCTGGCGGTCAATTCCTGGCGCTGCTCTTCAAAACCACGCCACAGGTTCACCAACCCGGCGAAGTCCGAATCCGCGTCCTTCCATTGTGCGTGAGCCTGGTCGGCGGCTTGCTGGCGCTCCGGCGGACGCTCGCGCGGGTCCTGGATCGACATGGCGCTGGCGACGATCAGCACTTCCTGCAGGCTGCCAAGCTTGGCCGCCTCCAGCAACATGCGGCCCATGCGTGGGTCCACCGGCAGACGCGCCAACTGGCGGCCCATCGGTGTCAGCTGGCTGTTGCGGTCAACGGCGGACAACTCTTGCAGCAGGTTGAAACCGTCGCTGATGGCCTTGCCGTCCGGCGGCTCGATAAACGGAAAATCGGTGATCTCGCCCAGGCGCAGGTGCAGCATCTGCAGGATTACGGCCGCGAGGTTTGTGCGAAGAATCTCGGGGTCGGTAAATTCCGGGCGCCCGATAAAATCCTCTTCGCTGTACAAGCGCACGCAGATACCGGGTTCGACCCGCCCGCACCGGCCTTTACGCTGGTTGGCACTGGCCTGGGAAATCGCCTCGATCGGCAGTCGCTGCACCTTGGCCCGGTAGCTGTAGCGGCTGATGCGCGCGGTGCCACTGTCGATCACATAACGAATGCCTGGCACGGTCAGCGAGGTTTCCGCGACGTTGGTCGCCAGCACCACACGCCGGCCCGGGTGCGACTGGAAAATCCGCTGCTGCTCCGCCGGTGACAGGCGCGCATACAGCGGCAGGATTTCAGTGTGCTTGAGCTGGGCCTTGCGCAGCATGTCGGCAGCGTCGCGAATCTCGCGCTCGCCGGGCAGGAACACCAGCACATCGCCGGGGCTCTTGCGCTCGCTGCGCTCGAAGGCGGCGATCTCATCGAGGGTGGCGAGAATCGCCTGGTCGACGGTCAGGTCGTCCTCGACGCGGTTGCCCTCCTCGTCCTGCTCCAGGGTCAGCGGGCGGTACCAGGTCTCCACCGGGAAGGTGCGGCCCGACACCTCGACAATCGGCGCATCGTCGAAGTGCTTGGAAAAGCGCTCCAGGTCGATGGTGGCCGAGGTGATGATGACCTTGAGATCCGGGCGACGCGGCAGCAGGGTTTTCAGATAACCCAGCAGGAAGTCGATGTTCAGGCTGCGTTCGTGGGCTTCGTCGACGATGATCGTGTCGTAGCGTTCGAGGTAGCGGTCGTTCTGGGTTTCGGCCAGCAGGATACCGTCGGTCATCAGCTTGATCAGGGTGTTGGAATCACTCTGGTCTTCAAACCGCACCTGATAACCCACCAGGGAACCCAGCGGCGTCGCCAACTCTTCCGCGACCCGGCTCGCCACGCTGCGCGCCGCAATCCGCCGCGGCTGGGTGTGGCCGATCAGCCCGTATTGGCCGCGGCCGATTTCCAGGCAGATTTTCGGCAACTGGGTGGTTTTACCCGAACCGGTCTCACCGGCAATGATCAGCACCTGATGCTTGAGCAACGCTTCCTTGATCTCGTCACGCTTGGCGGCGATCGGCAGGCTGTCGTCATAGCGAATCACCGGCAGGCTGGCGCGCCGCGCCGTCACCTGGGCGCAGGAGGCCTGCATCCGCGTCACCCACTGCGCAAGTTTTTCCTCATCGGGTTTCTTGCGCAGCTCAAGCAGCTGCCGCCGCAGGCGGTGGCGGTCGGCGAGCATGGCGTGATCGAGGTTTTTCAGCAGTTGGTCGATAGCGGGCGCTTGGTCAGTCATCAGGTACGCAAAGGTCGTCTATGTAGGCAGGGGGCGGATTGTCGCAGAAAAGCGCCGCCGCGCGCTCCCCTCATTCATTGTCCAGGCCCTTGCGCCGGTAAGGAAACACATCGATTACCTTGCCGGCGCGAATCGCCTCTTGCAGGCCTTTCCAGTAGTCGGCGTTGTACAACTCGCCGTGCAGTTCGTCGAACAGGCGGCGCTGGCCGGAATCAGCAAACAGGAATGGCGGAAACTCCTCGGGAAACACGTCCAGCGGACCGATGGAATACCAGGGCTCGGAGGCCATTTCATCTTCCGGGGTACGCGGCGCCGGGATGTGGCGGAAGTTGGCCTCGGTCAGGAAACAGATTTCGTCATAGTCGTAGAACACCACGCGACCGTGGCGGGTGACGCCAAAATTCTTCAGCAGCATGTCGCCCGGGAAAATATTCGCCGCCGCCAGTTGCTTGATCGCCAGGCCGTAGTCTTCCAGGGCTTCGCGCACCTGGGCTTCGTTGGCGTTTTCCAGGTAGAGGTTCAGCGGGGTCATGCGCCGCTCGGTCCAGCAGTGGCGGATCAGTACCGTATCGCCTTCGACTTCGACGGTACCGGCGGCGACTTCCAGCAGTTCGGCCAGGCATTCAGGCTCGAATTTGCTCAACGGAAAACGGAAGTCGGCGAACTCCTGGGTGTCGGCCATGCGCCCTACCCGGTCGACACTTTTCACCAACCGGTACTTCTCGATCACGGTGGCGCGGTTGACGTTTTTCGACGGTGAAAACCGGTCCTTGATGATCTTGAACACGGTGTTGAAGCCCGGCAGGGTAAACACGCTCATGACCATGCCGCGCACGCCCGGCGCCATGATGAACTGGTCATCGGTGGTGGCGAGGTGGTTGATCAGCGCCCGGTAGAATTCGGATTTGCCGTGTTTGTAGAAGCCGATGGAGGTGTACAACTCGGCGATGTGCTTGCCCGGCAGGATGCGCTTGAGGAAACCGATAAACTCTGCCGGCACCGGCACGTCCACCATGAAATAGGAGCGGGTGAACGAGAAGATGATCGACACATCGGCCTCGTCGGTGATCAGCGCGTCGATCTGGATGCCGCGCCCTTCGCGGTGCAGCAGCGGGATCACCAGCGGCCACTGTTCGTCGCGGGTGTAGATGCGCCCTACGAGGTACGCGCCTTTGTTGCGGTACAGCACCGAGGAAAACAGTTCGACGTTGAGGTCCGGGTCCTTGCACACCCAGTCCGGCAGGTTTTCGCGCAATTGCGCCTCCAGGCGGCGCAGGTCGGCGGGCAAGTCGGCGTAGGGTTCGCTGAAACTGTAGTCGGCGAAAATCTGCTCCAGCATGCCCGCCAGCTTGCCGCCCGGCTTGTAGGTGCGGGTTTGCGCCGCCCGGGCGCGGCGCAGGCTGGGCCGGGTGGTATGGATGAACATGCAGCCGTCGCTGATCAGGTCATGGCTGAACAGGCCGCAAAACGTCGAGTTGTACCAGGTCTCGGACAGCTCATCGTCAAACCGCAGGTCGATCAGGCTGATGTAGGCACTTTTCACCAGCGGCCAGGCGGCAATGTCGAGCAACACGGCTTCATCGAAAGCCGCCCGCAGCCGCGCCGTGACTTCGCTGACCTTCTCTTCGTAAAGATTGATGCGCGCAGCCGATGCCGCCTGCCCTTGCTGCCACTGCGCCTTTTCAAAACGCTCCCGGGCGCCGTCGGTGATCTGGCGGAAGTGCTCGCGGTAGTCGTCGAAGCCGTCGAGGATCATCTGCGCAATGTCGAGGGCGGGCGTTGGCTGCGGCATTCGGGAAACCTCTGCGGGCATTTGGAGTGAGCTGAGCTTAGCCAGTGTGCGGGAACAGGAGAAGGATCATTTATCATTCAGACTTGTACAAGATTGTTCATTTCGTACATTTATTTACTCTTTATTTAATTCGACTAACTGGTCAACAAAAAACCCGCGCGTCACCCTCCCCGCATTAAACGTTTCATCTACAGGCCTTGTGTGACGTGGCCTGCCTGTGAGAGCCGGGGTAAATAAGAGTCTTTGCTCTACTGCTCCGGTACTGGTGGCTTCTCGACCATTGGATCCAACGTAAGGGAAACCCTGACTACCCTAGCTAGTGGCACTTTGCTATATAGCGCGCCCTCTCCCACCTAACAAGGTCAGAAGACCGATCCGGGATCAGGTTCTAACCGCCAAAGGAGCATTGAGATGTCATTGAGGAATATGGGGATCGGCCTGCGCGCCAGTCTGAGTTTTGCGGTACTGGCCGGCTTGCTGGTAGTGGTGGGTCTGTTTGGCTTGGGGCAAATGGCCAAGCTGCGGGAAAGCGCCACCGTGATTGAGGATTCCTGGATGCCGAGCATCGAGACGGTCCACGACAGCGCGGCCTTTATCGCCAGCATCCGCCTGGAAGCACTGCGCCTGTTGACCACCGACGAATCCAGGGTGCGCGACAACAGCAAGAGCCTGATCAGCAAGGAACAGGCAGACCTGCAGGAAAGCTTCAAGCAATACGAAACACTGGTGGTCAACGAGCAGGACGCCGAGATGCTCAACCAGCTGAAAAGTACCGTATCGACGTACATGAGCATCATGGGCCAGATGATTCAGCTGGTGGACCAGGATCAACAGCAGCAGGCCATGGACCTGCTCAACAGCCGCCTCGCGCCCCAGGGCCTGGTGCTCAACAAGAGCCTGGAAGACCTGATCACCTTCAACCAGAAAGGCGTCCAGGAAGCCGCAGAGTCGGCGGCGCAGATGTACTACAGCGCCCAATGGATCGTAGGCCTGATCATCATCACCGCCCTGCTGGCCACCTTGTTGCTGGCCTGGCTGCTGACCCGCAGCATCACCGCGCCCATTGGCCAGGCACTGACAGTGGCCCGCACCATCGCCTCCGGCGATCTGAGCCGGCCGATCGTCGTGGAGGGCAAGGATGAGCCGGCGCAACTGCTCACCGCGCTGGCCACCATGCAGGCCAACCTGCAGGAAACCATCCGTGGCATCAGCGAATCGTCGCAGCAGTTGGCCTCGGCGGCGGAAGAGATGAGTTCGGTAATGGAGCAGAGCACCCGCGGCCTGCAAGCGCAGAACGACGAGATCGAACAGGCTGCCACCGCCGTGACGCAGATGAGCGCGGCAGTCGATGAAGTGGCGGGCAATGCGGTTTCCAGCGCCGAAGCCTCCAAGGCCTCCGACGAAGACAGCAAGCACGGTCACTACCAGATCAGCGAAACCATCAGCTCGATCCAGAACCTGGTGGACGAAGTCCTCGGTGCCTCGACCAAGGCCGAGGGCCTGGCGGCGCAGGCCCAGGACATCAGCAAGGTGCTTGAAGTGATTCGCGGGATTGCCGGGCAGACCAACCTGCTGGCACTCAACGCGGCGATTGAGGCGGCCCGCGCGGGCGAGGCCGGTCGTGGTTTTGCCGTGGTGGCTGACGAAGTGCGCTCCCTGGCACAACGCACCCAGGACTCCACCGAAGAAATCGAGCAGATGATCAACGGTATCCAGCAAGGCACCCAGGACACCGTCGGCGCCCTGAACAGCAGCGCCGAACACGCTGGCCAGACCTTGCAGCGGGCCAACAGCGCCGGCAGTGCACTGGAGAAAATCACGGCGGCGATCTCGCAGATCAGCCAGCGCAACCTGGTGATCGCCAGCGCCGCCGAGCAGCAAGCGTTGGTGGCTCGTGAGGTGGACCGCAGCCTGGTGAACATCCGGGACCTGTCGACGCAAACCGCCGCCGGTGCCACCCAGACCTCGGCGGCCAGCCAGGAACTGTCGCGGCTGGCGGTGGACCTCAATGGCTTGGTGACGCGTTTCGTGCTGTAAAACATGTATTAGCGATTGTGTCAGACAGGTCGGTGGGCAACACTTCCGCCCTTATCAAACTGGAGTTCCTCCGTGAGACCTGTCGACACCCTGCACCTGTTGGTGCTGGCCGCTATCTGGGGCGCGAGTTTTTTGTTCATGCGAATTATCGCGCCGGAAATCGGCACCCTTCCTACCGCGTTTTTCCGGGTGTCGATTGCTGCCACCGGCCTGCTGGTGATCCTCGCCATGATGCGGGTGAGTTGGGATTTCCAGGGCAAGTTCAAGACGGTCCTGTTGCTCGGGGTGATCAACTCGGGCATTCCCGCGACCATGTATTCAGTGGCGGCCCAAGTGCTGCCGGCCGGTTACTCGGCGATCTTCAATGCCACGACGCCACTGATGGGCGTGCTGATTGGCGGGTTGTTCTTCAGTGAGCGCCTCACGCCGTCGAAAATCGCCGGGGTATGCCTGGGCCTGTTCGGCGTTGGCATCCTGACCCGCGCCGGGCCGGTGGCCTTCGACATGGAACTGCTGAAGGGTGCGCTGGCATGCCTGTTGGCGACCACCTGCTATGGCTTTGCCGGCTTTTTGGCACGCCGCTGGCTCGATCAACAGGGCGGGCTGGACAGTCGCCTGGCGGCCCTGGGCAGCATGCTCGGGGCCACGCTGTTCCTGCTGCCGCTGTTTGCCTGGAGTGCCATCAGCCATCCACCGGTCAGCTGGGGTGGCTGGCCTGTATGGTTGTCGCTGCTGGGGTTGGGGCTGGTATGCACAGCGTTTGCCTACATCCTGTACTTCCGCTTGCTGACGTCCATCGGCCCGGTGAAGTCGATGACCGTGACCTTCATGATTCCGCCATTCGGGGTGTTGTGGGGCGCGTTGCTGCTGGATGAGCCGTTGTCCATGGCGCATCTGTATGGCGGGTTGTTGATTGCGGGGGCGTTGTGGCTGGTGCTTCGGCCGGGGAAATTGGCCAGCAAGCTGTAGGAGCTTTTTGGCTCCTACAGCATTGGGTTTATCAGCCCTTACGGAACACGAAAGCCAATCCGACGATGATCAAGCCCATCCCCAGCAAGCTCAACATTGCCAGCTTGTTGCCGAAGATCAGGTAGTCCATCACCGCCGTCACCGCGGGCACCAGATAGAACAAGCTGGTGACATTCACCAGGTTGCCCCGGGCAATCAGCCGGTACAGCAACAGCGTCGCCAGCAACGACACCACCAGCCCCATCCACAGCACCGGCACGAAAAAGCCGGTGTTGTGTTCAAAGTGGAACGGCTGGAACGGCACAAACACCGAGCACAACAGCAAGCCGGCCAGGTATTGCACAGGCAACGTGCCCAACGGGTTATCGGTGATGCGCTTCTGCATGATCGAACCAAAGGTCATGCTGGCCAGGGCCAACAGGCCAAAAAGCATGCCTGCCAAGGACATGCCGGACATCCCGATGCCCTGGTACACAACCATGATCAACCCCGCCAATCCCAGCGCGAGGCCGAACATCCGGCTCCAGGAGCGCCGGCGCTCCATCAACACCACGGTCAGGATCGGCTGCACGCCCATGATGGTTGCCATCATGCCGGGCGTGACTTTGAGGTCCAGGGCCAGCAGATAGAAAATCTGGTAGGCCCCCAACAGCACCAGCCCGGTAGCCGCCGCGTAAAGCATCGGCTTGCCGGGACGCGGCAACTTCAGCTTGAGGATCGGTACCAGTATCACCAACCCCGCCAGGGCGATGGCGAAACGGATCAGCAGAAACGCAAAGGGTGAAGCGTGGGCCAGGCCCCATTTGGAGAAAATCGCCCCGCTGCTCCACAGCAAGACAAACAGGCTCGTCGAGGCCGCCGCGGCCACGGATTGTTTCGAAAGAACAGACATGGATACCACCTGTGATCAGGCAAAAAGCCAACTCAGCAACAGCTGAAATTCAGTAGGTTTTTTCAAGCGGGCACAGGGGAACAGCCATCAGCTGATCAGCCCGAAATGCCAACACCCGGCGGTGATACGACTGCGTACACCGGCGTGCTACTGACAGGTGGGGGGTAGTGACTGATCTGCGCAGGCTGCTGGCTCCCGCACGGCACGACCGCAGCGTTGACCGCTGAATCGACTACCGCTATGCGCAGGGAAGCTGGCATGTGCTGATCTTTTATGAAGGGATGAACAAGGTGTCTGGAAACACCTGCGGCCGACTATAACCAGCTGGGGACATGCTTTGCAATAACTTCGCCCGCACAAATCCGGCGCATAAAAAAACCGCTCATCGGAGCGGTTTTTTCGTGCCAGCAAAAGCCTTAACCAAACAACCAATACCCCAGCGCCGTCAGCACCACCACCGCCAGCACTGGCCGCAGGATGCGATAAGCCTTCGGATGCTTGCGCTTCCACTGCTTGACCACGCCACTGAAGCTGTCGCTGAAGCGCTTGCTCCAGGCATACGCCTGGTTGATCCCGCCAACGCGTTCGTCATCCAGGTTCTGCGGCGCGGTGGCGCGCCCCAGTTGCGCGCTGACCCAACGGTTGATGCGGGTCATCAGGCGGTTGCTCAGCGGGCGTTCGATGTCGCAGAACAGGATCACCCGGGTGTGCTCGGTTTCGTTCTTCACCCAGTGCACGTAGGTCTCGTCGAACATTACGTCTTCACCGTCGCGCCAGGCGTACACCTGGCCGTCGACGAAAATACGGCAGTCGTCGGAGTTCGGCGTGGACAGCCCCAGGTGATAACGCAGGGAACCGGCAAACGGGTCGCGATGCGGGTTGAGGTGGCTGCCACCTGGCAACAGGGCGAACATCGCGCCCTTGACGTTGGGAATGCTGCTGACCAGGGCCACGGTTTTCGGGCACAGCAGTTCAGCCGACGGCAACGGTTTGTCGTACCACTTGAGGTAGAAACGCTTCCAGCCCTTCTTGAAGAACGAGCCGAAACCGGCGTCGTTGTTCTTCTCCGCGGCGCGGATGTAGCCCTCGTCGAACAGGTGCATGGCCTCTTCGCGAATCACTTCCCAGTTGTCCTTGAGCACGTCCAGCTCCGGGAACTTGCTGCGGTCCAGGTACGGCTTGGACGGCACGGCGGAGAAGATGTACATCAAGGCGTTGTACGGGGCGAACAGCGCTGAATGGTTGACGAACTGACGCAACATCGGCAAACGGGCCTTGCCACGCAAATGCACATACAGCGTGCTGCCGATAAACAGCAGCAACACCGACAGTTTGGCGGCCAAAGAAAAGGTCATGCAGCAACTCCTGGAAATAGGCGTCTGGCCATTAGCCTCCCGTTAAGGGGAAACCAGACGTAGCAGCCGGCCATGATAAACACTCCGGGCCTCGGGAAAAACCCGCGCACTCCAACAATCAGCATCTAGCGGTGCGCGATAACGGGCCAATTATGCATAAGGGCCACGCCATCGCGCTGATTTGAATCAAGCCTGGTTTTCCTGATCGGTGAACAAATCGGCGAACAGCATGCTCGACAGATAGCGTTCACCGGAGTCCGGCAGCACCACGACGATGGTCTTGCCCTGCATTTCCGGCTTCTCTGCCAGTCGCACCGCCACGGCCATCGCCGCGCCGCAGGAGATACCACACAGAATCCCCTCCTCCTGCATCAGGCGCAACGCCATGGCCTTGGATTCTTCGTCGCTGACCAGTTCGACCCGGTCGACCATCGACAGGTCGAGGTTCTTCGGCACAAAACCGGCGCCGATACCCTGGATCTTGTGGGGGCTGGGCTTGATCTCTTCACCGGCCAGTGCCTGGGTAATCACCGGCGAACTGATCGGCTCCACCGCCACCGACAGGATCGGCTTGCCCTGGATGTTCTTGATATAGCGCGACACCCCGGTGATGGTGCCGCCAGTGCCCACGCCCGCTACCAGCACGTCCACCGCGCCATCAGTGTCATTCCAGATTTCCGGACCGGTGGTTTTCTCGTGGATCGCCGGGTTGGCCGGGTTTTCGAACTGGGCCGGCATAAAGTACTTGGCCGGGTCGCTGGCAAGGATTTCGCCGGCTTTTTCAATCGCGCCCTTCATGCCCTTGGCCGGCTCGGTCAACACCAGTTCGGCGCCGAGGGCCTTGAGCACCTTGCGGCGCTCGATGCTCATGGAGGCGGGCATGGTCAGCAACAGCTTGTAACCACGGGCGGCGGCAACAAATGCCAGGCCGATCCCGGTGTTGCCGGAAGTCGGCTCGACAATGGTCATGCCCGGCTTGAGTTTGCCGCTGCCTTCGGCATCCCAGATCATGTTTGCGCCAATCCGGCACTTCACCGAATACCCCGGGTTACGCCCTTCGATCTTGGCCAGGATAGTCACGCCACGCGGCGCGATACGGTTGATCTGAACCAGGGGCGTGTTACCGATGGAGTGCGCGTTGTCTGCAAAAATGCGGCTCATGACGGGTCCTTAAGGCAATTTCAGGAAGGCCCCAAGGGTATGCCTCGTGCTGCAAGGCGTCCAGTCAAGCGAACGTCCGGCGGCGCCAGCAGTCAATCGCCTACACGGATGGAGAATTTTCCTATGAAACGTCGCTACAGTTGGCCGCTCTGGACCCTCGTCGGGGTCGTGGTACTGCTGGTCGTCCTGGATATCGCCCTGCCCTATCTGGTGCGCAATTACCTGAATGACAAACTCGCCGACATGGGCGATTACCGCGGCCAGGTCACCGATGTCGACCTCGCACTGTGGCGCGGCGCCTATCGGATCAACGGCTTGCAGATCGTCAAGGTCGACGGCAAGGTGCCGGTACCGTTCGTCAAGGCGCCGGTGATCGACCTGTCGGTCAGCTGGCATTCGCTGTGGTACGACCACGCAGTGGTGGCCGAGGCACAGTTCATCAAGCCGGAGCTGAACTTCGTCGACGGCGGCACCAACAAACAGGCGTCCCAGACCGGTCAGGGCACCGACTGGCGGGCACAACTGAGCAAACTGTTGCCGATCACCCTCAATGAGGTGCGCATCAACGACGGCAAGATCGCGTTCCATAACTTCAGTTCGAAACCGCCGGTCAATATGTACGCGACCCAGGTCAACGCCAGCTTCTACAACCTGACCAACGTGGTGGATGTCAAAGGCCAGCGCGACGCGCGCTTCGACGGCAAGGCGCTGTTTCTGGGCCAGGCACCGCTGGAAGCCACCGCCACGTTCGACCCCTTGAGCAATTTCGAAAACTTCGAATTCCGCTTCCGGGCCCGGGATATCGAACTCAAGCGCATGAATGACTTCGCCTCGGCCTACGGCAAGTTCGACTTCAATGCCGGCACCGGCGACCTGGTGGTGGAAGCCCAGGCCGAAAAAGGCCAGTTGACCGGCTACATCAAGCCTTTGCTGCGCAATGTCGAAGTGTTCAACTGGCAGCAGGATGTCGAGAACAAGGACAAGGGCATCTTTCGGTCGATCTGGGAGGCGGTGGTTGGCGTCAGCGAAACCGTGCTGAAGAACCAGCAGAAAAACCAGTTCGCCACCCGCGTGGAGCTCAGCGGCAACGTGCACCAGCAAGATATCAGCGCGTTCCAGGCGTTTTTGCAGATTTTGCGCAATGGTTTTGTCCAGGCCTTCAACGCCCGCTATGAACAACCCAAGCCCTCGACAGATTGATCTTCAACGTGACTGCCCATTCAGAGACTGAATAGCCCGTCTGCGTTCACAGTCGCCGGGGCTGCGCGGTATAGTCGGGCCAAGCTGATTACTCGCCCGCTTCGGTCCTGCACCGTTCGGCGTCACGTTCGAGGATTGATAGATGAAGTTCGAAGGCACCCAGGCCTACGTTGCCACCGATGACCTGAAACTGGCCGTCAACGCCGCCATCACCTTGGAGCGGCCACTGCTGGTCAAGGGCGAACCGGGCACCGGCAAGACCATGCTCGCCGAGCAACTGGCCGAATCCTTTGGCGCCAAGCTGATCACCTGGCACATCAAGTCCACCACCAAGGCGCACCAGGGCCTGTACGAGTACGACGCGGTGAGCCGCCTGCGGGACTCGCAGCTGGGCGTGGACAAGGTGCACGACGTACGCAACTACCTGAAAAAGGGCAAGCTCTGGGAAGCCTTCGAGTCCGAGGAGCGGGTCATCCTGCTGATCGACGAAATCGACAAGGCCGACATCGAGTTCCCCAACGACCTGCTGCAAGAACTCGACAAGATGGAGTTCTACGTCTACGAAATCGACGAGACCATCAAGGCCAAGAAGCGCCCGATCATCATCATTACCTCCAACAACGAAAAAGAGCTGCCGGACGCGTTCCTGCGCCGCTGCTTCTTCCACTACATCGCCTTCCCGGACCGCACCACCCTGCAAAAGATCGTCGACGTGCACTACCCGGACATCAAGAAAGACCTGGTCAGCGAAGCCCTCGACGTATTCTTTGACGTGCGAAAAGTACCGGGCCTGAAGAAAAAACCGTCCACCTCCGAACTGGTGGACTGGCTGAAACTGCTGATGGCCGACAACATCGGCGAAGCGGTACTGCGCGAGCGCGACCCCACCAAGGCCATCCCGCCCCTGGCCGGTGCCCTGGTGAAGAACGAGCAGGACGTGCAGTTGCTGGAACGCCTGGCGTTCATGAGCCGTCGCGGTAACCGATAAGGGCGATTGCCATGCTGCTCAACCTGTTCAATGAAATGCGTGCAGCCAAGGTGCCGGTGTCGGTGCGTGAGCTGCTGGACCTGATCAACGCGCTGAAACAGCGCGTGACCTTCGCCGACATGGACGAGTTCTACTACCTGGCCCGGGCGATCCTGGTGAAGGACGAACGGCATTTCGACAAGTTCGACCGGGCCTTCGGCGCCTACTTCAATGGCCTGGAAAAACTCGATGATCACCTGCAGGCGCTGATCCCCGAAGACTGGCTGCGCAAGGAATTCGAACGCTCGCTGACCGACGAAGAGCGCGCACAGATCCAGTCCCTCGGCGGCCTCGACAAGCTCATCGAAGAATTCAAGAAACGTCTCGAAGAACAGAAAGAACGCCACGCCGGCGGCAACAAGTGGATCGGCACCGGCGGTACCAGCCCCTTCGGCTCCGGCGGCTTCAACCCCGAAGGCATTCGCGTGGGGGATGCCGGCAAGCGCCAGGGCAAGGCGGTCAAGGTCTGGGACCAGCGCGAGTACAAGAACCTCGATGATTCGGTGGAACTGGGCACGCGCAACATCAAGATCGCCCTGCGCCGCCTGCGCAAGTTCGCACGCCAGGGTGCGGCGGAAGAGCTCGACATTGACGGCACCATCGACCATACGGCCCGCGATGCCGGGCTGCTGAATATCCAGATGCGCCCGGAGCGGCGCAACACCATCAAGCTGTTGCTGCTGTTCGACATCGGCGGCTCGATGGATGCCCATGTGAAGACTTGCGAAGAGTTGTTCTCGGCGTGCAAGACCGAGTTCAAGCACCTGGAGTATTTCTACTTCCACAATTTCATTTATGAATCGGTGTGGAAGAACAACATGCGCCGGGGCTCGGAACGCACCTCGACCCAGGATTTGCTGCACAAGTACGGTGCCGACTACAAAGTGATCTTTATCGGCGATGCGGCCATGGCGCCGTATGAAATCACCCAGGCCGGCGGCAGCGTCGAACACTGGAATGAAGAGCCCGGGTATGTGTGGATGCAGCGGTTCATGGAGAAGTACAAGAAGCTGATCTGGATTAATCCGTACCCGAAAGATACCTGGGGCTATACGGCGTCCACCGGGATTGTCCGGGATTTGATCGAAGACCAGATGTTTCCGTTGACGTTGCGCGGGCTTGAGGAAGGGATGCGCTTTTTGTCGAAGTAAGTTGTTTCCCAGACAACCACGATCAAATGTGGGAGCGGGCTTGCTCGCGAAAGCGCAGTGTCAGTCACCGAATATATTGGCTGATACACCGCCTTCGCGAGCAAGCCCGCTCCCACATTTTGTCCTGCGGCGATCTTTAGTTTCTGGCAAGGTACTGCAAATACTCCACTTGCTGCCGATGCGCCGTTTCCTGCACCACCGGCGCCAACCTCACCTTCTCCCCCGGCAAGCACTGCGCCAGCCGCGCCAACGCCAATGGCGTCAACGCGCCCAATCGTGGGTAGCCGCCAATGGTCTGCCGGTCATTGAGCAACACAATCGGCTGCCCGTCCGGCGGCACCTGGATCGCCCCCAGCGGGATGCCTTCCGAGATCAGCGACGGCCCCTGATATTCCAGCGGCGTACCCAGCAAGCGCATGCCCATGCGGTCGGCACGGCTGTCGAGGGTCCACTCGCTGTTGAACACATCAAACAGACTCTGCCCGCCAAACTGACCGATCTGCGCCCCGAGGATCACCTCCAGTGGCGCCTTGGAATCCAGCTTCGGCAATTGCCCGGCGGACAACACCTGCATCGCACCGCCCACGCCCGAATAGGTCAGTTGCGCACCTTCGGCCAGTGACCGGCCAAAGCCATCCAGCCCGCCCAGTTCTTCACGTCCCACCGTGGCGCAGCTGCCCAGCACCTGCGGCGCATCAAACCCGCCCGGCGCTGCCAGGTAAGCCCGCGCACCGCTGAAAGGCTGGGTAAAACGCAAGCGCTGGCCCTTTTGCAGAATAAAGCTGCGCCCCGGGCTGATCGCGCGCTCGTCGACATACGCGCCCAAGTCCGCTCCGGCCAGCGCCAGCAGGCAATAGTCCTCGGCCTGCACGGTGAAGCCACCCAAGGTGATTTCCACCACCGGCGCATCCAGGGCATTGCCCAGCAACCAATTGGCCCACGACATCGACACCCAATCCAGCGCGCCGCCCTGGGTCACGCCCAAGTGCCTTACGCCAAAACGTCCAGCGTCCTGCAACAAGCAGAGCGGGGTGCTGGCCTCGATCAACAAGCGGCTCATGCCTGGGCCTCCAACGGTGTGTCATCGCCACCCAGGTTGATGAATTCGCGATGGCTGACCGCTTCGTAACGCACGGTGTCCCCCGGCTGCATCAGACTGTAGCCGTCGCGTTCGCGGTCAAACAACTTGGCCGGTGTGCGGCCGATCAGGTTCCAGCCACCTGGCGAGACCACCGGATAAGCCGCCGTCTGCCGCTCGGCGATGCCCACGCTGCCCGCCGCCACCCGCTTGCGCGGGGTGTTGAGCCGCGGTGTCGCGAGCTGTTCATCCACCAGCCCCATAAAGGCAAACCCCGGGGCGAAGCCCAAGGCGAATACCTGGTACTCATGCTGGCTGTGACGGCGAATCACCTCCTCCACTGCCAGGCCACTGCGCTGCGCCAGCAACGCCAACTCCGGGCCGACACTCAGGTCATACCAGACCGGCAACACATGGCATCGCCCGCTGCCCTTGGGTTCGGGCTGCAATTCCTTGAGCGCCTGGTCGATCAACGCCCGTGCCTGGCCAGGGTCCAGCGCCAGCAGGTCGTAGTGCACCATCAGGGTCGTGTAGGACGGCACCAGGTCCACCAGCGCCGGGCCAAAACCTTCGCGCAAACGGCGGGTGGCGGCGAGCATCCAGGGCATGTTGTCTTCGGCGATCACCTCAAACAGGCGCACCATCAGGCAGTCGATGGCCACCACTTCAATCCGTGGCTTCATGCTGGGGTCAACGCCTCGCGGATGCGCTGCACGGCAGCCACTGAGCTGGCGTTATCGCCATGCACGCACAAGGTATTGGCTTGCAGGTGCAACGGACTGCCATCACTGGCGACCAACTGTTCTCCCCGGGCGATGATCAAGGCCTGCTGGATGATCTTTTCCGGGTCATGATGCACCGCGCCCGGCAACTGGCGGGAGACCAGATGGCCGGCGCTGTCGTAGGCACGGTCGGCAAAGGCTTCGAACCACAGGGTCACGCCATATTCGTCACCCAAGGCCTGGGCGGCGCTGTTGTCACGGGTGGCCATCAGCATCAATGGCAGGCTGGCGTCGTAGGCCGCGACGGCCTGGATCACCGCTCGCAATTGCGCAGGCTTGGCCATCATGTCGTTGTACATCGCGCCATGGGGTTTGACGTAGCTGACCCGCCCGCCCTGGGCCCGGCAAATACCGTCGAGGGCGCCGACCTGGTAGTGCAACAGGTCCTGGATTTCCTGCGGGGTGTAGGCCATGGAGCGGCGGCCGAAACCCTGCAGGTCCTGGTACGCCGGGTGCGCGCCCACCTGCACGCCATGCTCGAAGGCCAGGCTGACGGTCTTGCGCATGATGCTCGGGTCGCCGGCGTGGAAACCGCAGGCTACGTTGGCGCAATCAATGAACGGCATGACTTCGGCGTCCAGACCCAAGGTCCAGTTGCCAAAGCTTTCGCCGATGTCGCAGTTCAATAGCAGGCGGCTCACGGTAGGGCTCCTGTAGGCTTTATTTTTTTGTAGTGTGGGATCTTTTACCAAGATCTCGCAACGATGTTGTCCCGAGCCCCAACGACGCTTATCGTGAGACAGCTCGATTTTTGGCGGTTGCGGCACGCTGCGTCCAACTAATAAAAAACAATCCATGCATAAGAAAAGTTGATCCCATGAATTTGAAGTTCCTCGAAACCTTCGTCTGGGTGGCCAAGCTCAAGAGCTTTCGCCTCACGGCAGAGAAGCTGTTCACCACCCAGGCCTCGATCTCCAGCCGCATCGCCGTGCTGGAAAGCGAGTTGGGGGTGAAGCTGTTCCTGCGCGATTCCCGAGGTGTGAGCCTGACGCCGGAAGGCTTGAAGGTGCTCGATTATGCCGAGCAGATGATGGCGACCATGCAAGGGCTCAAGCAGTCCCTGGAAACCACCAGCAGCAAGGTCGGGCGTATCCGCATCGGAGTGATGGACACGGTGATCCACACTTGGCTGAGCGCGCTGGTGGCAGAACTGACGGACAACTTTCCGCGGGTAGAAATCGAGTTGGTCGCCGATACCGCGCTGAACCTCAGCGATCAGTTGCAAAAAGGCTTTCTCGACCTGATCCTGCAAACCGACCTGCTGCGCCAGGAAACCTTGCGCAGCCTGGAACTGGCCAGCCACCCCATGGGCTGGATCGTCGCCAGCCACTCGATCTACAACCGCGACTACGCGTCCCTCGCCGAACTGGCCCAGGAGCGCATCATCACCTACTCGAAAAACTCCTGTCCGCACCAGGACGTGCTCAGCCTGATGCAGGCTAACGGCGTATCCGCCCCACGGATGAACTGTGTGAACTCGGTGTCAGCGATCACCCGCCTGCTGCGGGACGGGTTCGGGATTGGTGCGTTCCCGCCCGTATTGGTCAGTGAAGAGCTGGCACGAGGTGAATTGACCATGCTGCCCATGGAACAACGGCCGCCGAACCTGCAGGTGGTGGTGTCGTGGCGAGTGGGCGTGGAGTTGGTGGAGGAGATTGTGGCGCTGTGCCAGAGCGTGGTGCAGCAGTATGCGCAGAAGGTGGGCGAGGACTTGATGGTGTTGAGCAAACCCATGCCACTGAAGGAACCGATTTAAAACTGTGGGAGCGGGCTTGCGCGCGAATGCGGTGTGCCAGCCACCCCATATGTCACTGACGCACCGCATTCGCGAGCAAGCCCGCTCCCACAATTTGACCGCGTCAGCCTTTAAAGCCCCTTGAGGTCCCGCTCTTCAATCGGTCGGCTCTGGCGCAGGCGCTTGCCGCCCAACACCACCCAGTCGATCAGGCGGAACAGGCACTCGATGCCGAACGACAACAACATCGCCCCGCCCAGGCCCCAGCCCATGGCTTCCGGGGTCAGCAACAGCATGTAGCTGTAGCCGTTCCAGGTTTCCTGGCGAATCGCCGGGTCGGCGGCCACCGCCACTTGCAGCGCGCGGATGTACCACGGGCCCTGCATCGCCTGGAACTGCTTATCCAGCGCTGCCTGGCGGTCGAGCAAGGTGCCCAGGCTGTTGGCATCGCTGCGAAACACCGGGTCGTCACTGGCACGGTAATGGGCCACCAGCGCCTGCAAGTCACCGTTGAAGAACTGTTGCGCCGTGGCATCGAAGCCGCGCAAGCCGGTCTGGGCTTCGATCAAGTGGGCTTCGACGCGCTTGGCGTAGTCGCTGATAAACCCCGGCACCTGCACACCGACCAACAGCCCCACGGCAAACAACACCAGTCGCAAATAGCTGAGCAACATATTCGACGTCCTTATTCCGTTTTACCTTGGCTGACACATTCGCCGCGCCGCCACAGGCTCCACTGGCCCGGTTCGTAGCGGGTCCAGGTCTCGTTTTCGGTCAGGGGTTCGGTGGCAATTACCGTCACCACGTCATTGGGGGTGGTTTCGGCCTGAAAATCGACGATCACGTCGACATCTTTCAACCGTGCAGGGCCAAATGGCGCACGCCGGGTGATCTGTGCCAGTTTGGTCGAGCAATAGCAGAACAGCCAGTCACCGTCGCTGAGCAGGCAGTTGAACACGCCCTTGCTGCGGTATTCGCTGCAGGCGGCGATCAGGTCCGGCAGCACCTGTTCGATGTCCACCGGTTCCGGGAACGCTTCACGGACTCGGTTGAGCAAATCGCAGAACGCCGCTTCGCTGTCGGTATCGCCCACCGGGCGGTAGAACGTGGCGCGGGGGTTGAAGTCCGCCAGTTGACCGTTATGGGCAAAGCACCAGTTGCGGCCCCACAGTTCACGGACGAACGGATGGGTATTGGACAGGCACACCTTGCCCACATTGGCCTGGCGGATATGGCCAATCACCACTTCACTCTTGATGGGATAACGCTGCACCAGCAGCGCGACTTCCGATTCGCTGCTGGCCGCCGGGTCCTGGAACAACCGCAGGCCACGGCCCTCGTAGAAGGCGATGCCCCAACCGTCGCGGTGGGGCCCGGTACGTCCGCCGCGCTGCATCAGCCCGGTGAAGCTGAAGACGATATCGGTCGGTACGTTGGCACTCATGCCCAATAATTCACACATGCCAGGCTTCTCGATACAGGGCGTACAACGTTAAAGGCGCGGTTCGACCCGCATACCGCTGACAGGTGCCGGGCGACCGTAACGCTCATCGGCGAAGGGTTCGTCGTCATCCTCCGGCTCGGCAGCAGCGGCTGCCGCAGCGGCGGCCTTCTGCTCACGACGAACCCTGGCGGCACGCTCGATGGGCCAGCGGATCAGCACGAACACCAGGTACACGCCGAACGCGATCATGCAATACATGAACAGATCGGAGATCGCCCGCCAGGCGTTGTTGCCGACCTTGAGCACCAGGTCCAGGGCGGTGATGGCCACGGCCGGGGCGAACTGGGTCTTCACCGGGTCGACGATGGTCGGGCTGAACAGCAGCACCGCCACCAGCAACCGCAGTGGCTCGCGCAGCCAGCGCCACATCCAGCGGGTCATGGCAAACCACACCAACAGGCAACCCAGGGCTGCGAAGGCGTAGAGGCCCCAAGCGATCAGATAGTCGTTCTCGGTCATGGTGTCCATGGCAAGGTAGGCAAACAGGCCGCTATGATAACGGCTTTTCAGTGCCGAGGCTGCAATGCCGTCGGCCAACCGCCAGACAGAGAGTGATCCATGCCCCCATCGACCCACATCACTGCCGCCCCGATCGCCCGCAAGGCCCCAGGCACCGACCCGTATGCCTGGCTGCAAGCGCGTGACAGCGCCGAGGTGCTCGATTACCTCAAGGCGGAAAATGCCTGGCAAGAAGCACAATTGTCCGACCAGCAGGCGCTGCGCGAGACCCTGTTCGAGGAGATCAAGGGCCGCATCCTCGAAACCGACCTGTCCCTGCCCTCGCCCTGGGGCCCGTACCTGTATTACACCCGCACCACCGCCGGCGACGAATACGCCCGCCACTACCGCTGCCCGCGCCCGGCGGACGACAGCCAACAGGTCGACGAAAGCGCGGAAGAGCTGCTGCTGGATCCGAACGTACTGGCCAATGGCGGCTTTTTCTCCCTCGGCGCCTTCAGCATCAGCCCGGACCACCAGCGCCTGGCCTACAGCCTGGATACCAGCGGCGAAGAGATCTACACCCTCTATGTGAAGGAATTGGCCACCGGCAAGGTCAGCGAACTGGAGTTTGAAGACTGCGATGGCAGCATGACCTGGGCCAACGACAGCCTGACCCTGTTCTTCACCGAGCTGGACGACACCCATCGCCCGCACAAGCTGTATCGCTATCGCCTGGACGGCACTGCCGCCGAAGAAGTGTTCCACGAGCCTGACGGACGTTTCTTCCTGCACTGCTACCGCTCCAGCTCCGAGCGTCAATTGCTGCTGGCCCTGGGCAGCAAGACCACCAGCGAGATCTGGGCCCTGGACGCCGAAAAGCCGCAGCAGGCGTTTACCTGCATGGCGCCACGGGTCGAAGGCCATGAATATGACGTCGACCACGGCAAGCTGGACGACCAGTGGACCTGGTTTATCCGCAGCAACCGTGACGGCATCAACTTTGCGCTGTTCCAGGCGGCCGACACCGGCAGTGTGCCGACCCAGGACGACTGGCTGAACCTGATCCCCCACGACGACGCGGTAATGCTCGATGGCGTAAGCCTCAATGCCCGGGCCATGACCCTGAGCCTGCGGATCGGCGGCCTGCCGATCATCGAAGTGCACCCACAGGGGCAAGCCGCTTATCGCGTGGAGTTACCGGACGCGGCCTACAGCCTCTATGTGCAAAACAGCCTGGAATTTGCCAGCGACAAGATCCGCCTGCGCTATGAGGCCCTGAACCGCCCGGCCCAGGTTCGTCAGCTGGAACTGGCCGGCGGCGCACAACAAGTGCTCAAGGAAACCCCGGTGCTGGGCGTGTTCAACGCCGACGACTACGTCAGCCAACGCCTGTGGGCAACGTCGGCCGATGGCACTCAGGTGCCGATCAGTCTTGTCGTCCGACGCGACCAGTTGGGTAAGCCGACGCCCCTGTATCTGTACGGCTACGGCGCCTACGGCCACAGCCTCGACCCGTGGTTCTCCCACGCCCGCCTGAGCCTGCTGGACCGTGGCGTGGCCTTCGCCATTGCCCATGTACGCGGCGGCGGCGAACTGGGTGAGGCCTGGTATCGCGGCGGCAAGCAGGAGCACAAGCAAAACACCTTCAGCGACTTTATCGCCTGCGCCCAACACTTGATCGCCCAGGGCCTGACCACCTCCAAGCAACTGGCCATCAGCGGCGGCAGCGCCGGTGGCCTGTTGATCGGCGCGGTGCTCAATCAACGCCCGGAGCTGTTCCAGGCGGCGATTGCCGAAGTGCCGTTCGTCGATGTGCTCAACACCATGCTCGACCCCGAGTTGCCGCTGACCATCACCGAGTACGACGAATGGGGCAACCCGCAGGAGCCCGAGGTGTATGAGCGGATCAAGGCGTACGCACCGTACGAAAACGTCAGCGCCCAGGCCTATCCGGCCACGCTGGTGATCGCCGGCTACAACGACAGCCGCGTGCAGTATTGGGAAGCGGCGAAGTGGGTGGCCAAGCTGCGCGACACCAGGACCGACGACAACCTGTTGCTGCTCAAGACCGAGCTGGGCGCCGGCCACGGCGGCATGAGTGGTCGTTACCAGGGATTACGTGACGTAGCACTCGAATATGCATTTGTTTTCAAGGCGCTGGGGCTGATTTAAGGAACTCCGCCTGGCGGGCCGGTCTGAACACTTGACCGCCGGGCGCGCCCTGCACGATTTATGGACAAAGACTGTAAGCCTCATGCCAGAACCGACCTTACTCAATAACGAAATCCGCGACATGCTGATGGATTGCGGCCTGTTCGACCCGTTGCTGCCGGAAGACTTCCACGTAGCGGCGGGCTATTTCAACATCAGCAGCATCGCCCGCGATGAGGTGATTTTCCTCGAGGGCGACGCGGGCACCTTCATGTGCATCATTCACTCAGGCCAGGTGGCGGTGCAGAAGACCAACCATGCAGGCCAGCGCCTGACTATCGCCACCTTGCGCAGCGGGCGGACCTTTGGCGAGATGGCTGTGCTGGACGGCGAGCGCCGCTCCGCCAGCTGTGTGGCGGCCAGCGATTGCGTGCTGTTGAACCTGGGCAAGGATTCCCTGGAAAAGATGCTCAACGATGCACCGAAAATCGCGGCCAAGATCATTCGTGCGATTGCTATCGCCCTGTCCAGGCGCCTGCGCATGGCGGACGGGCAATTGCTGTCACAGCAGTTTTAGCCGCCTGGGGTCTTGGGCTTGATGTCGTTTTGCTGCAAGCCGGGGATCGTCTGGTCCTTCGGCGGCGCGGGCAGCACGATCGGCGCCAACAATGGCTCACCGCTGCCGGCCGCCTTTGGCGTTGCCGGTGGCGTGACTTGCGGGTAAGGCGTGGGCGTTGCAGTACCCGGTGAACCCGCCGTGGGCGCGGGGGTAATCGGCACGGTTTGCGACTCCTGAGCCTGGGCCACACCGCCAAGGGCGAGCGCGCTCCACACAATGACCGTTAGAATGCTGCACTTCATCGATGGCTCCATGGCCTGACCGTAAAGTCGTAAGGCTACTCCCAACCGCGCAAGAATGCCCTTCCCAATGAGATTTCCATGAAACGTTTCGTTCTGCTGGACACCACTCCGATCCCCGACAACGGCGGTGCCTTGTGCCTGTTCGAATACGGTGAGGATTTTGTCATCAAGATTCAGGGCGGTGACGGTGGCCAGTTGATGAACACGCGCATGCACGGTTCCGAGGATGCGCTGGCGGAGATTCCGTGCCGCAAAGTCGCCGGTCGGCCCGGCTCCAGGGTGTTGATTGGCGGCCTGGGCATGGGTTTTACCCTGGCGGCAGCGCTCAAGCATTTGGGCAAGACTGCCGAAGTGGTGGTTGCCGAGCTGGTGCCCGGCGTGGTCGAGTGGAATCGCGGGCCCCTGGGGGAAAAGTCCGGCCGCCCGCTGCTGGACCCGCGCACCGTGATCCGTATGGAAGACGTGGCCAAGGTGCTGCAGGCCGAGCCCCAGGGGTTTGACGCAATCATGCTGGACGTCGACAACGGCCCCGAAGGCCTGACGCAAAAAGCCAACAGCTGGCTGTATTCCGCCGGTGGCCTAAGCGCCTGCGCCAAGGCGCTACGGCCCAAGGGCGTGCTGGCGGTATGGTCGGCCAGCGCCGACAAGCAGTTCAGCGACAAACTGCGCAAGGCCGGCTTCAAGGCCGAGGAAGTGCAAGTGTTTGCCCATGGCAACAAGGGCACGCGGCATACCATCTGGATTGCCGAGAAACTCAAGGGCTGAAACAGCCGCCTGAATTCACTGCGCGGGTCGTAGGTCAGATCGACCGGCGCAGTCGATTCAAATGCCTCAAGCCTTCCAGCACCAACACCACCACCGCCAGCCAGATCGGCAGGTAGGTCATCCATTGGCCCGGTTTGAGAGCGTCTCCCAGCATCAGCGACACGGCCACCAGCAGCACCGGTTCTGCGTAACTGAGCAAACCGAACAGGCTGAACGGCAACAGCCGGCTGGCCAGGATGTAGGAATAACCCGCCGCCGCGCTGACCAACCCCATGAGTGGCACCAGCCAATAGAGCGCCGGGCGCTGCGCCAGGGTCTCGTTGATGGGCTCACTACCGAGGACGAACCACAGCGCGACCGGAATCATCAGCATCATGTCCAGCCACAGCCCGCCGAGGTTGTCGGTGCCACAACGCCTGCGCAGCACGAAATACAGCGGATAACCGACGCACACCACCAGGGTGGTCCAGGAGAACCCGCCCGTGCGATACAGCTCGTTGGCCACGCCCACCGCCGCCAGCGCTGCGGCAATTTTTTGCAGATGGGAAAGGCGTTCGCCGTAAACGATGCGCCCGGTGATGACCATGGTCAGCGGTAACAGGAAATAGCCCAGCGACACATCCAGGCCGTGGCCATTGAGGGGCGCCCACATGAATATCCACAACTGCACACCCACCAGGGCACTGGTGAGCACGACACAAGGCAGCAATGCGGGTTTCTCCCGCAGACGCTTGTAGATCAACGGCACCCACTTCCAATCCCCGGACAGGCACAACAGCAACGTCATGAAGGGCAACGAGATGAGCATTCGCCAGCCAAATATCTGCTGGCCATTCAAGGGTTCAAGAAGGGAGGTAAAGAAATACAGCACACCAAACAGGAAGGAAGCGGAAACCGCCAGAACAACGCCTTTAGACACAACAGCCTCTACAAAAAATTGCATGTATTCAATTGAAGCAGGCCGTTGCATTCACGCAGTGTGAATGTCAGTGAGATGAACATCAGAAGTTTATTAACGGGCACCATAAACTTACAACTTGCACGGGACACCTATCCCGAACCTTCAAGTTATAACAACAGGGTAACGCGTCGATCTTTTATTATTTGCACGACGATCATCAGACACTTCAACCACCCGACTTCGGTTATTGGAAGCAGTACGCTCTGGATGAGCGCTTCTGATTTGAAACGCCACAACGTCAACCACGGGGGTTGATATCGTGAAAGGAAAGCCCGGTTTGCGGGAAACTGACAGTCGCCAGGAAAGACCTGACGTATTGACTACCTGACGCCACCACAGAACACACTAACGGCAGTAGGCCAAGAGGCGCCACATTAAACAAACTGGCAAAGTTAGTCCAACACTTTATCACCCTGAAGCCAATTAAATGCCCCACGGCATTTAAATCGATATTTGCCGGATCTTTACTGTATATTAAGCCGTTATACGCCCGACAGAAACAGCACAAGGCCGCCCCTGCCGGTTCGTCACTTAGTTACTTCTACTGTCGATAACGTAGGGCACTTTCTTCTTGAACGTATCGTTCAGTTCTTTGCGGTCAAGTGACGTGAAGCCGCCCAACTGCCGGGCGCTGAAGCCGCTGTCCCCTACCGGTGCCTCGGGCGCCAGGCTGACCATGCGCTTGGCTACCGCCTCGATTGCCTTTTCATACCCGCCTTGCTTGTTCAGGTTGAACGCGCCGAGGTCAATCTGCGTGCGCAACCACCCTCCCCAGTAAAACTCCAGGAATTCCGGCACCACCTCACCAGAGGTCGGCTTGCCGTAGGACGCCTTGCGGGAGAAGTAAACCAGGCTGCGGAACATATCGTCGCCGAGGTCCTTGAAGCCCAGGTGTGCCGGAATTTGCTCAGGCGTGATGGTCTTGCCCTGGCCGTCCTTGAGCCAGACCTTGCGGCCCTGCTCCATGCGTTTCCAGAAAGTCGCCAGGTCGGGACTGTCGCTGAAGTTATCGGTGACCCGCACCCACATCTTCAGTTTGGCGCCGGCACCTGGCTGGTCCCACAAGGTACTGAACGAGTGGTGGCCGTCGGTGAGGTACAACTGGCCAGCGGGACCGACCACCACGGTTTTCATATCCGCCGGGTGAGCGCCTACCGGGTCTTTGCAGGTGAAGCTGCCCGGCTTATGCAGATCGGCATCTTCAGGCACCTTGTCGACACCGCCCTGGCCGTTGGTTTCACAGTATTCGTCGAACACTTTTTTGGGCGACTCGGCAAATACCCCCAGCTTGTAATGTATCTGATCAAAACCGATGACGGCCTGGGTCGGGTGGAGCTGCTCCAGCGCCACATCGATCACCTCGCCCGGCTGGGGCGTGGAAAACGCCTGGACCTGAACACTGATGGCGCACAACAGCAGCGCCCACAACCATGAATGCATCCGCATGAGTACCGCTCCTTATGAATTCAGTTCGTCGATACTACAAACAATCCCCCTCACCGGCATGACCGCGCCTGAAAAAGCCGGAGGTTTATTAGCCCGCAAGCAGCTAGAATCAACGCTATCCGTGATCCACTAAAAGACAGGAGCCATGATGAGCTCGACCAACCCGCCCTCCCACACCGCCAAGCTGGACCGCATCCTCGCCGATGCCCAGCGCGACCGGGAAATGGGCTACCGCGACAAAGCCCTGAAGATGTACCCCCACGTGTGTGGCCGCTGCGCCCGTGAATTCGCCGGCAAGCGCCTGAGCGAACTGACCGTGCACCACCGCAACCACAACCATGACGACAACCCCCAGGACGGCTCCAACTGGGAGTTGCTGTGCCTGTATTGCCACGACAACGAACACTCGCGTTATACCGACCAGCAGTATTTCGGCGAAGGCTCCACCAGCAGCCCGACGATCGCCAAGGCGACGCACAACCCGTTTGCGGCGTTGGCCGGGTTGATGAAGAAAGACGACTGAAGCGATGTAATGAACGACCTGCTGTGGGAGATGGCTCGCTGTGGAAGGAGGCTCGCAGTGGGAGAAGGCTTGTTGTGGCGAGGGAGCTTGCTCCCGCTGGGCTGCGTAGCGGCCCCACGTTTTTTGGGAGCGCTTCGCACTCCAGCGGGAGCAAGCTCCCTCGCCACAGCAAGCTCTTTTGTCACGGCAAGCTCCCTCGCCACAGTGTTGCAACACGTGCCGCTCAAACTGACCGCCTTTCGAGCAATCCCCGTATAATCGCGGTTTTTCTCGAAGGCACCCTTTCCCGTGGGCAATAAACGCTACAGCTGCATCGGTCTGTACAACCCCAAATCCCCCGAAAACGTCGGCTCGGTGATGCGCGCCGCCGGCTGCTACGGCGTGGCCTCGGTGTTCTACACCGGCAAGCGCTATGAGCGGGCCCGGGACTTTATTACCGACACCAAGAAGGTCCACCACGACATTCCGCTGATCGGTATCGACGACCTGAAAAAGATCCTGCCCCTGGGCTGCATCCCCGTCGCCGTCGAGCTGGTGGAAGGCGCCCGCCCTCTCCCCGAATACACCCATCCGGACCGTGCGCTGTATATCTTCGGTCCGGAAGACGGCTCCCTCGACAAAGAGATTCGCGACTGGTGTGAAGACGTGATCTACATCCCGACCACCGGTTGCATGAACCTCGCCGCCACCGTCAACGTGGTGCTTTACGACCGTCTGGCCAAGGGCAACAACACCCGTTCGGGCCCCAAATACTGATTTTTTGGGAACATCCGCGGCCTGTGTGCAGTCAGCTGCATATCAATCAGCCCTTGTTGGAGACAGATCATGAGCGACAGCAAAACCCTGCGACCCGTTATCCGGTCCACCCCGTTCGAGCCCCAACCCACGCAAAACGTCCAGGGCTGGGAACGCATCGGCTCCCTGGCTGGCGGTGTGGTGATGATGGGCAAAGGCCTGCGCCGTGGCGGCTTTTTCGGTTTGATCCAGGTGGCGATTGGCGGCGTAGCGCTGGCACGCGGGATCAGCGGGCATAGCTCGGCGAAAGAGTTGCTGGAGCGCAGCCGCCAGGAAATGAACAGCGTGCGAACCAAGATCGAACGCGCCGGTGAGGAACTGAAAAACCTCAAGACCAAGGCTGAAGTGGCGGCTGAAAACGCCAGCAAAACTGTGGGTTAACCCCGATCAAAAGTGGGAGCGGGCTTGCTCGCGAAAGCGGAGTGTCAGTCACTGACTGTGTTTCTGATACACCGCTTTCGCGAGCAAGCCCGCTCCCACCTTGGTTTCAGTGCAGCAGTTTGGTATCGAGTACTACCGACGACTCGCCAATAATGCTCTCCCCCAGCTGCACGAATTCCTTTGTGCTGATGCTGTTCAAGCGCATCACCGCCTGGGTCAAATCATCCAGCGAACGCTTGTTGTGGGTTTTCACACGAATCTCGCGGTCCAGCTCCTGCAACAACACCACCGCTCGTGAGACGGTCGCGCTACTGGCGTGCTCGACCCGCAGAGTGGTCACGTCCTTGCCTTCGCTGGCCAGCCGGGCCTGCAGGGCGGCATAACGATCGTCGCTGATCCCCCCTGCGCGGCGCATCAGCTCAATGGCGTAGTACTGCGCCAAGCCCTCGCTGATCCAATCGCTGCCCTGGTGGTCGTTGAAGCGGCCGATAGCCTGCACCACTTCACGGATCAACGGGCTGCTACCGTTCTCGCTGACCAACGGCGTTCGGCTGTTGAGGTAAATCGAGTCCCGCGCCGAATACGCACCGCGCCTCATCGGGTCACTGGCGCCCACCACCAGCAATTTCGCCGGGTGCCGTGGGAATGCCGCTTGCACTTGCGGCCAGACAAACGTCAGCAAGGTCAGCACATCCATGCGATGCATGCCTTGCCCTTTGGGCGACGCCACGGTGATTTCGGTTTCCCCCAGGCGCATCCTGCGACTGCCCAGCGTACCCGCGAGCATCCAGCCGGTGGGCCGGTCAAACAGGCGGGAAACGTTATCGATGCGGAATTTGTTCTTGCCGATGCGCGGCCAGGACGTCTCGACGCTTTTCCAGCCGGCAGGCAGTTCAAACACCAGGCGCGACACCAGTTCAATGCCGTCCTGTTGATCCAGACGTGCAGTGGGCACCAGGTCCTCGCCGCGAAACAGCGCCCAACTCGGCGTCATCCGCGCTTCATAGACGCCTTTCTTGCGCGCGTGGGTGAGGCGTACACGGTAGGTCAGGCTGGCCTTGTCGGCACTCGGTTGCCACAGGCCGCGGCTGTCACCCGGGGTATTGCCCGGCAACACTTGCCACTGGCCATCGGCCTTGAAGTCGCTGTAGTCGCCGTCGCGGCCCAGGTCGAAGTTGAGGCTGCGCACCGCCGAGCCTTGGGACAGGCTCAGGCGCACTTCTGCCTGATCACTTTGGGGCAACAGCTTGACGTGATAGTCCAGGTCAACTTTCTTCGCCGCCCACGCCGGCGCACTCAATACCAACAACAGCAGGCTCGCCGCCAGCCTGGCTCCAACCGTCATACACACTCCTTCTCAGCCTGCACGAAAAATCAGGTAATCCTCCCAGTCATCCTCGGGCACGCTGCCTTCGCTGAGCATGCGCCCGGACTGGGAAATGCGTTCCTGGTGCACAGCGTCGCGATCGCCGCAGACCAGGTGGTGCCACAGCGGCAAATCCTTGCGCTCGCTGACCAGCCGGTAACCGCAGGTGGGCGGCAGCCATTTGAACTGGTCGGCCTGGCCCGGAGTGAGCTGGATGCAATCGGGCACCGAGGCGCGACGGTTGGGGTAATCGGTGCACTGGCAGGTTTTCAGGTCCAGCAGTTTGCAGGCGATGCGCGTGTAGTAGACGCTGTTGTCGTCTTCATCCTCGAGCTTTTGCAGGCAGCACAGGCCGCAGCCGTCGCACAACGACTCCCACTCGTCCTGGTCGAGTTGTTCGAGGGTTTTGCGGATCCAGAAAGGTTCGACTTTGGCGGCCATGGCTCTACATCAATATCGGTATGTTAAAAGGCCGCCAGTCTAGTGCCCATGGCCCCCGGGGCCAAGCGCTTACGACTGTCGGTAGAACAAGACTTGTCAGCCACCCGGCGGCGAAGTAGTTTTGAACCCCGGTTTTTCATCAGGATCAGCCCAATGAGCAGCAACCCACGCGTCGCCGACTATCCGATCCACCCACAATTCACCGACCGCTGGTCGCCGCGCGCCTTCACCGGCGAAAGCATCCCGGTGGACACCCTGTTGAGCTTCTTCGAAGCCGCGCGCTGGTCACCTTCGGCCTACAACTCGCAGCCATGGCGTTTTCTCTATGCGCGCCGCGACACGCCGAACTGGGAACGTTTCCTGGGCCTGCTGAACGAATTCAACCGTGGCTGGGCACAGCATGCCTCAGCCCTGGTGATCGTCGCGTCGAAGACGACTTTTGCCGTGCCTGGTGCCACCGAAGAAACCCCGGCCCTGTGGCACACCTTTGACACCGGCTCGGCCTGGGGCCACCTGGCGCTGCAAGCCAGCCTCAGCGGCTGGCACACCCACGGCATGGCCGGTTTCGACCAGGAACTGACCCGCAAGGAACTGAAGATTCCTGAAGGTTACGCCCTGCACGCTGCGGTGGCGATTGGCAAGCTCGGCGACAAATCGACCCTGGCCGACTACCTGCAAGCCCGGGAAACCCCGAGCCCGCGTCGTCCATTGAACGAGCTGGTGTCCGAAGGCGACTTCAACCACCAGGACTGAACACGCTCTGGCAGTCGTTGACGGTCACGTCAAAACCCTGCTGCTGCGATCACAGCAGGGTACACCCGCCACAAGTGCAGCTACGCCTTGGCGATCAGCGCGTAATAGGCCCTGCGCAGCTCGTCTCGATCACGCTTGTACATATTGGCGAGAAACGGTGTCATGTCTTCAAGACCGTTTGCGTTCAAGTCCACTGGATAGATTTTATTATCCCTCGCTGAATACAGGAAATTACTTAAATGCAGATCGTTGTGGTAAAGATTTTTCTGTTCCATGCGCCGAAATGCGTCATCCAGTAAAAGCCTGGCCTCTGGGGGCAAACTTCCCCTTGCCAGGGTATTTACATCCACCCCGTCCAGCTTGCCCATTTTCAAATAACGGCGACCATTTTCAAATATCGTGGTTGCAAAGCCGTCACCGTAATAGCTGTTCAGGCACAGGGTCTCGTTATCGACAAAGTCGTCGGCAGAAGTCATGGATGAAGGGCCATAGTCCTTATAGACACTTTTCCCGTCGAGACTGTCGTAGATCGTCCCCTCACCGCCCCCGCCAATTTCCGGCCCCAGGTCTGATGCCACAGAAGGCGGGTTACCGCCGCGTGCCCCCAGGCGCTGCCATTGGTCCCCCTGCAGGTGCTGCACCAGCAGCGGCGTTTGCCGGTTGTTGTGATAAATCTGCGCCTGTACGGCACCGTCGGCGGTGCGAGTCACTTGCCGCACTTCGTAGACCGCAGTGTTGCCGGCAGTATCGGTATGGCGGATGTGGGACAAGTGACCGTCCGCCGCCACATAGATCCCCTGACTGTTGCGCGCAAGCCCGGCTATTTTCGATTCGGCCACGCTGTAGTCGCCAAGCAACCGGTTGTTCAGGGCGCTGCCCGGCTCGGCAGGCGTGGTGATGATCGCCCCATCCATCGCACTCGTTTTTGCGGTGAAGCCTTCAAGAGGGCTGCCGTAAGGCCGCATCCTGTCCACATCAAACGCATACCATCGACCGTTCTGGAGTACCGCGCCTCCATCAACGCTTTGCCCGGCGACCTTGAAGGTACCCGTCGCTGCTGCGTCATAGTGTTTACTGGCAGCCTTCAACAGGTCATAGCTGCCGCTCGCGCCCCTGAGCTTGTTGACCACCTCTGCACCCGTGGCGCGTACAAAGTTGGCGCCTTTGCCCAGCAATCGGGCACCGCCCGCGACCAGTTCGCTGAAGCCATCCAATGGGTTGAATGCTTGAATGGCAGCCACACCGATGACTTTTGCCACTTGAATGGCCTTGGCGGCGGCGCTCGCGACCTTGGCTCCCGCCTTCGTGACTTTCGCCGCCACACCCGCGCCCGCCGTGACGAAACCAAAGACATCCAGCGCCAGGTCACTGGCCCCTTCCAGGTGGTTGCCCCTGGAAAAATTCGCGATGGCTGACCTGAGCGGAATCAGGTCAAGAAAAAAGTGGGTGACGTTCCACTCGGTTGCCATTTGTTTATCGAACGAGGTGACACCCCGGGCATAGGTTTTTATGTCATCACTGTCGAGATCAAGATGCTCAACAAAGGCATCGGCGATGTGCTGGGTTCGCGCACTGGAAAAACTGGGGGGCGGCGTTGACAAGCCGTCCTGGCTCTTTTGGCCAAGGGCAGCCTCGCTCACGGTCTTGGGCTTGAAGGGCTCCGTCTTGAACTCCTTGTTGGCCTGCCGCTCACGTTTTGTTGTTAACTCCGAGGCCGGCACCGACTTGATTGCACCTGCGTTCAAATCAATTTCATAAACGGTGTTGCCATTCCTTCCGGTGGCCTTGACCCACAGTTTGTTTTCCGCGCCCTGCCGTTTTTTCGAGATGAAGTCGAGGCCCAGTTCATAAGTGTTTTTCCTGATTGCCTCGGCAATGCTCGAGTCCCTGGTTTCCCATGGGTATTGGCCAAGTCCGCTCATGGCGATGTCCAACAACGAGAAAAGCCCGCCGGGCGCCCGGTTCGGATCATAAAGTGGTTGGGCTGACGGTTGTTTCGAGTCAACGACCTTCAGTCGTTTCTCTTCAAAAGGTACGTGTTCGCCAAACCGCTCCTTCAAATGGGCCAACGCAATGTCTTTACGGCTTGGAATCTCGGCTTCCAACAAACCGGTAGCCGCAAGCGTCGACTTCAGTTGTGCGTTGAATGCCGTCCTTGCACGGTCTATCTCATCGTCGCTGTAACGATCACCTGGCTGGCATGTGACGATCCCGTTGACCACGGCCCAGTCCACCAATGCCGCCTTTTGTGCATGTTCGGCGGCGGCTCGATTCGTCAGGATCGCGTTTTCCGCGCTGGACATGACTTGGGCAAAGGTCATGTGCGCCACCTTTCCGGGGAACTGCGCCTCTATGGCCGCCGCTGCGACCGCGAGGCTTACCCAGGCAGGGCTGCCGTAGGTCACGCGGTCGGGGATGTCCTTGATCAAAAACTCGGGCGCCTTTCGTGCCAGTAACAAATAGGCGCCGGCCTTGGCCATCTCGGGACTGGTCTGGTGATTTTCGTGCAGGAAAGTGCTCAGGCGCTCGAGCACTGCCGAAGCCGGCCTGCCCCAGTGGGCGTGTTGCGCGAGGTCGAAACCTGCCACACGGTTACGGTGCGGCGCCGTAATGGACTCGGGATCCAGCAGCAGGTGGATTGCGCTCAGTGCGTATTCGTTCACGCTGGCATCGGTGGCGACGCCCCCGAGCTGATCCCGGATGGCTTGCCCCAGTGCCTGCCCGCGGGTGGAGCTGACGAGGGTTTCGAGTGCCTTGGCAGGATCAGCCAATGCCTCGCCCGACAACGGCTGGTTCGCGTTCAGATATTCCAGTACACCCACGCTTGCGCCGATGTGTGGTGCATTGGGGTTCTGGCTGCCATGGTCGGTAGCCGCCGCCAGTACCCTGCGCTGTTCAGCGGCGCTCATGGGAACAGGCCAGGACAACCCGCCGCCAAAATTGCCGAGCGGATGCTCCAGTGCCCTGTCACTCACCGCATGGGCATGACCGGTCAGCTGAAAATGATTGGTGGGCAACCCCAAGCCGATACTTCCGAGAAAGGTCTCTACCGTCGCCGCTTTACCCGCCTGGGTCGGGTAGGACGAGTCGGGGTGTATTTGCATCGGTGTCGTTTGCAGCGCGGCCAGCACCGCTTGAGGGCTGGCATTCACGCCAAGACGGCTGGCGATTTCGTTGAGCTTCTGGCCCAGTGTCCGCAGATTCTCGCGGTCGCCCAACGCCGCGGTGAGACCGGATTGCCGGGGGACTGGGGCGAGGGCCTGCGTATCGCGATCGGCCGTAGCACCCAGAGCAGAGGGCAATAGAGGGAGCGCCGCCGGCTCGGTAGAAAGCAGGGAAAGTTGCGGAGTTACCCGTGGAGGGAGAGACACAGTGCCAGCATTCAACATGAGAATGTACCCATCTGGAGAGGGGTACGAGCCTCACATACGGCCTGCGAAACGAACATCTGATTAGTGTTTGCAGAAATTTGTAAGCGCCCGGCAACACGCGTTGCCGGGCCTTCGCGCTGTCAGTAACCGCGCTCGAAACTCACTTCGCCGCGCAACGTTTCCTGCGCCTGGTACGCGCGCAAATTCTCGACAAATAATTGCACCATCATCCCCGGCGAAGTCGGCGCCGAGCTGTGGCCGGTCAACAGCAAGCCCCAGGCAGTCCAGAACGGATGGCGCTGTGGCAATGGCTCCTGACGGCAAACGTCGATCACCGCGCCGGCCAGATGACCTTCCTTCAACGCTTCCACCAGGTCTGCATCGACCACCGCCACGCCGCGCCCGGCGTTGATAAACAACCCGGTCGGCTTGAACTGCTTGAACAGCGCAGCATTGTACAAATCATGGGTGTTCGGTGTGTTGGGCAGCAGGTTGACCACGTAGTCCACCTCACCCACCAGGCGCGGCAACGCCTCGAGCCCGGCAACTTCGACAAACGGCGCCTGCTCACGGGCCTCACTGGCAATGCCGTACAGCTCAACGCCAAACGGCTGCAGGAATTGCGCAACGCTGCGGCCGATATCACCGGTACCGACGATCAGCACTTTGCGCCCCGCCAGGCTCTGGCCCATGCGGTTATCCCACTTGCGCTCGACCTGGCTGACCAGCCGCGCCAGCACTTCACGCTCATGGCCAAGCATGTAAGTCAGCACGTATTCGGCCATCACCTGGCCAAAAATGCCCACGGCGCGGGTCAGGCGGTAATCCCGCGGCAGGCCGTCGGCCAGCAGCGGCGTAATGCCGGCCCAGGTGGATTGCAGCCATTGTGGCTGGTGCCCCTGGCGCAGCAAGGTGGCCAGAAGATCCGGCTGGCCCAGCCACACCGGGCAATCGGCCGCCAGGCGCGACAATTCGGCGGAGTCGCCGCTGGTCATGACCTCAAGGTCCGGCGCCGCTTCGCGCAGCAGCCGGGCGTACAGCGGGTGATCGTGTTCAGCAATCAGAACGCGCATGGTTCAAACCTTTCAAAAACACTGCAGGCGGCCGCCGGTCCAGTTCACTGTACCGTGCGGCCGCCGCCAAAAATTGAATTCCATTGATGAATGTGCCCCGGACGGGGCACTGACCGATCACATCGGGTCATTGCGTCGCAGCAGCTCTTCGGGCAAGTGTTCGATGTACTCGTCCTCGGCCGGCGGCATTTGCAGGTGGTAACCCTGCTTTTCGAGGTTCTCCAGAACCACGGTGATGTCCTCGCGGGACAGCTTGCGCTCCGGGCTCAGCACCAGGTCGAAGGCGTGGTGCGGCTTGCCGAAGGCGGCCAGCAGACTTTCCGGCACGCGCTCCAGTGCATCGCTTTTCAGCACGTAGAGGTACATCTCGTTTCGTTTGAGGCTGCGATAGATGGAGCAGATACGTTTCAAGGCTGTTCTCCGGCAGTGGCCAGGCTGTCCAGCAGCGCCTGGCCCATCAGTTCGCGGCGCCAGCCACGCAGCGAATCTGGCAATTGGTAAGGCCCCTCGGGGTAGCCGCTCTTGACCAGGGCTTCAAGGGTTTTCTTGCGCAGCATCAGTTCCGGCGCCATGTCCAGGCGTTCGGCCTCGGCCTGGCCCAGGGCGCGCAGTTGCTTGATCAGCGTGGCGGCGTCCACCGGCAATGGCTCGGCAACCGCCGGTGGCCACTGGTCCATGGGCACGCTGCCGGCGCGCTTGATCAGGCCCAGCAGAAACTCGCCGTCCTGGCGCACGGTGCGCGGGTGCATGTCTTCGATCTTGCCCAGCGCGGCGAGGTTATCCGGCTGGGATTTGGCCAGGGGCCATAACGAGTGCTCACGGATGATCCGGTTGCGCGGCAGGTCACGGGCACGGGCTTGCTGTTCGCGCCAGGCGCACAGTTCGCGCAATACGGCGAGCTGGGCACGGGAGAGTTTCCAGGCGAGCTTGGCGTCGCGATAAACCTCGTACGGGTCGACTTCGCGGCGCAGGTTGGCCACCAGTTCGGCACCGTCTTCCAGGACCCAGGCGTATTTGTCGTCGGAAAGCTTCGGGCGCAGGCGTGTGTAGACTTCTGCCAGGTGCACCGCGTCTTCGGCGGCGTAGCTGATTTGCGTCTCGGACAATGGCCGCTGCAACCAGTCGGAGCGGGTCTCGCCCTTGGGCAACTCGATATCGAGGACGGCTTGCACCAACCGCGAATAGCCCATGGAGAAACCGAGGTTCAGGTAGGCCGCCGCCAGTTGCGTGTCGAACAACGGCACCGGCAGGCTGCCGGTCAGGCGCAGCAACACTTCCAGGTCTTCGCTGCACGCGTGTACCACCTTGATCACCGCCGGGTTCTCCAGCAAGGCGGCCAGGGGTTGCCAGTTGTCGATGGTCAGGGGGTCGATCAGGTAAGCGCGCGCGCCATCACCGATCTGGATCAGCCCGGCTATGGGATAAAAAGTGTCGACCCGCATGAATTCGGTGTCGAGGGCGACGAATGGCAACTGCTGCCATTCGGCGCAGTGCTGGCCGAGGCTATCGTTGTCGCAGATCCAGTGAATATCGATGGCCACACGGCTCTCCCTTGAAGAATGGCGCGCAGTATATATCGCGAAAGGGAGTTGCGAGCATTCGCAGTACAGCATCCGCCATGAAAACTCTTATAGGAGCTGAAGAATAGTCCGACAGTCGGTACTTATCCTCTCTTACGCAGGACATACACCCGCCACATGGCTGAGCCGGGCATGAACTCCTGTTGACCGAGGACCTTGAAACCCGCCAGGCGAAACTCCGCCTCCACTTGCGCCCGGTGGCTGGCAACTGCCGCCGGGCCAGGCTGCAACGCCCGGTAGCCGCTGTCGCTGTTGACCGAAACAATTACCGTGTCGCGGCTTACCCGATGAAACTCACCGAGCAGGGCCAGGCGCCCTTCTGCCGTTGGCACATGGCGAAACAACTCCAGGCAAAAAATGCAGTCCACCGCGTTGGCCGAAAGGCCGATGGAAAATGCCGAGCCCTGGAAGGTCTTGATCCGCTTGAGCAAGCCCGGCGCGTGGTGGGTACGGGCGTGGTCGAGCATGTCCTGGGAGTTGTCCGACGCCAGGATCACCCGGTTGCTGTGCTCGGCCAGCACCGGCCAAAAGCGCCCGGAGCCGCACGCCAGGTCGAGAATCAGCCCTGGCTCGCCGGCGATCTTCAGTGCACGGCGCACCAATTGCTCATCGCGCCACAACCCCAGGCGCCGCAACAGCCCCGGCGGACGCGTGTCGGCGCAGACCAGGGCATGCTGCTGGCCAGCGCGTTCGGCAAATTCAATCTCGATGGAAGACGGCGGTTGCGACGGCATCACACGACTCTGTTAATGGATCAGACATTCGCAGCTTAACCACCGTCTCGTGAAAAAAAGGTCGAAGGATTGTTCGCCGTTAATGCAGATCCAGTATCCAGCCCGCTGCCTGTCTGTTAACTGTCTGTGATCAGCGCCTTCATCTTCAGGCCTGGTGCAGATACCAGCGCCAATCCTGCTCGCCCACCTCGCCCATGAACTGACGGTATTCGGCCCGCTTGACCGCCAGGTACACGCCGAGGAATTCGCCGCCGAACGCCTCACGCGCCCAAACCGAGCCTTCAAGCGCACGCAAGGTGGTCAGCCAATCGGTGGGCAGCAACTCCTTGGCCTGGGCATAACCGTTGCCCTCCACCGGCGCGCCGGGGTCGCGCTGTTCGCGGATGCCCCGGTGGATACCGGCCAGAATCGCGGCCGCCGCGAGGTACGGGTTGGCGTCGGCGCCGCAGATACGGTGTTCGATATGCCGGGAAAACGCCGGTCCGCCGGGCACCCGCAGTGTGACGGTGCGGTTGTCCACGCCCCAGGTCGCGGCCAGCGGCGCGTAGCTGTTGGTCTGGAAGCGTCGATAGGAGTTGGCGTTGGGGCAGAACATCAGCAACGAGTCGAGCAAGGTGCTGAGCATGCCGCCCACCGCGTGGCGCAACAGCGGCGTGCCGTCGGGCGCTTCGCTGGCAAACAGGTTATTGCCGTCGCGGTCCGCCAGGCTGACGTGCATGTGCATGCCGGTGCCGGCCAGATCGTCGAACGGCTTGGCCATGAAACACGCGGTCATCCCGTGCTTGTGGGCTACGCCCTTGACCAGGCGCTTGTAACGCACCGCCTCGTCCATGGCTTGCAGGGCATCGCTGCGATGTTCCAGGGTGATTTCCACCTGGCCCGGGGCGTATTCGGAAATCGCCGTGCGCGCCGGGATGCCCTGGAGTTTGCAGGCGCTGTAGAGGTCGGCGAGGAACGGTTCGATCTGCTCCAGCTCCCGCAGGCCGTAGACCTGGGTCGAGCGCGGGCGCCCGCCGTCGACATCCCGCGCCGGTTGCGGGCGGCCGTTACTGTCGGGTTTCTGGTCGAGCAAATAGAACTCCAGCTCCGCCGCCATCACCGGGTAATAGCCGTCGGCCTTGAGGTCGTCAATCACCCTGGCCAGCAGGTGCCGGGGATCGGCCACGGTAGCGGGCATGCCTTCGGTGGGGTGCATGCTGACTTGCACTGCTGCCGTCGGGATCAGGCGCCACGGCATGCGCTGCAAACTGCCGCTGACCGGGTAGGCACGGCAGTCGATATCACCGACTTCCCAGACCAGCCCTGAGTTCTCCACGTCGTCGCCATTGATGGTCAGGCCGAGGATGGTACTCGGCAGCGGCCGGCCACTTTCATAGACCGCCAGCAGTTCATCGCGGTGCAGCAGTTTGCCGCGAGGCACACCGTTGTTGTCGAGGATGAACAGCTCGAACATCTCGATATCCGGGTTCTGCTCAAGAAAGGACTGGGCTTCGTGCAGGGTGGCAAAGGGCGTGCTCATGGGCATTCTCATACGTTCGCGTCAGGCAGGCGCGCGGGCGCTGCCGGGCAGATGCGCGGGGCATCCATTCGGGCAAATCAACGTAGGAGAAAGGTGTCCGGTGGGCGCGCGTGGCGGCAGTGCCAGAGCGCCCAGAAGGCGAGTTCGGAAGGGAGGGCATCAGCGGTGACTCGACGACCATCCGGACGGCTGGACGCGGTGGCGCCTGGCGATGTCTCAGGGTGTGTGTCGGGGGAACCGTCCATGCGGGATTCACAGTAAAGAGATGCCGGGCAGCCTCACACGCGAGGTTAAGCCGTTAAATCCAGTCTTGATGGAGTTTGGTTGTGCCGTGGCTAAACATTTGCAAATAATGGCGGCCCTGCCCATGCCCAAGGACCCGACCGCATGAAAGCATTGCTGACCCTTTCCCTGCTGGCCGGCCTGTCTGCCCAGGCCCTGGCCGACAGCCCTGCGTCGCGCCTGGATGAAGTGCTCCAGCGCGGCGAAATGAGCGTCTGTACCACCGGCGACTACAAGCCCTACAGCTATTTGCGCCCGGACGGCAGCTACGAAGGCATCGACATTTCGATGGCCCAGTCCCTGGCCAAGAGCCTTGGGGTGCAGGTGAAGTGGGTGCCGACCACCTGGAAAACCCTGATGCCGGACTTCCTGGCCCAGCGCTGTGATATTGCGGTGGGTGGTATTTCAGTGTCCCTGGAGCGGCAGAAAAAGGCGTTTTTCAGCCAACCATTGGGCGTCGACGGCAAGATCCCGCTGGTGCGTTGCGCCGATGTGCAGCGCTATCAGACGGTGGAGCAGATCAATCAGCCGCAGGTACGCGTGATCGAGCCTGCGGGCGGCACCAATGAAGTATTTGCGCGGGCGCATTTGGGCAAGGCACAACTGACGCTGTTCCCGGATAACGTGACGATTTTCGAGGAACTGCTGGCGAACAAGGCGGACGTGATGATCACCGACGCCAGCGAGGCGCGGTATCAGCAGAAGCTCAAGCCGGGACTGTGCGCGGTGAATCCCGAGCGGTACATGCAGTACAGCGAAAAAGCGTTCCTGCTGCCCCGCGATGATGTCGCATGGAAGAGTTACGTGGACCAGTGGCTGCACTTGAGCACGGTGACCGGCGTGTATGACGGCATCATCAATCAGTGGCTGGCTGCGCCCTGACCAGCTCGACAAACGCCCTGCACGCCGCACTGCGATAGCCTCCCTTGCGGCTGAGCAACGCCGCCGTGCGTTGCGGCAACGGCGGGCTTAGCGGCACCGCCTGCAACCCCGGCTGCACCTGGGCAATCGCGCTGGGCAGGATGGTCGCCAACTGCGTATTTCGTACGATTTCGATAATCGCGCTGATGGAATTGGCCTCCATGGTGATCAGCGGTTTCACCGCCTGGCTGCGAAAATACTCATCGATATAGCGACGCGTGGCGAAGCCGGCATTCAGCAGCACCAACGGCTGCTGGAGCCACGACTGTCGATCAATGCCGGGATGAGCGGCGCTCACCACTACGCTCAACGCCTCGACAAACACCCCTTCACACTCGATATCCGGCAAATGCTCGCCGGTAAAACCGATGCCGATATCCAGCAAATCCTCCGTCAGTGCCGCCTCCATGCGGTCCTGGGTCAGCTCCTCGACACTCACTGTAATCCCCGGATACAGCCCGTTAAATCGTGCCAGCAGCGGCCCGATCAGGTAGGCGGTAAATGTCGGCGTCATCGCCAGGCGCAAGCTGCCACGGCTCAGGTCCTGCACGTCATGCATGGCGCGGGTGCCGGCCTGCAGATCCTGCAAGGCCAGGCGCGCAAACCGCACATAGGCCTCGCCTGCATCGGTCAGGCTGACGCTTCTGCCGGAACGGTCCAGCAGTGGCGCACCGAGAGTGTCTTCCAGTTGCCGGATCTGCTGCGACAAGGTCGGCTGCGACACATGCAGCGCCTCCGCCGCCCGGGTGAAATTACGGTGCTCGGCAACGGCCAGCAGGTAGCGGATATGACGCAGCAACATGGAAGGCGCTCCAACTATAGGCATAACTTATAGAAACCATAATAAGCCGGTCTTGGACGCTATAGCTGAAAACTTCCATCCTTGCCCCATCAGCGACGCAAGGAGAACCACCATGCAAGATCTCATCGACGGCTTCCGCAAGTTCCAGGGTGAAGCCTTCACTCAACGCAGCGACCTGTTCAAACACCTGGCTACCACGCAAAACCCCGGCACGTTGTTCGTGTCCTGTTCCGACAGCCGCGTAGTCCCGGAACTGCTGACCCAGCAGGAACCCGGTGACCTGTTTGTGATCCGTAACGCCGGCAACATCGTCCCGTCCTACGGGCCGGAGCCTGGCGGCGTGTCGGCCACCGTCGAATACGCAGTAGCCGTTCTCGGCGTCAGCGACATCGTGATCTGCGGCCACTCCGACTGCGGTGCCATGACCGCGATCTCCACCTGCAAATGCCTCGACCACTTACCCGCCGTGGCCAACTGGCTGCGCCACGCCGAGTCGGCCAAGGTGATCAATGCCGCCCGCGCTCACGCATCGGATGCCGACCGGCTGAACTCGCTGGTCCGGGAAAACGTGGTCGCCCAACTGGCCAACCTCAAGACCCACCCTTCCGTGGCCCTGGCCCTGGAACAAGGCCGGCTGAGCCTGCACGGCTGGGTCTACGACATCGAAAGCGGCGCCATCGACGCCCTGGATGGCCGCAGCGGGCGCTTCGTGTCGCTGCTCGACCACCCGGCCACCCGTGCCTACGCCGCCTGAACCTTATTCAAACCCAAGAGGACATCACCATGCTGCAATCCCAATTCGCCCAATCCCCACGCCTGGCCCTGGCCGACACCGTCATCGACATCAAGGCGCGCAAGAACCTGTCATGGCAGGACCTCACCGACGGCACCGGCCTGAGCCTGGCGTTCGTTACCGCCGCCCTGCTCGGCCAGCATCCGCTGCCCAAGGACGCTGCCGATGTGGTCTGCGACAAGCTTGGCCTCGACCAGGACGCCAGCCGCCTGCTGCAAACCGTGCCCCTGCGCGGCAGCTTTCCGGGCGGCGTGCCGACGGACCCGACCATGTACCGTTTCTATGAAATGCTGCAGGTCTACGGTTCGACCCTCAAGGCCCTGGTGCACGAACAATTTGGCGACGGCATCATCAGCGCGATCAACTTCAAGCTGGACATCAAGAAGGTCGAAGACCCGGACGGCGGCTCCCGCGCGGTGATCACCCTGGATGGCAAATACCTGCCGACCAAACCGTTCTGATTTGCCGGCAAACCGTCTACGCTCTTGGCACACCAACAAGATCGAGGGACGGGTAATGAAGGCAATGCTCCGAGCCACCTGGCTGCTGCTGTTATGTGTTGGCCAGGTGCACGCCGCCACCGCTGAGGAGGCGGATGCCCAAGCCGCCAAGGCCTTGCTGGAAAAGGCCTTGGCGTATTACCAGACGAATGGTGACAAGGCTTTTGCGGCGTTCAGCCGCCAGGGTGAATTCGTCGACCAGGACCGTTACGTGTTCGTGGTCAACACCAAGGGCGTACTGCTAGCGAGTGGCGGGCCCTCTTCTGCGTTGATCGGGCGCAATGTTTCCGAGGTACTGGGGCCGGATCTGAACAAGTCGTTCAAGAAGGCGTTGGCGGTGCCGGAAGGCAGTGGCATCCAGCAGGCCGATTACCGGTGGCAGAACTGGAATGACGGCAAGGTGGAACGCAAACATGTGTATTACCAGCGCGTCGGGCAGCGGATTTTGGCCGTTGGCTACTACCTGCCGCGGGCGACGCCGGAACATGCCAGAGCGCTGCGAAACAAAGCCGTCAAGGCGCTGGAGAAAGACCCGGCCGGGACGCTCAAGGCGATCAACGCCATGCAGGGTGGTTTTCTACAGGACGATTTGTATGTGTTTGTGGTTGACCTCGACACCCAGCGCTACGTGGCCCATGGCACGACTCCGCGGTTGGTGAATACGGATTTCAGCAAGATCAAGGATCCCGACGGGAAGCCGGTAGGTGAGCCGATCCTGGCGGTCATGGCCGAGCAGGATCAGGGGGAATACAAGTACCGCTGGAAAAATCCGGTGACCGGAAAGGTTGAGAACAAGCATGCGTATTTGCGCAAAACCGGACATTTCATGGTGGCTGTGGGGTATTACAGCCCGTGAATGTCAGCTATTTAAATGCTGGAACGCAATCGAATGTGGGAGCGGGCTTGCTCGCGAATGCGGTGTATCAGCCAACCTATTTATCAGCTGACAGACCGCATTCGCGAGCAAGCCCGCTCCCACATTTAATCTTCATTGGTCCAACTATTTGGCCTTGTCTTCCCGCCCCCGCAACACCCGATTAGGCATGGCAATCGCCGCCGCCAACCCCAACAACGACACCCCGGCACTGACCATCAGCAAATGCCTGAAGGTAATCAACAACTCCCCCCGCAAGGCATCCTGCGCCTGCCCAGGCGCCGCATTCAAGCCATCCAGCAGCACATTCCCCGAACTCCCTTCCGCGACCAGCGCCCCACTGGCCAGGTGCGCAAAACTGGAGTCCTGCAACAACGCCAGCAACAGCGCCGACATGCATGCCACTCCAACTGCACCGCCCAGGGAACGGAACAGGTTGGTGGTGCTGGTCGCCACCCCGATATCCCGCTGCTCCACCGAGTTCTGCGTACCCACCAGGGAAGTCGGAAACTGCATCCCGGCGGCAATCCCGCACAGCAACATAAACAGACTGGTGACCGCCACCGCCTGAGGCGCACTCAACGCCATGCCGAAAATCGCGATCGGGCTCAGGAAGGCGCCAATCAGGATCATCGGTTTATAACGCCCGGTCACCGAGGTCATGCGCCCGGCAAAATACGCCCCCATCGGCAAGCCCATCGCCAGCGGCAGCAAATGCAAGGCGGCACTGTCGGCACCGGAACCGGTGACGGTCTGGTAGCGCAGCGGCATCAGCACCGTCAGGGAAATCGCCTGGAAACTGGTAAAGAAAATCGTGCACCAGCACAACACCGCGCTGCGGTTGGCAAACAGGTGCATCGGCAACAAGGGCTCCCGCGCCCGACGCTCGTGCCACACAAATACCGTCAACGCCACCACGGCACAGACCAACAGCCCCAGCACTTCATCGTCGCGCCAATGATGGCCCTGGCCGATTTCGGTGATACCCAGCAACAGCGCCGTCAAACCGACGATCATCAGCAAGGTGCCGAGGTAGTCGATCACCGGCTTGCGTTGCGGCACCGGCAGCCCCACCAGCGTGCGATGGGCCACCCACCAGGCGCCCGCGCCCAGCGGCAGGTTGATCAGGAACACCCAGCGCCACGACAGGTACTCGGTCATGTAGCCGCCCAACACCGGGCCGGCCACGCTCGCCACCGCGTACATGCTGCTGAAGTAACCCTGGTAGCGCCCGCGCTCACGGGGCGGGATGATGTCGCCGATAATCGCCTGGCTGACCGAAATCATCCCGCCGGCACCGATGCCCTGGAGGATCCGCGCCAGCACCAGTTGCTCCATGCTCTGGGCCATGCCGCAGAACAGTGAAGCGAGGGTGAACAGCCCCATGCCGATCAGCATCATTGGCCGGCGCCCGTACAGGTCGCCGAGCTTGCCGTAGATCGGCACGGCCACGGTCATTGCCACCATGTAGCCGGAGATCACCCAGGCCAGCAGGTTTACATCATGGAACTGCGCGGAAATGGCCGGCATGGAAACGGCGACGATGGTCTGGTCCAGGGCCCCGAGAAAGATCGCCATCATCAAGGCGACAAGGACACTGCGCACGGCGGGTGTGGCGGGCTGATTGAGGTTGGTCACGGCAGAACCTGCGAGCAAGGGCCCGCGGGAAAAGGAGGCCCACGGGAATGCTCGTCAGTGTACTAGATAGCTGACTATTCGATAGCCTCGTAAGGAAGTCCGACGTAATTTTCTGCAATGGTTTTACGCCCCGCCTCTGAGTCCACGAAATACTCCAATTCGCTCTGTGCAATGCGCTGGCTGAAGCCGTCTGCCTCAGGAAACTGATGCAGCATCGAGGTCATCCACCAGGAAAACCGTTCAGCCTTCCAGATCCTTCGCAGGCAAATCTGTGAGTACTTTTCCAGCAATTCCACTCGGCCCTCGCGGTAGACCTTGAGCAGGATATTGAACAAGGTGCTGACATCGCTGGCCGCCAAGTTCAGGCCCTTGGCGCCGGTGGGCGGCACGATGTGGGCGGCGTCGCCGAGCAGGAACAGGCGGCCGTACTGCATCGGCTCCACCACAAAACTGCGCAGTGGCGCGATGCTCTTTTCGATGGACGGGCCGGTCACCAGTTGTTCGGTGAGTGAGCTGGGCAAGCGGGTTTTCAGTTCATCCCAAAAGCGTGCATCGGACCAGTCGTCCACCGACTCATCCGCCGGCACCTGCAGGTAATAACGGCTGCGGGTCGGTGAACGCATGCTGCACAGGGCAAAACCGCGTTCGTGCTTGGCGTACACCAGTTCATCGTGGATCGGCGGGGTGTCGGCGAGGATGCCCAGCCAGCCAAACGGATAGACCCGTTCAAAGACTTTCAATGCCTCGGTGGGAATCGACTGGCGCGCCACACCGTGAAAACCATCGCAGCCAGCGATGTAGTCGCAGTCCAGCCGGTACTGCTCGCCTTTATGTTCGAAGCTCAGCCACGGCTCCGGGCTCTTCAGATCATGGGGCTGCACGTTGCCGGCTTCATACAACGTTGTCGCGCCGCTGGCCTGGCGCGCGGCCATCAGGTCGCGGGTGACTTCGGTTTGCCCGTAGATCATCACCGTCTTGCCGCCGGTCAGCGTCTTGAGGTCGATATGGGTCAGTTGCCCATTCAGCGCCAGCTCAAAGCCCTCATGCACCAGGCCTTCGGCATCCATCCGCGCACTCACGCCGGCCTGGCGCAGCAGGTCGACCATGCCTTGTTCCAGCACCCCGGCACGGATGCGCCCTTGCACGTAATCCGGCGTCTGGCGCTCAAGAATCAGGGTTTCGATCCCCGCGTTGTGCAACAGTTGACCGAGCAGCAGCCCCGAGGGACCGGCGCCGATGATGGCGACTTGGGTTTTCAGCGTTTTCATTATTTTTATGGCCCGCAAGCTTCATCCGAACGTATCCGGTGAAAGAGTTGTCATTGAAGGTGTTGCTGGCATTTTTCACTTGAGTGCCCGGCATAAGAAGGTGAAAACTGAGCCCAAAGCTGCGCTTTTCGCCAATTGGGGCGATTACCGCACAACTCTCCCGAAGTATCGGATGAAGCCATGACCAAAACTGCCAGTGCCGCGATTCCAGTGTTCAAACTCTACGGTGAGAGCCAGCAATGGCCGACCCCGGATTTGTTGCACTGTGAAACCATCTCCCGGCGCAGCCGTGAGTACCAGTGGGAAATCCAGCCCCACCGGCATGCGGACCTGTGCCAGTTGCTTTACGTGCACAAAGGCCAGGCACAACTGGAGATCGAGGGGCAGCGCAGCACCCTGAATGAATCGACGCTGCAGGTGCTGCCGCCGTTATGCGTGCATGGCTTTCGCTTTTCCGAAGACGTCGAGGGGTTTGTGGTCACCCTGGCCGCGCCGCTGATGGCGCACCTGCAGGGGCAACTGGGCGCGGCGCTGGATGGCCTGAATGCCCTGGGCAGCTACCCTGCCGGCAACGACAGTGACTACCTCAACAGCCTGTTTGCGCGCCTGCAGGAGGAGTACGCCAGCGACCAACCGGCGCGAGACATGATGATGCACGCCCTGGTCAGCGTGCTGCTGGTGTGGATCAGCCGCCAGGCCATCCAGCGTCGCCATCCACGGGCACCGCGGGGCCGCGAATATTTCCGCCGGTTCACCCAGCTGGTAGAGCAACACTATCGCGAGCACCCGAAAATCGAAGACCTGGCCCACAAGCTCGGGATCTCGGTCTCACACCTGAACGGTACGTGTCGGGAGTTGGGCGGGCAGCCTGCGTTGCAGATCATGCACGACCGCCAGTTGCTGGAAGCCAAGCGCCTGCTGACCTACACCAGCATGACCATCAATGAAATGTCGGAGGTGTTGGGCTTTTCCGACCCGACCAACTTCTCACGGCTGTTTCGCCGACGCGTCGGGTTCTCCCCGAAGGCGTTTCGGGAGCAGTTGAAAGCCGACCAGGACGCTAGCGAAGCGAACTGAAAGCGGCCATGTGGCCTACGCATTGACCGTGATTGCAGCTGGAGGCGAAGCCCGGCTGCATGCGGGTCTGTTCGACGCGGTAGGCGGCAGTGCCATAGAGCGCGGTGGCGGCGGCGCACAGGGTGAAAATCATCAGGTACTTTCTTGTTTTGATCGACATGATGCTGACCTCTGATCCGATCAAGAAGGTGCTTTGATAAGCATAGGTCAGCTGGGGCAAGTCGCCATTATCGGGCGACATTCAACCTGTTTATGTCGGCTTAGAGACCGACGTCCCACACCGGCTCTTCCGGAAACCTCAATACCAGGAAATCCAGCAGGCTGCGAAGCGCCGCCGGCATATGCTTGCGCGAGGCGTACACCGCGTAGATGTTCATCTGCTGCGGCTCGGCCTCGGGCAACAAGCGGATCAACTCGCCGCTGCGGATGTAGTCGCCCGCCTGATAACTCGGCAGCCGCGACACCCCTGCTCCCGCCAGCGTCACCCGCAATAAGGTACTGGCCTCGTTGGCGCTGATATTGCCCTGCACCGGCACCGACACCGGCTCGCCGTTTTCCATGAAGTGCCACAGGCTTTTGCCGAAGTAGGAGTGGGTCAGGCAATTGTGCCGGGCCAGGTCCTGTACCTGCCGCGGTTGCGGATGCTCCAGCAGGTAAGCGGGCGATGCGCAGATCACCGAACGGCACAGCGTGAGGCGGCGGGCGATCAGGTTGGGGTCCAGTTCGAAGCTGGTACGGATCGCCAGGTCGATGCGCTCATCCACCAGGTTCACCGTGCGATCAAGCATCTGCATATCGATGTTGACCAGCGGGTAGCGCTTGACGTATTCGGCCATGGCATCGGCCAGTTGCGCCTGGCCGAACGAGGTGCTGACACTCAGGCGCAGCAGGCCGCGAGGCGCTTCGTCGGGTTCGCTGACGGCGGCCTGCATGTCGCTGCACAACTCCAGCATCTGCCGGCAACGGGGCAGGGTTTCGCTGCCGGCGGCGGTCAGGCTGAGCTTGCGGGTGGTGCGGTGCATCAGGCGCGCGCCGACCCAGTCTTCCAGCTCCGCCAGGTAGCGCGACACCACCGGGCGCGACAGGTCCAGATGGTCGGCTGCCGCCGACTGGCTGCCCAAGTCCACCACCGCGACAAACACCCGCATTGCTTGAAGACGATCCATGATTTGCCCGATTTTAGAAACAAACTATGTCCAAGCATCGCATTTTTTGTAGCGTTTGGTGCAACTAAGCTCTGTCCACACCTTACCGATGACTGGAGCTGCACATGTTTGGATTCTCCCCGCTCAAGCGCGTGGCCCTGGCCGCCGCCTCCCTGGCCTTCGCCGCCCACGCCATGGCGGCCGACTTGACTCTGGACGCCTACAACCCGGGCGAAACCGCGATGATGCCGGTCACCTCGGTACTGGTCAGCGGCGACAAAGATGCGATCCTGGTGGACGCCCAATTCGGCAAGACCCAGGCCGAGCAACTGGTGCAAAAAATCCGCGCCAGCGGCAAGCGCCTGACTACCATCTACATCAGCCACGGCGACCCGGACTACTACTTCGGCCTCGATACCCTGACCGCCGCCTTCCCCCAGGCCAAAGTCCTGGCACCGCAGCCGGTGGTGGACCATATCAAGGCCACCGTTGAACACAAACTGGCGTTCTGGGGCCCGAAACTGGGCGCGGACAAGCCTGGCAAAGCCGTCATTCCCCAGGTGCTTGAGGGCCACAGCCTGACCCTCGAAGGCAAGCAGTTGGAGGTGATCGGCCTCGACGGCGCACAACCGGACCGCACCTTTGTGTGGATCCCGTCGATCAAGGCGGTGGTCGGTGGTGTAGTCGTCGCGGAAAACATTCATGTGTGGATGGCCGATACGCAGACCGCGAAGTCCCACACCGATTGGCTGGCCACCCTGCAACGTATCCAGGACTTGAAACCGCGCACGGTGATTCCGGGTCACTACCTGGGCACGCCGTCGCTCAAATCCGTGGCGTTCACCGCCGACTACATCAAGGCCTTTGACGAAGAAACCGCCAAGGCCAAGGACTCCGCCGCCCTGATTGCGGCGATGCAAAAGCGTTACCCGAACCTGGGCGACGAGAGCACCCTGGAACTGGGCGCCAAAGTCGCCAAGGGCGAAATGCAGTGGTGAGTTGATTCAACCCTTAACCGTACTGGAGAACGTCATGAGCAAGATCGCAATCATTGGTGCCACCGGTCGTGCCGGTAGCCAACTGCTGGAAGAAGCGCTGCGTCGCGGGCACACCGTCACGGCCATCGCACGTAATACCGACAAGATCGGCGCGCGCCCTGGCGTCACCGCCAAGCAAGTCGATGCGCTGGATGCCCAGGCGCTGGAACAGGCCATCCGCGGCAACGACGTGGTGATCAGTGCGGCGCACTTCGCCACCCTGCCGCCGGAAGCGGTGATCAACCCGGTGAAAAAAGCCGGCGTGAAGCGCCTGCTGGTGGTCGGCGGTGCCGGTTCGCTGTTGTTGCCGGGCGGCAGCCGAGTGATCGACAGCCCGGGCTTCCCCGAGGAATACAAAGCCGAAGCCAGCGCCGGCAGTGTTTTCCTCGATACCCTGCGCCAGGAAAAAGACCTGGACTGGACCTTCCTGTCGCCTTCGGCGGAGTTCGTCGAGACCGCACGCACCGGCACATTCCGCCTGGGCCAGGATGAATTGCTGGTGAGCAGTGAAGGCCGCAGCTGGATCAGCTTTGCCGACTTTGCGATTGCGCTGATTGATGAAGTGGAAACACCGAAGCACTCACGCCAGCGGTTTACCGTCGGCTACTAAGGCTGACGCGCACTAAAAATGTGGGAGCGGGCTTGCTCGCGAATGCGGTGTGTCAGTCAACAGATGTATTGGCTGACCCGGCGCCTTCGCGAGCAAGCCCGCTCCCACATTTTGATCTTCATTGTGACGGCGACTGTGCCTGGCTCACCAGCCAATCCATAAGCTGCTCCAACCCCGCCGAGGGCTCAGTGCCCGGCGGGTACACCAGGTAATACCCCATCCCCGTCGGCACCCGTAGTTCAAACGGTGTGGCCAACCGCCCCGCCTTCAGGTCCTCGCCAATCAGCGCACTGTCACCAATTGCCACGCCCGAGCCTTGGGACGCCACCGTCATCGCCAGGTCCAGGGTTTCAAAATGATGCCCCTGGGCCAGATTGCTCAAGCGTGTATTCGCCGCTTTCAACCACAACGCCCAATCGCGCTCATCCCGCGTAGGGTGCAACAACACCTGTTGCTGCAAATCGGCGGGCGTGTGCAAGCCACCGAGCAAGGCCGGCGCACACACCGGTGTCAGGCGCTCATCGAACAGATGCCGGGCCTGGGCCGACTGCTCGGCAATCGGCGCGTAGATCACCGCGGCATCGAACTGCTCGCGGCGAAAGTCGACGGTGTAGGCCACGGTGGTGGTCAACTCCACCGGCACATCCGGGCGTTCCTGCTGCCACTGCATCAGGCGCGGCAACAGCCAGCGCATCACGCAGGTGGAGGCCTTGAGCTGCAAGGTCTCGCGGCGGGTGCCGATCTGCTCAACCGCCTCGCCGATCAGGCCGAACACCTGCTGCGCCCGCAGTGACCATTCGCGGCCCTCTTCGGTGAGGCTCAAGCCACGAGCCTGGCGCTGGAACAGCGCATAGCCCAGATGACTTTCCAGCCCGGCGATCTGCCGGCTCACCGCGCCCTGGGTGATGTGCAATTGCTCGGCGGCTCGGGTGAAGTTGCAGCACTGGGCCGTGACCCAAAAGGTGTGCAGGGCCGGCAGCGGCGGAAGACGTTTCATAAGGGCGCAGCCATGACGAGAGGACATGGCTAGTATGACTTTTTATCGATTGTTGCCGCTACGGGCCAGCCGTTCCAATACGGGCCTTTATCAACAATAAGAGCGACGACAATGGCGACCTGCGGCGAAGTATTGGTCAACCTGCTGGAAGGCTACGGCGTGGACCAGGTGTTTGGCATCCCCGGCGTGCACACCGTGGAACTCTACCGGGGCCTGGCGCGCTCGAGCATCCGCCACGTCACCCCGCGCCACGAACAGGGCGCCGGTTTCATGGCCGACGGCTATGCGCGCACCAGCGGCAAGCCCGGCGTGTGCTTCATCATCACCGGCCCCGGCATGACCAACATCACCACCGCCATGGGCCAGGCCTACGCCGACTCGATCCCGATGCTGGTGATCTCCAGCGTGCAGTCCCGCAGCCAGCTGGGCGGCGGGCGCGGCAAGCTGCACGAGCTGCCGAACCAGAACGCGATGATCGCGGGCGTGGCGGCGTTCTCCCATACCTTGATGTCGGCGGCCGAGTTGCCCGGTGTACTGGCCCGGGCATTTGCGCTGTTCCAGGCCGGACGACCGCGCCCGGTGCACATCGAAATCCCGCTGGACGTGCTGGTGGAAAACGCCGACGCGTTGCTCGGCAGCGAACCGGTCAGCGTTTCCCGCGCTGGCGCTGCGCCGTCGGCGGTCAAACAGATGAGCCAGTTGCTGGCGGCGGCAAAACGCCCGCTGATTCTCGCCGGTGGTGGCGCCATCGACGCAGCGCCCGAGTTGACGCAACTGGCCGAAACCCTCGGCGCGCCGGTGGCGCTGACCATCAACGCCAAGGGCATGCTGGCCGCCAACCACCCGCTGCTGATCGGCTCGACCCAAACCCTGGTCGCCACCCGTGCCCTGGTAGCCGAGGCAGACGTGGTGCTGGCGATCGGCACCGAGCTGGCCGAAACCGACTACGACGTGACTTTCGCCGGCGGCTTCGACATTCCCGGTGCCCTGCTGCGCATCGACATCGATTCCGACCAGACCGTGCGCAATTACCCGCCGCAAGTCGCGCTGGTAGCCGACGCGCAAATCGCTGCGCAGGCACTGCTTGCCGAGCTGGGCAACAAACCCCTGGCCGCCCGCGACAGCAACTGGGGCGCCCACCGCGTCGCCCGCCTGTGGAGCGAACTGGAACCCACCTGGGACGCCGCCACCCGCGCGCAAACCCTGTTCCTCAACACCGTCCTGGACGAACTGCCCGACGCCGTACTGGTGGGCGACTCCACTCAACCGGTGTACACCGGCAACCTGACCCTGAACCTCGACCAGCCGCGCCGCTGGTTCAACTCCTCCACCGGCTACGGCACCCTCGGCTACGCCTTGCCGGCGGCCATCGGTGCGTGGCTGGGGCGCGGCAACGGCGCGCCGGTGGTGTGCCTGATCGGCGACGGCGGCCTGCAATTCACCCTGCCGGAACTGGCCAGCGCCGTGGAAGCGCGCACGCCGGTAATCGTGCTGCTGTGGAATAACCAGGGCTATGAGGAGATCAAGAAATACATGGTCAACCGCGCCATCGAACCGGTGGGCGTGGACATCTACACCCCGGACTTTATCGGCGTGGCCAAGGCCCTCGGCGCTGCTGCCCAGCGCGTCCAGGGTGTTGAGGAATTACGCAGCGCCTTGCGTGCCGCCACTGATCGCCAGGGCCCGACGCTGATTGAAATCGACCAGGGGCTTTGGATGAAGGAGGTGGCGGTATGAGCGCGGTATTGAATGGGCTGTTTATCAATGGCGCGTGGCGTGCCGGCCATGACGTGCTGGACGTGATCAACCCGGCCACCGAGGCCACCCTGGCCCAAGTGAGCGTGGGTGATGCAGGCGCGGTGACTGAGGCCATCGGCGCCGCCAGCGCGGCCTTCCCGGGCTGGTCAAAAAGCACCGGCCGCGACCGCGCCGCGCTGTTGCGCAAGATCGCCGAGGGTGTGAGCGCAGAGCGTGAACACCTGATGCAACTGCAATCGAGCAACAACGGCAAGCCGCTGTTTGAAGCCGGCATCGATGTGGATGACGTGATCGCCACCTTTGCCTATTACGCGAACCTGGCCGACGAAATGGACGCCACCCAGGACCGTCCGGTGGTACTGCCCACTGAGGACTTCAGCGCCCGTGTACGCCGTGAAGCCTGCGGCGTGGTCGGCCTGATTGTGCCGTGGAATTTCCCGATGGTGACCACCGCCTGGAAACTCGCCCCCGCGCTGGCGGCCGGTTGCTGCGTGGTGCTCAAGCCTTCGGAAGTGACGCCGCTGGCAGAGCTGGAACTGGCCCGGATCATCGCCTCGGTGGGCTTGCCTGCCGGTGTGTTCAACCTGGTCTGCGGCACTGGCCTGGCGGTGGGCGCGCCGATGGCGGCTGACCCACGGATCGCGAAAATTTCCTTCACCGGCAGCAATGCCGTGGGCGTGCAGGTGATGCAGCGCGCCGCCGAAACGGTGAAGGGTGTGAGCCTGGAACTGGGCGGCAAATCCGCGTTGCTGGTGCTGGCGGACGCCGACCTCGACCTGGCCGTGGAACTGGCCTGCGGCGGTGGTTTCTTCAACGCCGGGCAGATGTGTTCCGCCACCAGCCGGGTGTTGGTGGCCGACGAACTGGCGGACGAGTTTCTCACCCGCTTGCAGGCCAGGGCCGAGAGCATTCGCGTGGCGGACCCGTTTGCCGAAGACGTGGAAATGGGCGCATTGGTCAACCGTGCGCAGTACCAGCGGGTGCTGGGGCATATCGAACGTGGCGTGCAAGCCGGCGCGAAGCTGCTGTGTGGCGGCGGGCGCCCGGCGGATTTGCCTCATGGGTATTTCATTCGCCCGACGGTCTTCACTGAAGTGCCGTTGGACAGCGCGTTGTGGAACGAGGAGATCTTCGGCCCGGTGCTGTGCGTGCGCAGTTTTGCCAGTGAGGCCGAGGCGGTGGCGCTGGCCAATGACAGTGAGTTTGGCCTGGTCGCGAGCGTGCTGAGCAGCAACCTGGAAGCGGCTGAGCGTGTGGCCAATGCTTTGCAGGTGGGTTTGGTGTGGATCAACGCGCCGCAGGTGATCTTCCCGCAAACGGCGTGGGGTGGTTACAAGCAGAGCAGTATTGGCCGGGAACTGGGGCCGTGGGGGTTGCAGGCGTTTCAGGAGATCAAGCATGTGATCCGGGCGGTGTAGAAACACTCAAGAGCACCACTGTTCCCTGTGGGAGCTGGCTTGCCTGCGATTGCGGTCTATCAGACACAGATGTGTTGCCTGAGCCACCGCTATCGCAGGCAAGCCAGCTCCTACCTGTTGATTTGTGCCGTGTCAGCAGATGCATTTTTTCAATAGCCCCAACGACTTTCTCATTTGCCGCCCTCCCCCACGCCCGGCCTAATACTGCCCTTGTCAGTTCAAGGCTCGCCCATGGAAAACGTCCGCGCAAAACCCGCCACCGCCGTTTGGCTGATGATCAGCGTTGTGCTGGTCGCCCTCAACCTGCGCCCGTCGATGGCCGCCGTCGGCCCGTTGTTGTCGTCGATTCGCGCCGATGTGGCCCTGAGTTTCAGCACGGCCTCCCTGCTGACCATGCTGCCCGTCATGGCCATGGGCCTGGCGATGTTTTTTGGCATGGCCGTGGCCAAACGCTTCGGCGAGCATCGCAGCATTGTGCTGTCGCTGGTGGTGATCGGCCTGGCCACCGTCTCCCGGTTGTTCCTGGACTCGGCGGTTGAGCTGATCCTCAGCGCCATCGCCGCCGGCGTAGGCATCGCGATGATCCAGGCGTTGATGCCCGCCTTGATCAAGTCGCGCTTCAGCGACAACGTTTCCCTGTTCATGGGCCTGTACGTCACCGCGATCATGGGCGGCGCGGCCCTCGCCGCTTCGTTCTCGCCGTTTATCCAGGTGCAAACCGGCAGCTGGCGCATCGGCCTGGCCATCTGGGCGGTTCTCGCGGTATTGGCGCTGGTGTTCTGGTACGCCCAACGCTCGGTGCTGCCGCCGCTGCCGCAAGCCGGCGCAGGCCCGCAGGCGTCATTCTTCGGCAATCGCCGGGCCTGGTTGCTGGCGATTTTCTTCGGCCTCGGTACCGCGTCCTACACCTGCGTACTGGCCTGGCTGGCGCCGTACTACGTGGAACAAGGCTGGAGCGAACAGAACGCCGGCCTGTTGCTGGGCTTTTTGACGGCGATGGAAGTGGTCTCCGGCCTGATTACCCCGGCCATCGCCAACCGCCGGAGGGACAAGCGGGGTGTGGTCGCGGTGCTGCTGGTGCTGATCATCGCCGGCTTCTGCGGCCTGATCCTGAGCCCGCAATACCTGAGCCTGCTATGGCCGTGTTTACTGGGTCTTGGCATTGGCGGCTTGTTTCCGATGAGCCTGATCCTGTCCCTCGACCACCTCGACAACCCGCGCCGCGCCGGTGGCCTGACGGCCTTTGTGCAGGGCATCGGCTACCTGATCGCCGGGTTGTCGCCGTTGATTGCCGGGATGATCCGCGACCAGCTGGGCAGCTTCGAGTGGGCCTGGTGGTCATTGACGGCCGTGGTGGTGGTGATGCTGCTGATCGTACTGCGCTTCGATCCCCGGCATTACGCGCGGCATATTCGCTGAGGTCGTGTTGTAAACATTATTTGTCCCACCTCAAGCAGAGAAAGGTCCGACAGAGCTTTCTATTGGTACGAGCGTTCCGTTAACATTTTGTATTGTCTTGTACCGAGTTCGGTACAAAGCGCTTGCGGACGGAACGGATGCTAAACAGCAACTTGCTTAGAAAGCTCGATATGCAGGACCTGATGGTGTTTGTCGCTGTTTACGACCAAAGCAGCGTCACCGAGGTTTCCGAAACCCTGTTCGTCAGCCAGTCCACCGTGAGCTACAGCCTGAAGAAGCTGCGCACCAGCTTCGAAGACGAGTTGTTTATCAACACCCGGGCGGGCATGCGTCCTACGTACAAAGCCGCCACCATGTACGGGCATGTGCAGAAAATCCTCGAAAGCATCAACCTGTGCCATGCCGGCAGCCAAACGTTCGACCCCACCCAGAAGGCTGTGACCTTCAACGTCTGCGCCCCCGAATACTTCGAACAGTTGATCCTGCCGCGCCTGCTGAAAAACTTCGACCGCGCCGACCTGCCGGTGATCGTCAACGTGCAGAAGCTCGAAACCGAGGTCCCGGCCGACGCCTTGCGCGACGGGCGTCTGGACCTGGTGATTTGCTTCGGGCCGCACTTTCATCGCGAGCACAAGGACATCAAGACCCAGATGCTGCTGGAGGACGACCTGGTGTGCGTGTTCGACAAACACTCGGCGCCCCGGGAACCGGCGTTCAGCCTGCAATCCTTCGTCGCCCGGCGCCATGTGTTCCCCACGCCCTGGAGTTCCGACACCAACATGATCGACGGCTGGCTGGCGCGCCAGTCCCACAAGCGCCAGGTGATCGCCCGCGCCAACAGCTACAGCGCGGCGCTGAAGATGATCACCGGCACTGACTTTATCGTCACCTTGCCCCGTCGAGTGCTGAAGCTGCTGGCAGACACGACCGTGTTCGGCCATTGCGAAGCGCCGAACGGTTTGCCGGGGTTTACCCTGGATATGCAGTGGAATGAACACAGCGCGCAGGACAGCGCCAACACGTGGTTCAGGGAGCAGGTGGTGAAGGTGTGTGCGGATCAGGGGTTATTATGACCCCCTGTGGCGAGGGAGCTTGCTCCCGCTGGGCTGCGTAGCGGCCCCAAGAATTTTGGGAGCGCTTCGCACTGGAGCGCCAGCCCGGTCCAGCGGGAGCAAGCTCCCTCGCCTCAGAGTATTGCCCGTCAGCCGATGGTGACTTTGCTGTAGGACTCGCGATCCATATCGACCAGCAAGACACTGAGCTGCACCTGCAGGTCTGCAGGCCAATCGCCCAGGTCCTGCAGCGCCGCCAACAGGCTTTCCGACAATTGCTTCTTGACCTGCGGTGAACGCCCGCTAAGCAGCGACAGCTTGACCGCGATAAAAGCGCGCGGGCTGATGGACGTGCCAACCTGGAATGTCTCCACCTTCAGCGCGCGGCTTTTGATATCGAACTCGGAACCGAACTGCCCGGACGCCATCAGCACGTTGTTGAGCCGCAACAAGGTTTTCTCAACGGCCAGCTCTGTGAGATTGGCGGTGTATTCCAGATGCAGATGCGGCATGAAAGGCTCCGAGTTGTTGTAGGAAAAGAGTCATACATATAGCACGGGGCCGGGCGGAATCAGACCGCTTTCAGTGTGAAACTTCGGTCAGGCTGTGCAGCGAGCGATTTTCCCAGATCGCCACGATCACCAACACCGCCGACGTCAACGCCCCCAGTACCAACGCCGAAAACACCTGCTGCAATCCCAGCGGCAGCAACACCAGTAACATCAGCAAGCCGCCCAGGTGCGAAAACGGTGGCAACGGCCGGTCGCTCATCACCCACTTGAACAGCGCACTGCCCAGCAGGAACAACCACGGGCCGGCGATGATCGCCACCACGCCCGCCTGGCTGGCATGCCCCGGATGCACCAGCACCAGTTCGTCGGCCACGGCGCTGACGATAATCCCGGCGACGATCAATACATGCAGGTAGGTGTAGGCGATCCGCGCCTGACGGCCCGGGTCGGCAGAGCTGGCAATGCGATGGTGGGCGCGCTCGGCGCCGCTGTCGAAATAGATCCACCACAGGGCGATGCTGCCCACCACTGCCACCAGGAATGCCGCCAGCCCGTCCACGCTCCAGGGCAGTTCGGCGAAGGTCGCGCCGGTCACCAGCAACGACTCACCGAGGGCGATGATCACAAACAGGCCGCAGCGTTCGGCCATGTGGTTGCCTTCCACATTCCAGTCCGCAAGCGTCGAGGGCCCAAGCCCGGGCACCCAGAAATACACCGACGGGGAAATCAACTCGATCAACAGCGCCAGGGCCCAGAAGGCCAGGCGCTGCTCGCCTTCGAGCAGCGCACCGGTGATCCAGAACACCCCGGAAAACAGCATCCACGCCAGGATCCGCTGGAAATTGCGGGTCATGTTCAGCGACTCGCCGCGCACCGCCCACAACGCAAACAGCGTGCGTCCTACCTGCATGAACACATAGGCGCCGGCGAACAACAGCCCGCGATCGGTAAACGCCTTGGGGATCGACGAGGACAGCAACAGGCCCGCCACCATCAACCCGAACAGGCCGATGCGGATCGGGATTTTTTCCGGGTCCAGCCAGTTGGTGACCCACGAAGTGAAGATCCACACCCACCACACCGCGACCATCATCAACGCCACCTGCACGGCACCGCCGATGGACAAGTGGGCGAGCAGCGAATGGGACAACTGGGTCACGGCAAACACGAACACCAGGTCGAAAAACAGCTCGACCATGCCAACCTTGCCGCTGTCATGACTGCCGCGCCCACGCAGCAAGGAACGGGATGGGGACATGCCTGGATCTCCCTGAAGGTTTTATCTCAAGATTTGGGTGCGACCACCGGCAGCATGTCCCGCTCGCTCATGAACGCCTCCAGCCGCGAACGCATCCAGCGCTCCGCCGGATCGGTGTCAACGTGGCTGAGCCAGACCATCGACAAGTCCAGGGTCGGGGTTTCGAACGGGAACGGTTCACAGAACAGATTGCCTCCGGCGGCCATGGCCTGGGCGGTGTAATCCGGCAGGCTGGCGATCATGTCGGTGCCGGCGAGCAGCGCCGGCAATGCGCTGTATTGCGGCACCGAGAGCACCACGTGGCGCTTGCGACCGATTTCCGCCAGCCACTCATCGGCAAACCCGGACACGTTGGCGGTGTGGGACACCAGCACATGGGGCCGTGCGCAATATTCGTCGAGGGTCAGGGGTTTGTCCGAGGCATCCGCCCGCAGCAGGCACGGGCGGATATGCCGCAATAATTTGCGCTTGGCATTGGCCGGCAGGCCGCGGGTCTGGGTGATGCCGACGGTGATATCCCCGGAACCCAGCAGGTCCGGGATGCGCCAGTAATCCACATGCTGCACCACGAACACCACCTGCGGCGCTTCCTGGCGCAAGGCGCGCAGCAGCGGCGGCAGCAGGCCGAACTCGACGTCATCGGACAGGCCGATGCGAAAGGTCATGGTGCTGATGGAGGGGTCGAAATCGTGGGTCAGGCTCAAGGCCGACGACAAGGAATCGAGGGCCGGCGACAGGTGCTTGATGATTTCCTCGGCCCGCGCGGTGGGTTCCATGCGATGGCCGACGCGAATAAACAGCGGGTCATTGAACAGTGTGCGCAGGCGATTGAGGGCCGAACTGATGGTGGGTTGGCCGAGAAACAGCTTCTCCGCCACCCGGGTGACATTGCGCTCGAGCATCAAGGTTTCAAAGACCACCATCAAATTGATGTCGGCCTTGCGTAATTCATTGCGATTCATCGGCGACCGCCCCACTGCCCTGGATAAGTCGCAGTTTAGAAACACCCGGGGCCCTGCGTCTATGCGCACACTGTTCAACACGGGCCTTTGGGACTATAAAGCAGCTTCCAAGGCTTGCGAGAACACCATCGTGCTGGTCATTTCTGCCTTGAGCGTCCTGGTTGCCGGGATTTTGCTCTGGGCCATCAAATTCATCGCTCATCCCACCGCCAGGACACTGTTACGGGTATTTGTCGGTTTGTGCCTGGCGGCAGTCGTGGCTTACCTGGTGCTGGCTTCGGGGTTTCCTACCTCGTTGCTGGTGTGACCGGGCTCCTGCTCCTGCCCCTGACGCAAACGCAAGGCGGCCAACGCGGCCACCACCAGCACCACGGCAATCACTTTCAAGCCATTCGTGGCATTGCCGGTGCTCATCTCGATCGCGCCCATCACCGACGGCCCGACAAACCCGCCGAGCAATCCGCAGGCATTGACGAAGCCCAGCCCGCCCGCCAGCGCCACGCCCTTGAGGCGCGAGGCCGGGTAGAGAAAGATGATCGACTGCACCACAAAGAACATCACCGCCGACACACAAAAGCCCAGCAGGCTGAACACCGGCCCCGACACCGAGGCAATCCCCAGCCCCAACGCCATGGTCAGCAAACCGGTAATCAACAGCCGCCGGGCACGGGTGGGCGTGGTCGCAAAGCGCGGCAGCAGCACAGCGCCGGCCGCTGCGGCAATCCACGGCAATGAGGTCAGCAAGCCGACGCTCATGGTGCTCAATTCACCGTATTTGCTGATGATGCTCGGCAGGAAAAAGATCACGGTGTAGATGGTGATCTGATGGCAAAAATACACAAAGATCGCCAGCAGGATCTGCGGTGTCAGCCAGTTCTTCAGGGAATGCCCGCCCTCGCCTGCGCCCTCTTCGGTCTCCATCGCGATGCGCTGTTCAATCCCGCGCGCCTCTGCGGCCGAGAGCCATGGCGCCTTGCTCGGACGGTCCGGCAACTTGCACCACACCACCCAGGCAAACGCGACTGCCGGCAGCCCTTCGAGCAGGAACATCCACTGCCAGCCGTGCCAGCCGAGCAGCCCGTCCATGCGCATCAACGCCGCGCCCACCGGGCCACCGATGATGTTGGCAAAACACACGCCGAGCAGGAAATACCCGGTAGCCCGCGCCCGTTGCTCGCGGTTGAACCAGTAGGTGAGGTACAGCATCACCCCGGGAAACAGGCCGGCTTCGGCAATGCCCAGCAGCAGGCGCAGGATATAGAACGAGGTCTCGCCCTGGACGAACGCCATGGCCGCCGAAATCAGGCCCCAGGTCACCATGATCCGGGCGATCCAGAACCGCGCGCCGACCTTGTGCATGATCAGGTTGCTGGGGATCTCCGACAGCGCATAGGTCAGGAAAAACAGCCCGGCGCCCAGGCCATAGGCCGCTGCTGAAATCCCCAGGTCAACGTCCAGGTGGTGCTTGGCCAGGGCGATGTTGGTGCGGTCCAGGAAGCTCAGCACGTAGGCGATGATCAGCAAGGGCATCAGCTTGACGAACATCAGTTTGTTCAACTCCCGTGGTTCACGGGCGGTGTTGGCAGTCTTCATCGGGCAATTCCTCTTGGCGCCCCGCCAGCGCAACGGCTGGGGGACGCATCGGTGTTGTTCTAGGGTTCGAGTTGCGCAACCAGCGCCGGCGGGCGATGGGAAAACAGTTGCAGCAGCGCCCCGCCCAGGGCACAGCCGGCCATCACGAAGAAGCACACCGTGTAGCCGTGCAAGGTGGTCCAGCCGCCGCCCATGGCAATCAGGCTGCCCATCAGCACCGGCGCCAGGCCGCCACCGATAAACATCGCGGTGGTGATGATGCCGTTGGCGGTGGAGGTCGCCGACGGCTCGGCCGAGTCGCAGGCCACCGCGTAGTAGATCGGCCACACCGCGTTGGCCACCAGGCCGAACAGCAGTTGCACGACGATGATCAGGGTCAGGGTGTTGGCGAAGTAGAACGCACCGACACTGGCGGCCATCCACACCCCGCAGATGATCAGGGTGACGCGCCGGCCAATGATGTCCGACAGCGACGGCCACACCAGTTGCCCGAGAATCCCGGTCAAGGTGAACACCACGCTCATCCCCGCCGACTCGGCCAGGGACAGCCCGGCGATGTTGTACAGGTAGGCCGGCAGCACGATGTTGACGCCCATGTACACCACTTGGGTCAGCATCGTATTACCCGCCGTCAGGGCGATATTGCGGTTGCGCAACGTGGCGATAAAGGTGCGCCAGGCGTGGCCCTTCACTTGGCTGGCCGGTGCGTTGTCCGGCGGGGTCATGCCCTTGGCGGCGATGTCGACGTACAGCGCGGTGATGCGTTCGGCGGTGGAATACCGCGCCCAGAAAATCATCAGCGGCAACGCCACCACGAACGCGAAGAAGAACACGTAGCGCCAGTTGTCTTCACCGAAGGTGCTGATGACAAAGCTGGCGACGATGCCACTGAGCATGGCGCCGATCGGGTAACCGGTGTGGTGCGCGCCAAGGGCAAAACCACGACGCTCCACCGGCCACCATTCGGCGGTGTTGCTCACGCCCACCGGCTCGCCCCAGCCTGCGCCGAGGTTGACGCCAACCCGCAGCGCGATAAAGGTCGCGAGGTTGCCGCTCAGGGCCTTGAACCCAGAGAGGAACGAAATAGCCGTGTAGCCCAGCACCAGCGGCACCTGGAACCGCGCACGTTTCCAGCCACCGCCGTAGCGGTCACTCCACATCGAGCCGGGGATATCCAGCAGGGCCAGGGCCAGCATGATCACCGTGGCCATCGTGCCCCACTGGTCGGCCGACAAATCGAAATGCTTGGAGATGGTCGGCCCCAGGCGCAGCACGATCTCACGGTCGTAGGCGTTGAGGATCCAGATCATCCAGCACACCAGCAGCGACACCCAGGAGTGCCGGTGAATACTGCGCAGCGAGGCTTTTTTCAAGGTTGCCATGGGTTTCTCCAGGCGCGCGAGGGCGCGCACTGACACAAGGTTGCGAAAGGAAAGTGCCTTGTTGAAAAAAACGCGCTAGCTGGCGAACCGTCGCTCGGCTATTCCTTGCACGCCCAGCCCGGTGATCGCAAAAAGCGCCCCGCGCTGCTGACCGTCGGCCGGGAAACGCGGCAACGGTGGCTTGGCCATGGAGGTGACAAACAGGGTGTCCAGGTTCGGCCCGCCAAAGGTCAGGCTGGTGACCTTTTTCACCGGCATCTGGATGATCCGGTCGACCTGGCCGTCGGGGGTGTAGCGCACCAGTTTTCCGGCGTAGACCAGCGCCTGCCACAGGCAGCCTTCGGCATCCACGGTGCAGCCGTCGGCAGCGCCACCGCCGCTGGTATCGACCTTGGCGAAGGTGCGTCGATTGCTCACCGCGCCGCTGGCAGGGTCGTAGTCATAGGCCCAGATCTCGCCGGACCAGGTGTCGCAAAAGTAGAACGTATCGCCCGCCGGGCTCCAGCACGGGCCGTTGGACACGATGATGCCTTCGTCCAGGGTGTGCAGGCTCAGGTCCGCGTCGAGGCGGTAGAGCTTGGCGCTGGCGCTGTCTTCCAGGGTGTCCATGGAGCCGAAGACAAAGCGCCCCTGGCGATCGACCTTGCCGTCGTTGAGGCGGTTGTTGGGCAGTGCGGGTTCCGGGTCGATCACCAGGGCCAGTTCGCCGCTGCTGAGGTCGAGGAGGTGCACGCCGTTTTGCAGGGCGACGATGGCTTGCTCGCCGCTATGGCGCAGGGCCATGGAGCCGATTTTCTGACCCACATCCCAGGCCCGCAGTTCGCGGCCATCTTCGGTGCAGCGCAGGATCCGGCCGTCGGCGCTGTCGATCCAGTACAACCGTTGTTGTTCGACGTCCCACACCGGGCCTTCGCCCAGGGTGGTCTTCACGTCCACAAGCACTTCGATACGCATGGTGTTATCCCCTTTTTTGTTGTTGTGCGGGATGGGCATGGCCGCGCCGTGACGCGGCCGGTTTGTCACTTAGAAATTGACCTGGTCGCGCCCCTTGAGCCCGAGGATTTCCCGCGCTTCATCCGGCGTGGCGACGCGGTGGCCGAGGGCTTCGATCACTGTGCGAATGCGCCGTACCTGGTCGGCGTTGGACGCGGCCAGTTTGCCCGGGCCATCCCACAGCGAATCCTCCAGGCCGACCCGGGCGTTGCTGCCCATGGACAGGCCCATGGTGGCCAGCGGAATTTGCCCACGGCCGGCGCCGAGGATCGACCACACGTAGTCGTCGCCAAACAGGCGGTCGGCGGTGCGGCGCATATGGGCCAGGTCTTCCGGGTGCCCGCCGATGCCGCCGCGCAAACCGAATACCGACTGGATAAACAACGGTGGTTTCAGCAGGCCGCGCTCCAGGAAATGGGCGGCGGTGTACAGGTGGCCGATGTCGTAGCACTCGATTTCAAAACGGGTGCGGTTCTCGGCGCAGGAATTGAGGATGTGGGTAATGTCGCGGAAGGTATTGCGAAAGATCCGGTCGTCGCTTTCTTCCAGGTACGGACGCTCCCAGTCATGCTTGAACTCGGTGAAGCGGTTGAGCATTTCGTACAGGCCGAAGTTCATCGAGCCCATGTTCAGCGAGGCCAGTTCCGGCTTGAACTGCATCACCGGTTGCAGACGTTCTTCGACGCCCATGGTCGGTGCGCCGCCGGTGGTGATATTGATCACCACGTCGCTGGCGGCCTTGATGTGCGGCAGGAATTCGGCGAACAGCGCGGGGTCCTGGCTGGGACGGCCATCGATGGGATCACGGGCATGCAGGTGGACAATGGCGGCGCCGGCTTCGGCGGCACCGATGGCGGCGTCGGCAATTTCCTGCGCGGTGATCGGCAAATGCGGCGACATCGACGGCGTATGGATGGCACCGGTGACGGCGCAGGTGATGATCACAGGACGATTTTTGGACATGACGATTCTCCGACTTTTATTCTTATGAAAAAAATCCCGGGTGTAACTTGTGTGTTCTTCCCTGGCTAAACGCTGACGCGGCCTACAGGTACTCGACGTTACCGTCGACACTGATCGCCTGGCCGGTGACATTGCGGGCGGCGGGCGAGCAGAGAAACAAGGCCATGGCCGCGACGTCTTCGGCGGTGACCATGCGCTTGAGGGAGATCTTGTTCAGGTATTCCTGGCGCATCTCGGCTTCCGGCACACCGACCTGTTCGGCACGGGCGCGGATCACGCCGTCCATGCGCGGGCCTTCAACGATGCCGGGCAGCAAGGCGTTGACGCGGATGTCGCTTTCGCCCAGCTCCGAGGCCAGGGATTTCATCAGGCCGACGATGGCCCATTTGGTCGCCGCATATGGCGTGCGCCAGGCGTAGCCGAGGCGCCCGGCGACCGAGGCGATATGCAGCAGATGGCCGTGGGACGATTCCTTGAGCATCGGCACCGCGTGGTGGGCAAAGCGGTATTGCGCCGTCAGGTTGATATTGATCGTGGCTTGCCACTCGGCATCGCTGATGGCGTCGATGCCGCCGGTGGGCCCGGCAATCCCGGCGTTGTTGACCAGCACGTCCAGCCCGCCGAATTGCTCGCGCTGCACCTGGAACACCGCCTCGATCTGCGTGGCATCGCTCACGTCGGCACGGGTGGCGACAGTGCCCGGGTACTTGTCGCGAAACGCCGCCAGGGCCGGTTCGCTGACATCACACACATGCACCTTGGCACCCGCCTCCAGATAGGCCGCCGCCAACACTTCACCGATGCCGGCAGCCCCGCCGGAAATCAACACACGTAACCCAGGATAGGGCTGCAGCCGCTGTAGGACACTCATGCACGTTTACCTCCTGAAACAGACGACCGCGAACGGTCGTTCTTGACGAGCAGGCGCGCCAGGGAATCGGCGGCCTGCATGATGTCATCGGTCACGGCCGCGCGGGCACCGGCGCCATCGCGGGCGGCCAGGGCTTCGACGATGCGCGTATGCGCCTCCATCGAGCGTTGCAAGTGAGCTTTATCGGGGGCGACCAGGGCAAAACACGGGCCCATGTGCAGCCAGAAGTTTTCCACGGCGGCCATGGTCAATTCGGCCTGGGCGACGGCATAGATCCGACGGTGAAAGGCGAAGTTGGTCCACAGGTAGCGGGAAACGTCGACTTCGTCGGCGGCCTGTTGCATCTGTTGGCAGAGGTCGGAGATTTCGTCGAGGTCGGCTTTTTCCAGGAGCAATACGGCCTTTTCTGCCAGCAAACCTTCCAGGGCGACCCGCGCATCGCGGATTTCCCGCAGGCGTTCGACCGTCATCATGCGTACCCGCAGACGAGAGGTTTCGGTGACTTCAAAGGCGTTTTCGGCGCTGAGGCGCTGGAGGGCTTCGCGTACCGGCATGGGGCTGGAGCCGAGGGCTTCGGCGAGGCCGCGGATGGTGAGTTTCTGGCCGGGCTGGAAACGACCACTCATCAAGGCTTCGCGGATCTGGCGATAGACCTGGTCTTGCAAGGTATCGCGGGACACCTGGCGCAAGGTCGGAAGGAGTAGCGGGCCATCTGTCATGAGTCAAAACCTGTGTTGTCGTTCTTATGGCTCCAATATGTGATCACAAATCAAATATGTCAAATAGTTTCCCGTTGACGGTATGCACGACGCTGACTCTAATGAGCCCTTTCTCCAGCAAGGACCGCTGAACCATGAAATTTGCCTACACCATCGTCTACGTCCCGGACGTCGCTGCATCCCTGCAATTCTTCGAAAAAGCCTTCGGCTTCAGTCGCCGTTTCCTGCATGAATCGGGGGCCTATGGCGAGTTGGATACCGGTGATACCACCCTCTCTTTTGCAGCGCATGAGTTGGGCGAGATGAACTTCAAGGGCGGGCATGTGGAGGCGCATACTTCACGGCAACCGCTGGGGATGGAGTTGGGGTTTGTTACCGAGGATGTGTCAAAGGCTCATGCCAGAGCGCTGGCTGAGGGTGCGACAGAACTTGCTGCGCCGAGCACCAAGCCTTGGGGGCAGGTGGTGTCGTATGTGCGGTGCCCGGATGGGACGCTGGTGGAGTTGTGTACGCCGATTCAGTGAATCGTACTGTGGCGAGGGAGCTTGCTCCCGCTGGACCGGGCTGGCGCTCCAGTGCGAAGCGCTCCCAAAAATCTTGGGGCCGCTTCGCAGCCCAGCGGGAGCAAGCTCCCTCGCCACAGCAAGCTCCCTCGCCACAATGAAATGCCTGCATCAAGGCCTGAGCGGGCGCTCCTGATCGCGCTCCGACAGCTCGGTGCCATCGTCCGGATGCTTCCAGGTCTGCGGCTTTTCTTCCTCGCGAAGCTTCCTCGCCCGCTCCTGCTCCAACTCTTCGCGCTGCTTCTGTTCGTTGCTCATACCCACCTCCCATCCGTAAGAATTGGACACACTGGGCAAGCATAGATGAGGGAGCGGTTTTGTGTGCATCCGGCAATTGATAACCACGACGCATCAATACATGTAAACAACTCACTTATCATTTCCAAATGTGTCAGCCACTATCCGCGGTCTTAAGCGAAACAAGCACTTTAAAAAGAACGCTGGAGACACAAGAAAATGCAAAACCCTTCACGGCCTGACTCTGCCCGCTCCAAAGTCGGCGCGGTCTTTCGCGTCACCTCCGGCAACTTTCTCGAACAGTTCGACTTCTTTCTGTTCGGTTTCTATGCCACCTATATCGCCGCCGCCTTCTTCCCTGCCGCTAATGAATTTGCGTCATTAATGATGACCTTCGCCGTGTTCGGCGCGGGCTTTTTGATGCGTCCGCTGGGGGCTATCATCCTCGGCGCGTACATCGATGATGTGGGCCGTCGCAAAGGCTTGATCGTGACCCTGGCGATCATGGCCAGTGGCACCCTGCTGATCGTGCTGGTGCCCGGCTATCACACCATTGGTTTGTGGGCACCGCTGCTGGTGCTGATGGGCCGGCTGTTGCAAGGTTTCTCGGCCGGTGCCGAACTGGGCGGCGTGTCGGTGTACCTGGCCGAAATGGCCACCCCGGGCCGCAAGGGTTTCTATACCAGTTGGCAATCGGGTAGCCAGCAGATCTCCATCGTGGTCGCGGCCGCCCTGGGTTATGGCCTGAACCAGTGGATGGAACCAGCCGTGGTTGCCGATTGGGGCTGGCGCATTCCGTTCGCCATCGGCTGCGTGATCATCCCGTTCATCTTCGTCCTGCGCCGCAACCTGCAGGAAACCGAAGAGTTCGCCAACCGCAAGCATCGCCCGACCATGCGCGAAGTGCTGGCCACCCTGGTGAAGAACTGGACCATCGTGATCGGCGGCATGATGATGGTGGCGATGACCACCACGGCCTTCTACCTGATCACCGTGTACGCACCCACCTTCGGCAAAACCGTACTCAACCTGACCACCGCCGACGCCCTGCTGGTGACCCTGCTGGTGGCCGTGTCGAACTTCATCTGGCTGCCCATCGGTGGCACCCTCAGTGACCGTTTTGGCCGCAAGCCGGTGCTGATCGCCATGACCGCTTTGACTGTGCTGACCGCTTACCCGGCACTTTCCTACGTGGTCAATGCGCCAAGCTTCGCGCACATGCTGGAAACCCTGCTGTGGTTCTCCTTCCTCTACGGCATGTACAACGGTGCCATGATCCCGGCCCTGACCGAGATCATGCCGGTGGAAGTGCGTGTGGCGGGCTTCTCCCTGGCCTATAGCCTGGCGACCGCGATCTTCGGCGGTTTTACCCCGGCGATTTCCACCTGGTTCATCCACGAGACGGGCGACAAGGCATCGCCCGCCTACTGGCTGATGTTCGCCGCGCTGTGCGCCCTGTGCGCGACGTTCGCGCTGTATCGCCGCGCCGGCGCCCGTCTGCAAGTTGCCTGAGGAGTCGCACTGATGAACCCCATGCTGAAAACACTGGCGGCACTGGCGATCGGTTCCCTGGCGATGGTCGCCCACGCCGAAGAGCTGAAAGTCATGACCTCCGGCGGCTTCACCGCTGCCTACAAGGTGCTGGGTGCGCAATACGCCACCCAGAGCGGCGACACCCTCGACACCATCCTCGGCCCGTCGATGGGCAAGGCGCCGGAAGCGATTCCCAACCGCCTGGCCCGTGGCGAACACGCCGACGTGGTGATCATGGTCGGCTACGCATTGGATGAGCTGATCAAGCAAGGCAAGGTCGACAAGGCGTCCCGCGTTGAACTGGCGGACTCGCGCATCGGCCTGGTGGTCAGGGAAGGCGCGGCCAAGCCCTCGATTGCCACCGATGCCGAACTGAAGACGGTACTGACCAACGCCAAATCCGTCGCGTACTCGGACAGCGCCAGCGGCGTCTACGTCGAAAAGGAACTGTTCAAGAAGCTCGGCATGCCGTCCAAGGGCACCATGATCGAACGCATCCCGGTGGCCTCACAGGTGGCCAAGGGTGATTACGAAGTGGGCTTGCAACAGGTGTCCGAACTGCTGCCGATTCCAGGCGTGACCTACGTCGGAAAGATCCCCGAAGACGTGCAGTCCGTCACCCGTTTTGCCGCGGGCATTCCGGTAAATGCGCAGCACCCGGCGCAGGCGAAAAAGCTCCTGCAATTCCTCGCCTCGCCCCAGGCGCAACCGGTGGTGCAATCCACCGGCCTGGATTCGGTCTCACACTGACCGGAACGGCATCTCCCGCGTCAACCGCTCCAGTTCCAGTGCCGCCGGCGTCAACGTACGCCCGCGGCGCTTGATCAACCCCACGTTGCGCACCACCTCCGGCTCCACCAGCGGCACGCTCGTCAGAATCGGATGTTCGCCGCCCGGCATCGCAATCGACGGCACCATCGCCACCCCAAGCCCCGCCTCCACCAGCCCGATCATGGTCGTCACGTGATGGGTTTCGCAGATGCTTGGTTTCTTCACCCGCACGCCGCGCAGGGCCTGGTCCAGCAGGAAGCGGTTGCCTGAGGTCTTGTCCACGGTGATGTAGTCGTGCTCGTACGCCTCGGCCCACGTCACACTGGCGCGGTCCGCCAGCGGATGCTCCCGGCGACAGGCCAGTACATAACGCTCCTGCAACAGCAGCTCGAACTCCACCCCGTCTGCCAGGCTGCCGCTGAAACTCACGCCGAAATCCGCCTCGCCACTTTCCACCGCCGCACACACCTCGCCCGCACTCGCGTCCAGGACCCGCAGGCGAATCTTCGGATAGAGCTTGTGGAATTCGGAGATCACGTGGGGCATGAAGTAGTACGCGGTGGACGGCACACAGGCGATGGTGACATTGCCCATGCGGGTCGAGGCGACGTTGCTGATGCCCATCAGGGCGATGTCCAGGTCATCGAGCATGCGCTCGACTTGCGGCAGGAACGCGCGGCCGACCATAGTCAGGCTGACCCGGCGCGTGGTGCGTTCGAAGAGTTTGACGTCGAGGGCGGATTCGAGCTTCTCGATACGCCGGCTGAGGGCCGGCTGGGAGATACGGATGGCTTCGGCCGCCGCACGGAAACTGCCCTTATCTACGACGGCGCGGAAGGCCTGGAGGTCGTTGAGGTCGAAGTTGATGATCATCGAGTGGGCCGTTGGGTAGTCGCGGGAGAAAAACGCTCAGATGCAAAAAACCCAGCAACAGGCTGGGTTTTTCCGGTATCTGCCGTATACAAAAATCCTGCCTCTGCTAACAGCTCAGTGAGCTGGGCTTGATCATAGGTCTCGGGTATTAGGGCGTCAATTGTCGCAAAACTGGCATCAAGCTTCACACGCTCGCTGGCACCGTCAAAACCCTTGATCAGCAGGTCTACGTGAATCTGCACACCGTATAAGCGTTTCAGTTCAATGACCTCTTGATGCTGTCCGGCTTCCTACGTGCAAGTCAGCTTCTTCCTGTTTTTCCTGAAGCAAAGACACCTCTGCCCAGTTTGCCTAGAATCGCGCGTTCGACTCGTTATGACTAAGGATTAAGCCATGACCGCCCCAATCTCCAAAAGCACACCGCTGACTTGGTATGTTGAAAATTTCCCTGCATTCAGCGGCATCGTTACTCTACTCGCCGTTGTGTGGCTGCTTTGTTTCATCTACCGACGCTCCGGCTCTCTGTTGTTTCTGCGCGACTGGATTTGGCGTTTTTTTGGTGGGCAGCCGCACTTCGAAACCGAACGTTTCGAACGCATGCGCAAGGACCTCCGTGAGCTGGAGTACTACCGCTATGAGTTCAACATTCCTGCAAACACCTTGCAGGATGCAGACTCGGCTGAAGAGTGGATGTACAACAATGGATTCACCCCACGCGATTTCGGTCGAGTGAAGCGCTACATTGACTGGAGCGACTTCACTGCCTTGAGCTTCATCACCAGAAGGTTCGCGCAGTGGAGGACCAATTGCTGTTTCTTGTTGGCCATCGTGCTGCTGGCAGGCGTAGCGATCACTCCACCTTTGATTGAATCCGGGTATTTGATGGTGTCACTGAAAAACTCTCCGGAGTCGCCATCATTCTACCTCTCCGAAGAAAACGTGAAGTTCGGGATATGGTCCGACGCAAGGCTCACTGTTGAGCAATGTCGGTCATCAGGGTCTCTGCAAGCCTTCATCCTTCCCGGTCTGCCAGAAGAAAAGCTCGACGTCATCTGCTCATTTTTTATCGATAAAAACTACAGTAAATACGTGCGCGACGGTTTGAGCGAACAGCGCGGGCTCCTGCTGTGGTTCGCCTTGCTCTCGATGGGCGGGATGATCTGGCTGGTTATCCTTATCGCGCGAATGGAAGTCGCCCGTAAGCTATACCGCCAGTGGCTTGCCAGAGGGATCAGGTGATTCCCAGAGACGTTTCAGGTGGGGCACGATATGCAGCCCTCTTGCAGGTGACCACGACAATTAATTTATATTCAGATCTTTTCTATTCACGACTACCTACCGGCAGCGCACTCAATGGATAACACAATAAAAAGGACTTCCAACCCAGCGCCTCTCTATCGCGCGCTTCTTCTGGGTCTGTGGCTACTGGGGTTGCTCTGCCTTGCCACCCTGGGCTTCTTCGCCTGGCAAAGTTTCTATCCGGTCAGCGCTGCCAATAACTGGAGTGTGCAAGTGATCCACCGCAATGTGGAAAAGGCTGCGTCGCTGATGCCAATGCTTGACGGTTCGCTGATGGTCAGCCAGGAATTGAGCAACAGCCTTGGCAGTATCGTGCGCATCTTGCCCGACGGAAAACGCGAACAGGTGGTAGGAAATTTATCCAAACCGGATGGGATGGTCGCCACTCAAGGCGGTTGGGTATTCAGCCAGGAAGTGGACGGCGCGCCGGTCAGTTTCCTCAAGGACGGCGTCGTTACCGAGCTGTTCAAGGGCGACAGCGTGCAAGGGCTGTGGGACGACGGCGAGTTCCTTTACGCCATCGAAGACCGCAAGGTAGCTGCCCGCATACTGCGCTATCGCTGGAGCGACAAGACCTTGAGCGTCGTGCGTGACCAACTCAGCGAAGGCGAGTCGATCGTTCGCTGTACCGATGGGCGCATGCTCTACACGGAAAAGAAGAAGGGTGTGGTCCGCGAATTAACCGAGGACGGTAGCGATCCAGTGGTACTGAGCCAATTGAACAAACCCACCTTCCTGATGTGCGATGAACGCGGGTTATGGATCAACGAGGATTCCACCCACCGCGCGCGTTTGTTGTTGATCGACAAGCAAGGACGCCAGCAGACGATTCTGTCTTTCCTGAAGGCGCCACAGTCGATTGTGCGTACGACGAAGGGAACGTACCTGGTGGCCGAAGGGGGTCGTGACCGGATCCTGGAGCTGGTGCCATCCGTGGCACGACTAGACCCGGTTACAGCTGAAACCGCGCCACCGCCTCATTGAGCGACACGGCCAAGCGCGCCAGCTCTTGGCTCGACCCGTTGATCTGCCCTGCTCCCGAAGATGATTGCGCGGACAGGTCACGAATGTTGACGATGTTGCGATCCACTTCCTTGGCCACTTGCGCCTGCTCCTCGGCGGCGCTGGCGATGACCAGGTTGCGCTGGTGAATCTGGTCGATGGAGTCGGTGATCTGGCTCAAGGCTCCACCGGCGCCTTCGGCCAGGATCAAGGTTTCGCTGGCCCGCTGGGTGCTCGATTGCATTGAGGTCAGTGCCTCGCTGGAGCCACTGCGCATCGCGGTGACCATCTGGTCGATTTCCAGGGTCGATTGCTGGGTGCGATGGGCCAGCGCACGCACTTCGTCGGCCACCACGGCAAAGCCACGCCCGGACTCACCGGCACGCGCCGCCTCGATGGCGGCGTTCAGGGCCAACAGGTTGGTCTGCTCGGCGATGGAGCGAATCACATCGAGCACCTTGCCGATGTCCCGCGATTGATCGGCGAGGTTTTGCACCAGGCTCGAGGTTTCACCGATGTTGGTACTCAACGCCTGAATCGCGCTGACCGTCTCGCCGACGCGCTGCTGGCCATCGCGGGCCGTTTCATTAGAGAGCCGGGTGGATTCGGAAGTGGAGACTGCATTACGTGCCACCTCATCGGCGGCCGAGGTCATCTCGTTGACCGCGGTGGCGGCTTGCTCGATTTCAGCGGTCTGCTTTTGCAGGCTGCGGCTGCTCTGGTCGGTGATGCCGTTGAGGTCGGTGGCCGACGCGGCCATCTGCCCGGCCGACTGGCGAATCAGCTGCAAGGTACTGCGCAGGCTGCCTTGCATGGTCTGCAACGCCACCAGCAGGCGCGTCACTTCGTCATCGCCGGTGACTTCAACGGTCTGGGTCAGGTCGCCTTGGGCGACGTTTTCTGCGGCGCGCACCGCGTGGCTCAGCGGACCAACGATGCTGCGCGTCAGCAACCAGGCCAGGGCCACGGTGCTCAACGCCGCCAGCAGCACGAAGCCGAAGACCATCGTGCGCGAGCGGCTGTACTGCAACTCGGCCGTCTGGCCCTGCAGGTTTATCTGGGCGTTGTAATAGTCGGCCAGGGCATTGAGCTGATTGCCGGAACCGTCGACCACGGTCTTCATGTCCACCAGCAGCAACTTGTTCAGCTCGGCGGTCTGCTGCTTGTCGGCGAGGATGAATGACTGAGTGAGACCTTGCTGATACTGACGCAGGGAGACCTGGAACTGATCATAAAGATTGCGTACCTCGGGGGTATCAATCACCGCATTCAGGTCGGCCAGTTTCTTCGTCAGATCCTGGCTGCGGGTGTCCATCTGGCTACGGTATTGCGAGAGGCTCGCGGGATTGGGATCAAGGGCCATGCGCAGGGAAATAGTGCGGATGCGCAGCATGATTTCGCGGATATCCGAGACCAGGCGCATTTTCGGCACCAGGCCACTTTCAACCTGCACGGCGCTTTCGCGGATGCTTGCCATGTTCGAGAGCGCAAAGAACCCCAACAGCGCCACGAGCAAGGCAATCAAGGCAAAACCGAGACCCGCACGGCGGGCGATGGACAGGCTGCGGAGCGACATGGCGATTGTTCTCATTATGGGCATACGACATCGTATGACAGAGTTTCGGCCAGTCAGGGCGGGACTTTAGGGGTGTCGACCAGAAGTTAAGAGATATAAATTATCGACGTAAAAGGCCCACGGGGCGGACGCGCCTTGAATGTATTTCCAAGGCAGTCCGGGGCGCTTTATTCAGCGGGTTACATTGACCACGCCTGCGCACTTGCAAAAAACGCCTGAGCATTACTGTCCAGCGTTTCCAGGTGATACCCGCCCTCCTGCACGATCACACACGGCAACCCCAATCCACGAATGCACTCCCCCAGCCGCGCAAATCCTTCCCGTGTCACCGCCACTTTGCTTTGCGGATCCAGCTCGTAGATATCGAACCCCAGCGACAACACCAGCACGTCCGCCGAGAAGTCCTTCACTGCCTTCAATGCCTGTTCCAGCTTTTGGAAAAACACCGCCTCACTCGCGCCATGCGCCATCGGCAGGTTGAGGTTGAAGCCTTCACCCGCAGCAGCGCCGCGCTCTTCGGCAAAGCCTGCAACACCCGGATAGAAGTTGGTCGGGTCGCCGTGAATCGACACGTACAGCACGTCATCACGCTCGTAGAAAATCTCCTGGATGCCTTGCCCGTGGTGCATGTCGGTGTCGAGTACGGCGACGCGCTCGAAGCCAGCGCGCAACGCCTGCGCCGCAACCGCCGCGTTGTTGATATAGCAGAACCCACCGGCTGCATCAAAACGCGCGTGGTGGCCTGGCGGGCGGCATAGCGCGTAGGCCGCGGGTGCGCCGTCGAGGATGTCCCGGGCGGCAGCGACGGCGCTTTGGGCGGACCAATAGGCCGAGCGCCAGGTGAGTTCGCCAATCGGGCAACTGCCGTCGGCGAGGTAGCGCGCCGCCTGGGCAAGGATGCCGCGCAGGGCGTTGGGCTCGCGCACGAAGATGTTGGACATGACTTCGTCGCCCCAGTCTTCGGGGATTTCTTTCCAGCGCTGGTGGGCTTCCTGGAGGAAGGCCAGGTAGGCCGCACCGTGCACAGCCAGCAGTGGATCAAGGCCGTGGTCGTGGGGTTGCTGGATGTCGAAGCCCAGGTTTTGCGCGGCCAGCAGCAGATTGCGGGCGCGCTCCGGGACTTCCTGCGGGGTACGCATCTGGCCACGGGAGTAGTAGCTGCGAGGATGGTGCAGGAGTTGTTCGGGGTGGAAATAAGTACGCATGGGATTTCTCCTGATGGGCACACATCTGCGGTTGAACACCGGACCTGTAGGAGCTGGCTTGCCTGCGATTGCGGTGGTTCAGATACAAATTTGTTGCCTGAACCACCGCTATCGCAGGCAAGCCAGCTCCTACATTTTGATCGTGTTCAACCTTGCAGAAATGTTTCGTTAATTAGCCTGGCCGGCACGTTTCAACACGGCATTGAGCAATACATCGGTACCCTGGCGAACGTCCTCGGGCAGCACATCTTCGGCTTCGTTATGACTCAAGCCGCCCACACACGGGATAAAGACCATCGCCGTGGGGCAGAACCGCGCCAGGTGGATGGCGTCATGGCCAGCACCGCTGACAATCGATTGCTGGGCATAGCCCAACGCATCCACGGCGGACTGCACACAGGCGACACACTCGGCATCAAACGGTGTCGCCGGGCTGATCCAGTGCGGGCTGACGGTGACGCTCAGACCACGTTGGGCGGCGATGTCCTGCAAGCGGGCACGCACCTGTTGCTCCATGGCTTCTATGTCGGCGTCGCGGTGATGGCGCAGGTCGACGGTAAAATTCAGCAGGCCGGGAATGGTGTTGCGCGACGACTTGGCGATGCTCAATTCACCCACGGTCGTGAGGCCCTCAGGCGCAAAATCAGCCGCCAGGTTTTCCAGCGACTGGATCATCTGCGCGGCGCCGTACAAGGCGTCCTTGCGCAGTGGCATCGGCGTGGTCCCGGCATGGGCGGCCATGCCTTCCACGCGCACGTCGAGCCAGCGAATCGCCTGCCCACCGGTGACCACGCCAATGCTCTTGGCGTTGTCTTCCAGAATAGGACCTTGCTCGATGTGCGCTTCAAAATACGCATCCACCGCGCCACCCAAGGGGCGCTCGCCGTTGTAGCCGGTGCTGCGCAACGCATCCGCCACGCTGACACCGGCGACATCCAGGGTGGCCAGCGCGTTATCCAACGCCAAGGTGCCGGTGAACACGGCCGAGCCGAGCATGGCCGGGGTAAACCGGGCGCCCTCCTCGTTGGTCCACACCGCGATTTCCAGCGGTTTGCGGGTCTTGATGCCGTGGTCGTCGAGGCTGCGGATCACTTCCAGTCCGGCCAGCACACCATAGACGCCATCAAAACGCCCCCCTTCCGGCTGGGTGTCGAGGTGGCTGCCCATCATCACCGGCGCAGCTTCAGGGTCGGTGCCAGCCCGGCGGGCGAACAGGTTGCCGATGGCATCGACGCTCAGGGTCAGCCCGGCCTCTTCACACCAGCGGCTGAACAGTGCGCGGCCCGCCTGGTCTTCGGCGCTCAACGCCAGGCGGCAACTGCCACCGCGGGCCGTGGCGCCGATTTCGGCCATGGCCATCAGGCTGGCCCACAGGCGCTCGCCATTAATCTTCAACATACACATTCTCCAATCAAACGCTTCAAGCCATTTCAAGACGGTGGGCGGTGGCGTGACGCCGGGACAACGCAAGTACGCACAGCAGCGAAACCGCCGCGATCGCGCTGTAGAACACAGCCATCGGCCACCACTGGCCCTGGTATTCATGGGCCAGCCAGGTGCCGATCAACGGCGTGAGGCCACCGGCCAGTGCGCCGCACACTTGGTAGGCCAGGGAGATGGCGGTGTAGCGCACGCGGGTTTCGAACAAGCCGCTGACGAAGCCTGCAATCACCGCATAAAACGAGGCCATGCACACCACGGCCAGGGCGATGCCGAGGATGATCAATGGCGCCTGGCCGCTGCTGACAAGCACGAACATCGGATAAGGCGAGGCCATCGCAAGCACGCTCATCGCACACAGAAAGCGTGTGGCACCGACCTTCTCCGCCACCCAGGCCGCCAGCGGCTGGACACAGAACTGGATGATGGCCACGACAAACAGGCATTCCAGAATCAACGAGCGCGGCAGGTTAAGTTGCTGGGTGGTGTAGGCAATCATGAAGGTATTGGTGAAATACACCCCGGCAATCCCCAGGGTGTTGGCGCCGATGCACAGCAGCAGCGGGCGCCAGGCCGTTTTCAGCACTTCGATCACCGGGGCCTGATCCTGGGTGATGGCCCGGGCCTTTTCTGCCTTGGCTTTGTCTTCCAGGAACTCAGGCGATTCGTTGACGCCCAGGCGGATTGCCAGACCGACGATCAACAACAAGGCACTGGCCAGGAACGGCACGCGCCAGCCCCAACTGAGCAGGTCGGCCTCCGGCAAACGGGTTACCGCACTGAAGGCCAGCAACGACAGGATCAAACCCGCCGGGCTGCCCAACTGTGCAAAGGAGGCAAAGAAATTGCGACGGCCTTTGGGTGCATGTTCGCCGGCCATCAGCACCGCCCCGCCCCACTCGCCGCCAACGGCGATGCCCTGCACGATGCGCAGCAGCACCAGCAACACCGGCGCCGCGACGCCGATCTGCGCATAGGTCGGCAACAGGCCGATACATACGGTGACCACGCCCATCATCACCAAGGTGATCACCAGGGATTTCTTGCGACCGATACGGTCACCGATATGCCCAAACACAATGCCGCCCAATGGCCGGGCGAAAAAGCCCACGGCAAAGGTGCCGAACGCGGCCATGGTGCTGAACAGTTTGTCGTCGGAAGGGAAGAACAATTGACCGAACACCAGCGCGGCGGCGGTGGCGTAGATGTAAAAGTCGTACCACTCGATCATGGTGCCGATGAAAGCAGCGGCCGCGGCACGGCGCGGCTGCGGCGAAACGGAAGGCTTCATGGGGCTGGCTCCTTTGGTTATTTTTTTGGCAGGAGAAAGGTCTGGCGCACGCGCTCTGATGGCGCTGGTTGAGGGTGATTTTTCGTCTCGGACCTATGATTAGTCAATTTTCTATTTATTATTCCGATTATAAATCCTGCTTATTATCGAGCTGTCGACATGCCTGAAAATCGCCGCGATGTTCATCCGCTGCTCAATGACCGCCTGGACTGGAACCTGTTGCGCACCTTCCGGGTGATCGGCCAGGAGTTGAGCATCAGTCGCGCCGCCGCCCGCCTGCACCTCACCCAGCCGGCCATCAGCCAGGCGCTCAAGCGCCTGGAAGAACAGCTCGACTGCCAGTTGATCGCCCGGCGCGGCCCGCGCTTCGTGCTGACCGAAGCCGGCGAGCAGATTTTCGCGATCGCCGGCGAGATGTATGGCCAGGTCTCGCAGATGAGCAACGCCCTGCAAAAGCCTGGCGACGAGGTGCTTGGCAAAGTGCGGTTGCTGATGATCAGCCGGATCAGTTCGGACACCTTTGATGACTTCCTGGCGGACTTCCATCGCCAGCATCCCCGGGTCGACCTGGACGTTGAGGTGATGCGCAGCTCTGACATCGTCGCCGCCCTGCTGGAGAAAACCGCGACGCTGGGCCTGAGCCTCAATCGCCGGCCGCAACCACGGCTGGAGCAGCACCTGTTCCTACGTCAGCGTTATGCATTTTTTTGCGGGCGGCATCACCCGTTGTTCGGACGCACCGGGCTGGCGGAGGGAGATTTGCAGTCGGAGAACTTCGTGAGTTTTACCAGCGACCAGATCGGCGGGATGCTCTCGCCGTTGACGATCTTTCGCGACCAGCAGGGCTTCAGCGGGCGCATCGTGGCGTCGTCCTCCAGCCTGGAGGAAGTGCGGCGGTTGGTGATTGCCGGGTTTGGCCTGGGCTGCCTGCCGATTCATGTGGTGGCCGAGGATGTGAAGCATGGGTTGCTCTGGCGCTTGCCGCCAGACGAAGGGATTACCGACGTGGATATCCACCTGCTGTGGAACCGTGAGCAGAAGATGAGCCGGGCGGAGACGGTGTTTATCGAAAGCCTGTCGGCACGGTTGGCCGCAGAATAAATGGCGTGATATGCAAGTCACTTGGCGGCCTCTTGCTAGTGTATGAGAGAAGCCGGTCGACCATCATTCGTTCACAGGTTACTCCCGCAGTCTCAAACGAAGAGGTGTTCGAATGTCCAGGATATGGTTTATCACCGGCAGTTCCCGCGGCCTCGGCCGCTCGATTACCGTAGCCGCCCTGCGCGCCGGTGATCGTGTGGTTGCCACCGCGCGCAATCCCAAGCAGTTGGATGACTTGGTGGCCGAATACGGCGAGGCGATTTATCCGGTCACGCTGGACGTGACCAATAACCAGCAGGTGCTGGAAGCGGTGGATGCCGCGGTGAAACATTTTGGTCGCCTGGATGTGGTGGTCAATAACGCCGGCTACGGTGACCTGGCGTCGGTGGAAGATGTGACGCTGGAGGATTTTTCCGCGCAGATCAGCACCAACTTCTATGGTGTGGTGCACGTGAGCAAGGCGGTGGTGCCGGTGCTGCGCGCCCAGGGCCGTGGGCATATCTTCCAGGTATCGTCGTTGGGTGGCCGCATCGGCATGGCCGGCCTGGCCGCTTATCAGAGTGCGAAATGGGCAGTCGGTGGATTTTCCACAGTACTGGCACAGGAAGTCACGCCACTGGGCATCCAGGTGACCGTGCTGGAGCCGGGCGGCATGCGCACGGACTGGTCGGGCAGTTCCATGACGATTCCGGCCATCAGTGAGCCCTACCAACAAACGGTCGGCGCCCTGGTTGAATTGCTCAACTCCCCCGGCATCCTGCCGACGGGTCCGGACCGGGTTGCCGAAATCGTGATGGAGCTGGCACTGAACAAAGACGCCCCGCTACGCTTGCTGATCGGCAGCGATGCCGTGCAATACGCCGCCCGGGCAGCGGCAGACTTGGCCGAGTCGGATAAGAAGTGGCATGACCTCAGCGTGTCAGCCTCGGATTAATCTCACGCTTTTGAAAAAGGTGCCGCATGCCTGACGTGACCCAACCCCGTTTCAACATACCGGATGTGTTCTGGCTGGCGCTGCAGAGCGTCGGGCTGGAGCCGTCGGTGGTGTTGCGTCAGGCACGCTTGCCCATGACCCTGCATATCCGCGAGCGGCGAGACCGGCGGCAGGTGACGACGCTGGAGTTCTTTCGCTTGTGGGAGGCGGTGCGCATACTTAATCCTGATCCGGCTGTCGGGATATTACTGGTGACGCGGCTGGATATCACCGCGCTTCCACCCTCCAGCTTTGCCGCTTTTATCGCCCGGGATTATCGCGATGGCCTGCACCGCCTCGCCCGCTTCAAGCAATTGTGCACACCCGAGCGCCTGCAGGTTTGCGAGGATGGCCGTACCTGTACGGTGACCATCGACTGGTTGCACACGCCAGAATTACCGCCTGCGCTGCTGGTGGATGCGGCGTTTGCGACGTTTGTTGAATTGGGGCGACGGGGAGCACGGACGCAGATCACTCCCCTGCAGGTCGAACTGGTTCGCCCGGACGATGGCAGCCGTGCACTGGCCGAGTTTTTCGGTTGCTCCGTGCGTTTTGGTGCCGGGCGCAACGCGCTGATACTGGACGCCGCCGATCTGGACCGACCTTTTCCGGGGTACAACCCGCAAATGCTCGAAATGCTGAACCCGGGCCTGGTGGCAGCGCTTGCGGAGGCCTCGACACCGGCCAGCATCAGCCATCAGGTCAAGATCACCCTCAAGCGCTTCCTGGCCAGTGGCCGCCCCGAGATGGTCGAGGTAGCGCGGGAGCTGGGCATGAGCGAACGCACGTTGCAACGGCGCATTACCGAGGCAGGCACCAGTTTCAGGCAACTGATGCTGGAAACCCGCCAGGAAGTGGTGCGGCATCTGCTCACCGAGCCGTCGATTGAGATAGACGAGATCGCGTGCCTGGTGGGCTATGAAGATACCAACTCGTTTTATCGTGCGTTTCGTTCCTGGGAGGGGACGACGCCGGCTCGGTGGCGGGCGTTGCAGACGCCCTCATCGTCTCATTGACGCTATGCCGACAAAGCCTTCTCGGCACTGCGCGCCATGATCTGCAAATCCTCGAACGGGTTTCTGCCAATCAACATGAACGCATGGGACGGGCTGGACCAAAACACCACGTTCATGCCCCGGCGCTGTTCGGTGGCCATGGCCACCGCACCTTTTTTCGCCGCCGTAATGCACAGCGCCAGCGGGCCGTGGCGCGCGTCGAGGTAGGTCAGTTGGCCGATCATTACGCCGTCATAATCGAGGATTTGTGCGCGGCGAAATTCGGCGCCAGGCAGGTGTACTGCATCCGGGTTCAACGGCAGGCCGAGCCGGGTCCCGACCGAACTCAGCTGGGCGATATGGGAGTCGGGATCGGCGCTGAGGTTTTCCAGGGTCTGGGGCGTATACAGCGCCATGTATTCGGCCACCGAGGCACGCCAGCCCGAACCGGGCTCAGGCCGGGGCCAGGTCATGAACAATCGATCAGCGACCACACCTGCCACCGCAAAGCTTGCTGCTACCGCGAGAAATTTGCGTCGACTCAGGGTCGGTGTTTGTGCCGGCGGCAACGCATCGAGCATCACCTGCAAACGCTCTGTAGGGGCTTGATCGAGAACCGAATCGAAGGCTGATTTGAACGGCAAGTGGCCGCGCTTGAGCAGCTCCAAGCGGGCTGTCACGGCAGGATCGATCCCCAGCAGGTTATCGATAAGCTGGCGCTGCTGAGGGTCTAACTCACCGTCCAGGTAAGCCACCAGCAGTTCATCCGACGGTGGTGTATTTTGAGTCATCGTCGTTCTCCGCTCGATTTATCCAACAAGCCGCTTGAGTGCGCAGTTTCAGCCAGCTTCATGCGTGCAGCGGCCAACCGGCTCATCACCGTTCCTACGGGAATATGCAGGACTTCGGCAATTTCCTTGTATGAGAGGCCTTCGACGTAGGCCAGAAAAACAGTCTCCCGCTGCGCTTCGGGTAATGCATTGACGCGCTTGATCACCTGCGCGGCCAGGACCTGGTCCTGAGCCAGGGCTTCACCGTCGAACGACAACGCCTGCTCGGCGTCGACAAACCCCTGCCCTTGCCGTACTCGCTGGGCGCGCAATTCGTTAAGCCAGATCGAATGCATGATCGTCAGCAACCAGCGGTCCAGCCGCGTGCCAGCCACGAACTGGCCTGCACGCTCCAACGCCCGCACGCAGGTGGCTTGCACCAGGTCATCAGCCACATGCTTTTGTCGCGACAGCACCAGCCCGTATCGCCATAAACGTGGCAACAGCTGGCTCAACTCTCGGCGCAACTCAGCGTCTGTGGTGATGGCAATCTCCCGACTGTTCGCTCACAGGTTCAAGCCTGAGGCGCGGCGGCGATGGCTTCAGCCAGGTCTTCGTACTCTTCGCAGGTGGTGCTGCACAACGCCTTGATCTTCACCAGTTGCTCCTGGGCCAGGTCCACACGGCCCTTGATGACGTAGGCCTCCCCCAGGTACTCACGGACTTGTGCGTAGTTGGGGTCCAGTGCCACGGACTTCAGGTAGTAGCTGATGCCTTCATCGGTGCGCCCCAGTTTGCGGGTGGCGTAGCCGCGGTAGTTCAGGGCCTTGGCGGTGTTCGGGTTTTGCAGGGTGTCGAGCAGTGACAGGGCTTCTTCGTAACGCCCGTCCTTGGCCAGGCGGTAGGCGTAGTCGGTGCGGTCGGCGTCCGACGTGGCCTTGCTGGTTTGCAGCACGCACTTGCCAGTCTTGGTATCCCAGACCTGGCCTTTGGGGCAGTTGGGCTTGGGCGGCGCCGATTCGTCACCGGAGGCATGGGCCTGGCCGGCCAATAACGCGGCGGCCATACAGGCGCCGAAGAACAAAGCGGTGCGGTAACCAACGGCGTGCTCGGAACGATTCTTCATGGCATTCATGCTCCGTAACGATAGGGAAAGTACAGCAGCAAACTCAGTAGGGAAGATCGCCACGAGGGGCCGGCAGCATGCGGCGCAACGTGCTGTCGCGCTGGATGTAGTGATGCCACAGCGCGGCGCAGGCATGCAGCCCGGCGAGTACGATGATCGCCCAGGCGACATTGTTGTGCAGGCCACCCAGGGTGCCACGCAATTCGTGATCGATCACAAAAGGCGCTGGCACCGGGAACAGTCCGAAAAAGTTGAAGGGCTCGCCCTGGGCCCAGCGGAACAGGAAGCCCAGGGTCACCTGCGTCAGTAACAACAGGTATAGACAGCCGTGGGCGATTTTGGCGGCCACGTTAAGCGCAGGGTGATTGTCGGCCTTTGGGTGATTGCCGCCGAACACACGCCAGAGGATACGTGCAGCGATCAGCACCGCCATGGCGATGCCCAGGGAGATATGGACCGATTGCAGGCCCTTGCGCAGCGGCGTGCCTTTTTCCAGGTTTTCCCAGATATGGGCGCTGGCGAACATGAAGATCACCAACGCGGCGGTCAGCCAGTGGAAGGTGCGGGTCAGGCGGTCGTAGCGGTCGGCGGGATTGTTCATGGGCGTTTCCTGAGTGGTCTGTGTGGTGAACACCGCAGCAGGAAAACTTATTCAGAGGGATGGAAAATTTACAGATTAGACTTGTTTATTTTCCAACCCCGCATCCTTGGTCAAAATATGCGAACTAAATGCTAGAAACTCATCCAGGTGTTTTGTAATGATCGCTACAGTAATCGGCAATTGAAGCGTCTGGTACTCGTGAACAGCAATGTTACGGAACCCGACCATGTTCTTCAGGTTGGTCAGCAACGCAGGATTGACCCAACCGCCCTGACATAACAACTCAAACACGTCACGAGCTCCTTGTGGAACACCCAGGCGCTCACGACGAATCAAGTGTTGGCCCATGTCCAGCGCTGCCTCACAGGCACGCTGAATATTAAAAATCGCCGCATCCTGGCGCGTGAAATCTGTGGCGAAGCTGGTGGGATCTTTATCGTATTCCTGACGGGCGCGAGCAACGCACCGCTCAATGCTGGTTGCTTTATTGATGAGAACATCATCGACCATAAACTTTCCCTTCCTTCTGGATATCCGCCAACAACTCAGCCCTTGCCGTGTCCAGCGCGGTTTTTTCGCTCAGGACGTAGCTCTCGAATAGACCCGCCTGGACGTTCCCGGACCAGAGCCGACGCCCAGTGGTCAATACTTGGTACTGCATTACCGTTGAGGCTGCGCGCAAATCAAGCAAGTCGACGGGAACTCCAACGATATCGGCCAACTCCCCAGAAAGCTGCCATAGCAATAAAGGCTCGACCACTCCCGCAGAAAGGACCGCAACATCCAGATCACTCTCACTACCTGCCTCATCCGTCACTTGGCTACCGAACACATACACAGCCAATAGCTCGGGAACTTCAGCCTGCAAATGCGCCAGTACTTTTTTAAAATTCATGACGGATGTCCGAAGCGCCAATTAACGAAGACCGTAGCAGAATTCATTATGCAGTTTCTGACTGAAAGCAAAAAACCCCCGACAACATTGAAGTTATCGGGGGTTTTTCATTTTTCAATAATGGCGGAGAGATAGGGATTCGAACCCTAGGTACCGGTGAAGGTACAACGGATTTCGAATCCGTCCCATTCGGCCACTCTGGCATCTCTCCAACGGCGCGCATCATAACAGCCTGTTTCCTGGAAGCAAAGCGCAAAAGCGATTTTTTTCCGTGCTATCAGATGCTTGCGTCGATTACAGCGGTACGCCGAGACGGTTGGCGACTTCTTCGTAGGCTTCGATAACGTCACCGAGGCCCTGGCGGAAGCGGTCTTTGTCCATCTTCTTGCGAGTGTCTTTGTCCCACAGGCGGCAGCCGTCCGGGCTGAATTCGTCGCCCAGGACGATGGAGCCGTCGTGGAACACGCCGAATTCGAGTTTGAAGTCCACCAGCAGCAGGCCGGCGTCGTCGAACAGTTTGCTCAGGACGTCGTTGACCTTCAGCGACAGCTCCTTCATGCGAGCCAGTTGCTCAGCGGTGCCCCAACCAAATGCCACCACGTGGGATTCGTTGATGAACGGGTCACCCTTGGCGTCGTCTTTCAGGAACAGCTCGAAGGTGTAGGGGTTGAGCTTGAGGCCCTCCTCCACGCCCAAACGCTTCACCAGGCTGCCGGCCGCATAGTTACGCACGACGCACTCGACCGGGATCATGTCGAGTTTTTTCACCAGGCATTCGTTGTCGCCCAGCAGTTTGTCGAATTGGGTCGGAATGCCGGCCGCTTCGAGTTTCTGCATGATGAAGGCGTTGAACTTGTTGTTCACCATGCCTTTGCGGTCGAGCTGTTCGATGCGCTTGCCGTCGAACGCCGAGGTGTCGTTACGAAACAGCAGGATCAAGCGGTTGGCGTCGTCGGTCTTGTAAACCGATTTGGCTTTGCCGCGGTAGAGTTCTTCACGTTTTTCCATGATGGGCTCCGCTTGCTAAGTAGGTGGGCTAGGCGATGTGTCGCCAGTCGAGCCCTGAATCTTGATCGGCCAGTTGCAGCCAGTCCGGGTCGCACCCAAGGGTGTCGACAAAACATTGCCGGGCCAGCTGCGGCAGGTTGTTCTTGCTGCTCAGGTGGGCCAGGACCAGGTGTTGCAGGTCTTGCCAGCCCAACTCATACACCAGGTACGCCGCCTGGTGGTTGTTCAAATGTCCAAACTGCCCGCCGACCCGCTGCTTGAGAAAGGCCGGGTAGTGGCCACGCGCAAGCAGGTCACGGCAGTGGTTGGACTCGATCATCAATGCGTCGAGGTCCCGGTAACCGTCCAGCACCTTGGCGCAGTACGAACCCAGGTCAGTCAGCAGGCCAAAACGCCGTTCACCGTCACTGAATACGTATTGCGTCGGTTCCTGGGCATCGTGGGCCACTTCAATCACATCGATGCTCAAGGCACCGATCTGCAATTGTTCGCCACCGGCCAGCAAACCTGCGGGCTCAATCGGTTTGCGCATCCCGCGCAAGGTGCCGCGACTCAGGTACACCGGAAGATTGTAGCGCCGAGACAGCAAACCCACGCCATGCACGTGGTCGGCATGTTCGTGGGTCACCAGAATCGCGCTCAGCTGCGCGGGGTGAACCCCCAGGCGCAGCAGGCGCCGCTCGGTTTCCCGCAGGGAGAAACCACAATCCACCAGGACGTACGTGTCGTCATGGGCTACAAGCGTGCCGTTCCCTTGGCTACCGCTGCCGAGAACGGCAAAACGCATCGGATCAGCCCAGGTTGTCCTGAATCACGCCCAACACTTTGCGCGCCACTTCTGCCGGCGCCACGGTGTTGATGTTTTTCTCGACGGTGACTTGCACGCTTTCGCCTACCTTGCTCAAACGAACCTGGTAACGCTCGGCGCGAGTCTCGATCTCTTCCTTGGTCGGCTTGCTGCCGAACAACTTGCTGAAGAAACCTGGCTCGTCGTCTTTCTTCTCGGCTTTTTCGGCCAGGTTGATGTAGTACAGGCCCAGGCTGCGGTTGATGTCTTCAACGCGCCATTCGCCGTGCTCCAGCGCGCGGCCGACACTCGACCAGGCGCGATCCAGGTCTTCACCCAGGTTGAGCACGACGTTACCGCTGCCGTCTTCGCTGAGGCTGACGCGGCTAGGTGTGTCAAAGCTACCGGCGGCGAGCAGGGAGACGGAACCGCCCTTCTCGGAGATACGGCTCATGCTGGCGAGCATTTCGTCGACCAGGGCAGCGTCCACGCCGGTGTTGACCGAGCGCGGGGTGAAGTCGACGTTGGCGGTGCTGCCGGCAGGACGCTCGACGCTGACTACGTAGACTTCACTGGTGTTGCGTTGCACGCCTGGCTCGATACGCACGCGGATGCGGGCTTCGCTGTCATTGGCTACACCACCGGCCTGCAGGCGCTTGGCCATGGATGCCGACAGTTCGCTGGTGTGCTGCCACGCGGTGGTGAATTCACCGGTCTGCGGGCGTTGTTCGTCAAGGCGGAAACCGTTGTCCTGGAAGAACTGCACGGCCACCGGCCAGACTTCGGCAGGTGGGCGCTGGGCCATGACCCAACGGGTGTCGCCGCTCTTCTGCAGGCTGTAGTCGCTGGCCTCGGCCACGGCCGACAGCGGCTGTGGACGCGGCACTTCGTATTCACCCTTGAAGGTGTCGTCGGCCACGTTGCGCGGAATCGGCAGCAACGGGTCAAGGCGCTTGGCGACATTGACGTCCGACGGCAATTTCATCGGGGCGGTTTGTTGGGCTTCCAGGTAATCGCTACCGCGGTCGCGGAAGTAGCCTTCCGGGCCCCAGATCCAACCGCAGCCACTGGTGCTGGAGATAATCAAGGCAAGTGCGGAAAGTCCGGCCAATCGCTTCATGCGTAGTGCTTCCTCAATTAAACCAGGACGCCGGACTGGCGCAGGGCCTGTCGCAGCGGTTCGTGACAGGCTTCGCTGAGCCAGGTGAGCGGCAGACGGATACCGTCCGGCATCAGGCCCATCTCATGCAGCGCCCATTTCACGGGGATAGGGTTGGATTCGATAAACAGGGTTTTGTTGAGCGGTGCCAGTTGTTCGTGGATCGCCCGGGCCTTGACCGCATCACCGGCGATGGCCGCGGCACACAGCTCGCTCATGGCGCGCGGTGCAACGTTGGCAGTCACCGAGATGTTGCCTTTGCCGCCCAGCAGGATCAGCTCGACCGCCGTGGCGTCGTCACCGGAGTACACCAGGAAGTCGCTGCTGACGCCGGCCAGGATGTCCTTGGCGCGCTGCAGGTCACCGGTGGCTTCCTTGATACCGATGATGTTCGGTACGGTGGAAAGGCGGATCACGGTCTCGGCCTTCATGTCGCAGGCGGTGCGACCGGGTACGTTGTAGAGGATCTGCGGGATATCGACCGCTTCGGCAACGGCGCGGAAGTGCAGGTACAGGCCTTCCTGGGTCGGCTTGTTGTAGTACGGCGTCACCAGCAGGCAGGCATCGGCGCCGGCTTTCTTGGCGTTGCTGGTCAATTCGATCGCTTCGCGGGTCGAATTGGCGCCCGTGCCGGCGATGACAGCAATGCGCCCTGCAACGCGCTTGACCACGAACTCGATCACTTCGATGTGTTCTTCCACATCCAGTGTGGCCGATTCACCTGTGGTGCCGACCGCCACGATGGCGTTGGTGCCCTCTTGCAGGTGGAAGTCCACCAGTTTGCCCAGGCTGTCCCAGTCGAGATTACCTTGTGCATCCATGGGTGTGACCAGTGCCACCATACTGCCCGCAATCATGCAACCGCTCCTGCCGGAAAAAGAGAGCGGTAATGGTACTGGCGCCAAGATGCTTGTACAAGCGAAGTACCGCCTGAGGATGCGTTCTGGATCAACTTAGTTCGCGGCAGCGCCATCATTCTGCCAAAGCGGGGTTTGATGAAGCTGATTACGTAATGAAAACGCCACCTCCTAGCCCTTGACGATGGTTTTCGCTACCCTTCATCCTTTGATTGATACCGCTTGCATCGTATCGACCGCTCATCGCTTTAGGAAGGCTGCATGTCCACCCCCACAGTCCGCGAACAATTCCTTGTCATCAGTGCCCTTGGCGCCAACCCCATGGAGCTGACTAACGTCCTGTGCCGCGCCAGCCATGAAAACCGCTGCGCCGTCGTGACCTCCCGCCTGACCCGCCATGGCGAGTGCAGTGCGCTGGTCCTGCAGATTTCCGGGACCTGGGATGCCCTGGCCCGCCTTGAAACCGGTTTACCGGGTTTGGCGAAGAAGCATGACTTCACGGTCAACGTGGTGCGCAGCGCCGCCCTGGAGAACCGTCCACAGGCCCTGCCCTACGTGGCCTATGTCAGTTCGGCCTACCGCTCGGACATCGTCAACGAGCTGTGCCAGTTCTTTATCGACCACAACGTCGAGCTGGAAAACCTGACCTGCGACACCTATCAGGCTCCGCAGACCGGCGGCACCATGCTCAACGCCACCTTTACCGTGACCTTGCCGGCCGGCGTGCAGATCAGTTGGCTGCGCGACCAGTTCCTGGATTTCGCCGATGCCCTGAACCTCGACGCACTGATCGAGCCTTGGCGCCCACAGAACCCTATGTAAGGAAGTCTTCATGTCTGTAGTGATCGACCAACCGGTAGCCGACTTCGAAGCCCAGGCCACCAGCGGGCAAACCTTCAGCCTCGCCGGGCTCAAGGGCAAGCAAGTGGTGATCTACTTCTACCCGAAAGACAGCACCCCGGGCTGCACCACTGAAGGCCAGGGCTTCCGTGACCAGCATGCTGCGTTCAAGGCGGCCAACACCGAGGTGTTTGGCGTGTCCCGGGACAGCGTGAAGTCCCACGAGAACTTCAAGGCCAAGCAGGAATTCCCCTTTGAGCTGATCAGCGACAAGGACGAAGCGGTTTGCCAGCTGTTTGATGTGATCAAGCTGAAGAAGCTGTATGGCAAGGAATACCTGGGTGTTGATCGCAGCACCTTCCTGATCGACAAGAATGGCGTACTGCGCCAGGAATGGCGCGGTGTGAAAGTGCCAGGCCATGTGGATGCAGTGCTCGAAACGGCACAGGCGCTGAACCAGGCTTGATTCACCTGCTGGCTTTGAAATAGCTATCGCAGCCAAGCCAGCTCCCACCTGTGATCATTGTTCGACAGGACAACTCAGTCAATGTGGGAGCCGGGCTTGCCCGCGATGAGGCCCTGCACCGGCACCACAAATATCAGAGTAACGGCGCCACCACCGGCTCCTGCCGAGGCCAGGCATCCAGCACCGCCTTGAACAGAGTCGCCAGGGGAATCGCAAAGAACACCCCCCAGAAGCCCCACAACCCGCCAAACAACAGCACCGCACAGATGATCGCCACCGGATGCAGGTTCACCGCCTCGGAGAACAGCAGCGGCACCAGCACGTTGCCGTCCAGCACCTGGATGATGCCGTACACCGCCATCAGGTAGATGAATTGATCACTCCAGCCCCACTGGAACAGCGCGATCAACATCACCGGCACCGTCACCACCACCGCGCCAACGTATGGCACCACCACTGAAACACCCACCAGCAGCGCCAACAGGGCAGCGTAGTTAAGCCCCAGCGCGACAAAACCGATGTAAGTGACGCCACCGCAGATAAAAATCTCGATAACCTTGCCGCGGATGTAGTTGGCAATCTGCCGGTTCATTTCCTCGGCGACCCGGGTAATCAGCGCACGCTCACGGGGCAGATAGCCACGCACCCAGCGACCGATCATCTCGCGGTCCTTGAGGAAGAAAAACACCAGGATCGGCACCAGTACCAGGTAGATCATGATGTTGACCAGCAGCGGCAAGCTCGAAAGGGAAAAGGTCAGCGCCCACTGTCCGAACTTTCCGATTTCGCCGCGAGCCACCTCAATGGCCTGCAGGACCTGCTCGTCCGACACCAGGTGCGGATAGCGCTCAGGCAACAGCAGCAGCAATGACTGCCACTTGGCGAGCATGCCCGGTAGCTCGTTGAACAAGGTGATCAACTGGTGCCACAGCAAAGGCACCACGATCACGATAAATACCAGCAACAGCCCCATGAACAAGGCAAACACCAGACCCACCGCTGCCCCACCCGGCAAGCGCAGACGCTCCAGGATGGAGACCAGGCCTTGCATCAGGTATGCCAGCACCATCCCCGCCAGTACCGGCGCCAGCATGCCGCCCAAAGTGAGCACGGCCGTAAAGGCAAGAAACAGCAGGACGGCCAGCACCACGGCTTCTTCGTCGGAGAAGTAGCGCTGAATCCAGTCACGTAACACTTTGAACATCAATAAACCTCAGGCGATAAGGACAGCATATTCAAGCGATTCAGGCCTTGCGCAACCAGTAACGATAGACGCCCGCTTCGTCTTCTTCATGCAGCAGGGTGTGGCCGGCCAGCTTGGCAAACGTACGAAAGTCCCGCTGGGAGCCAGCGTCCGTGGCGATCACCTTGAGCACCGCGCCGCTGGCCAGCCGATTGAGCTCCAGCTTGGCCTTGAGCAAGGGCAGCGGGCAGTTAAGGCCACTGGCATCCAGTTCGGCATCGAAGGCTACAGCGTCGGTCATGGTCTAACTCCGGGTGGGCGTCGAGGGCGCTTAGAATATCTGGTCCGAAGCTCAGTGTCCGGCTACAGTAAGCTCTTTGTCGAAAGGCTTTGTGCATGACTTTTTTGCGCCCTACCCTGCTGACGCTGGCTTGCCTGCTTGCCTCTCCAGGCTTCGCCGACGACCTGCCGTCACTTGGCGACGCCAGTTCTGCCATTGTCTCGCCAAAACAGGAATACGATCTGGGTCAGGCATGGCTGGCCTACCTGCGTGGCCAGGTCTCGCAACTCAACGACCCGCAGCTCAAGGATTACGTCGAATCCAGCGTTTATAAGCTGGTGGAAACCAGCCAGGTCAATGACCGGCGCCTGGAATTCATTCTGATCAACAGCCCGCAGTTGAACGCCTTTGCCGCACCGGGTGGCATCGTCGGGGTCAACGGCGGCCTGTTCCTCAACGCCCAGACCGAAGGCGAATATGCCTCGGTACTGGCCCACGAATTGGCTCACTTGTCCCAACGTCACTTCGCACGAGGCGTGGAAGCACAGCAGCGCATGCAGATCCCGATGATGGCTGCGCTGCTCGGCGGCATCATCGCTGCCGCCGCTGGCGCAGGCGATGCGGGCATTGCCGCGATCGCCGGCAGCCAGGCCGCCGCGATCCAGGAGCAACGGCGCTTTTCCCGGCAAAACGAGCAAGAGGCTGACCGCATCGGCATTCTCAACCTGGAGAAAGCCGGCTACGACCCACGGTCCATGCCAACCATGTTCGAGCGCTTGATGCGCCAGTACCGTTTCGATGCCAAGCCGCCTGAATTCCTGCTGACTCACCCGGTAACCGAATCGCGGATCGCCGACACCCGCAACCGTGCGGAGCAAGCCAAGCTGGGTGGCATTGAGGACAGCCTGCGCTATCAACTGATCCGTGCTCGGGTGCAACTGTATTACGAAGACACCCCGGGGCTGGCCGCCAAACGTTTCCAGGCCCAGCTGGATGAAAATCCGAAGAACGATATCGCGCGTTATGGCCTCGCCATCGCTCAGATCAAGGGTGCCCAGTTCAACCTGGCCCGGGAAAACCTCAAGCCGCTGCTGGCCAAGGCGCCCAACGACATCACCTACAACCTGGCGCAGATCGAGCTGGACATGACCAACAATCGCCTGCCGGATGCCCAGCAGCGTACGGACCGAATGTTGACGCAATATCCAGGCAACTATCCGCTGAACCAGGTTCGTGTGGATCTGCTGCTCAAGCAGAACCGCAACGCTGACGCGGAAAAAGCCCTGGAAGGATTGTTGAAGTCTCGCCCGGACGATCCGGACGTCTGGTACCAGGTTGCGGAAACCCGTGGGTTGTCGGGCAATATCATCGGCCTGCATCAGGCCCGGGCCGAGTACTTCGCGCTGGTGGGAGATTTCAAGCAGGCCATCCAGCAATTGGATTTCGCCAAGCGTCGCGCCGGCAGCAACTTCCCGCTTTCGTCACGTATCGACGCACGCCAGCGTGAACTGATCGACCAGGAACGCATGATCAAAGACATGATGGGCTAAACCTTTCAGCCACAAAAAAGCCCCGCTCTCGAACATCGAGAGCGGGGCTTTTTATTGGACTAGCGGATTACTCGGCCAGTTTGAAGGTAATGAAGCTGGCACGCCCCTGACGCAGGACGCGCATCGACACCGAACGGTTCTTCGGCAGCGCCTTGGCGATGTCGGTGAACTCTTTGGTGGAGTTGATAGCCTGGTTGTTCAGGTGGGTGATGACATCACCTGGTTGCAGGCCGATCAGGGAGGCAGGACCGTCCTGGACTTCCTTGATCACTACACCGCTCTTGAGGTCGAAGCTCTTTTTCTGTTCGTCGGTCAACTCGACTACAGCAATGCCCAGGCGATTGCTGCTGCGCTCGGCACCTGGCTTGCTGTTGCCCAGCGCATCCAGCGCCGCGCCTTCTTCCGGGATCGCACCGACGGTCAGTTCGACGTTCTGGCGCTTGCCGTCACGAATCACTTCCAGCTTGGCCTTGCTGCCGGCCTTGAGCGCGCCCACCAGGTGTGGCAAGTCCGCAGACATGACGATCGGCTGGCCGTTCATGCTCAGGATCACGTCACCGACTTGCAGGCCACCTTTGGCAGCAGGGCCATCGTCCTGGATCTGCGCGACCAGGGCACCGGCCGGCTTGTCGAGACCGAAGGATTCAGCAAGATCCTTGTTCACTTCCTGGATCACCACGCCCAGCCAGCCGCGGCTGACTTTGCCACCGGTTTTCAGCTGGTTCGAAACGTCCATGGCCACGTCGATCGGAATCGCGAACGAAACGCCCATGAAACCACCGGAGCGGGTGTAGATCTGCGAGTTGATGCCAACGACTTCACCCGCCAGGTTGAACAACGGACCGCCGGAGTTGCCCGGGTTGATCGGCACGTCGGTCTGGATGAACGGCACGTAGTTTTCGTTCGGCAGGCTGCGACCGATGGCGCTGACGATACCCTGGGTCACAGTATGGTCAAAACCAAACGGCGAACCGATGGCGACGACCCATTGGCCGGCTTTCAGGTCCTGGGATTTGCCCAGTTTCAGCACCGGCAGGTCCTTGCCTTCGATTTTCAGCAGGGCCACGTCGGAACGTGGGTCGGTGCCCACCAGCTTGGCTTTCAGCTCACTGCGGTCCGCCAGGCGCACCAGGATCTCGTCGGCGTCGGCAATCACGTGGTTGTTGGTGAGGATGTAGCCGTCAGGCGAGATGATGAAGCCCGAGCCCAGGGACTGGGCCTCACGCTGGCCGCCACCACCGCCACGCGGCGTGCGCGGCTGGGGCATGCCGCGTTCGAAGAACTCCCGCAGCATCGGCGGCAGGCCTTCCAGGTCGGGCATCTGCTGGTTGGAGACCTTACGATCCGGCAGCTTCTGCGTAGTACTGATGTTCACCACGGCAGGCGACGCCTGCTCCACCAGTTGGGTGAAGTCAGGCAGCTCGGCCGCTTGCGCGGTAACGGCCTGACCCAGCACCAGCACCGTGGCGACTATGGATAGGTAAGACTTCAAACGTGGTATCGACATACAGCTCCCGTTACGACGAGCAGGGTTGAGCGACAGGGTTCAATAAACGCCGAAAAACTGCGACCGACATTTTTGTTCCGCGAACAAAACAAGGCCAGGGCCGTTAAGCCCTGACCTATAAAAAACATAGGGGATATTAGCAAGTGAAAAAAATGATCCAGACATTTCATGCTCTCGGCAGAGGCAGGCATCGACTATCTCCTGCGCAACATTGAAATATCAGGATGAACATAGGATTAACAACTCAAGGCTTGGCGGGCACGGTGCCACTGCGTAGTGACAGCGCAATTCGCTCGGCGGTGCCAATCGGGATCTCGCCGACGACGGTCACCATCACCTCGCCTTCCAGGGTATTCAACCGCCGTGAAACGGCGACTGTCGGGCCCAACTGGGTGCGGGTCTCGTTTACGGTCGCACCGTTAAGCGGCTCCAGGAATACCGAAAAACGCGCCAGACCATCGTCATACATCAGACTGCTGACGGTTACCTTGGTGTGGGAGTCTTTATGGGCACTGCTGTTGACCAGCTGAAAGCCTGGTGGCAACCAGTCGAGGCGCCAATCCTGAGGGATCTCGACCTCCGGGGCCTTGGCGTTGGTCACCGCCACCGGCGTGCATTCGCCACTGGGCTGCAAATCACGATCGTCAGGCACCGATGTATTGAGCTGGGTGAACTGGAAACGCTCCAGCAACTGGCCCTGGTCGTTAAGCAACAATGACTTCAATGGCAGCGCAGTTTCACGATCCAGATGCAGCTCAAAACCATAACGGTATTGATCGCGGGGGGTCACGGAGACGATCACCGCATTCCGACCGGCCACGCGCGATTTGCCGATGACGGCAAGATCGTAGAACGCTTTGAGTTTTTGCGGATCAAGGGTACGCGCAGTGGCATTGGGAGAACCCCCAAGCCCAGCAACCAGCGTGCCGCTCACGCATTGGGTACGGCCATCGACGCGCAGGACTTCCTGAGCAGAACCATCGAGCTGCAAAAGCCGCTCACGGACCTGACCATTCTGGACACGATGCCAGATGTCATGGGTAGAAAAACTACCGTTACGCTCGTAGATGAAGGTGCCCTGAAAGCTTTGCTGCTGCTCCGCCCGCCCAAGACGCGTCAGCCAGTCTTGGGCTTCATCGGCATGGGCGGGGACTGCAAACCAGCCACTGAGCAAAAGCGCAAGGAGCGGTATGGCGCGCATAAAGCTCCTTGGCGGACTAGCGGTTTTCCAGGCTTGCAGCGCGGGCGTAAGGCAGAGCGCTTTCAGTGCCTTTCAAGGCCGATTCCTGTGCGTGTTGGCGCAGGTAGCCTGGAAGACGCTGATCCTGCCAGCCGGATTGCCCTTGAAGTACACCGTTGGCCATAGGCCCGGTGGTATCGGAGCTTTCCTTGTAGCCGGCCAATACGGCTGGACCCTTGACCTGCGGGCCGGCCATGACCGGTTGCTGGGTCTGCTGGGCCAGTTCGGCACCGGCGATTTCGTCCTGGTTGTACAGGCGAACACCTGCCAATACAGCGACGGTCACCGAAGCAGCGACTGCCAGACGGCCCAGGCTACGCCAAGGACCGCGAGCAGCTTTTGCCGGAACGGCTTCATCAGCCAGTGCAGCAGAAACGGCCGCAGCAATATCCAGACGAGGGATTAGAAGATCCTTGTGCATCACCGCCCGAGCGACTTGGTAACGAGACCAGGTATCACGGGTTTCGGCATCATCAAATGCATTAAGCACTCGACGAAGTTCCAGTTCATCCGCTTCGTTATCCATCACTGCGGACAGCGATTCCTGCAGGGCATCACGACTCATGGCGGTTCCTCTCTTGGCTGTCGCCGCTGTCTCAGTTTTCCTGCAACAACGGCTGCAGGGCTTTATCGATGGCTTCCCGAGCCCGGAAGATCCGGGAGCGTACGGTACCCACCGGACATTGCATGACGCTCGCAATGTCTTCGTAACTCAGACCATCGAATTCACGTAAAGTTAACGCCGTACGCAAATCTTCTGGCAGTTGTTGAATAGTGCGATGGACGGTTCCTTCGATCTCGTCGCGCAGCAATGCACGCTCCGGCGACTCGAGATCCTTGAGGCCGTGATCACCATCATAAAATTCAGCATCTTCCGAACTAACATCACTATCCGGCGGGCGGCGACCGCGAGAAACCAGATAGTTCTTCGCCGTGTTAATGGCGATGCGATACAGCCACGTGTAAAACGCACTGTCACCGCGGAAATTACCGAGTGCACGGTACGCCTTGATAAAGGCTTCCTGTGCAACGTCCTGCGCTTCATGGGTGTCGTGCACAAACCGCACGATCAACCCGAGAATTTTGTGCTGGTATTTCAGCACTAGCAGATCAAATGCCCGCTTGTCGCCGCGTTGAACGCGCTCGACCAGCTGCTGATCCTCTTCCTGGGTTAGCATGAACACTCCTCGTTGTACTTGAAGGAGGCTTGCATAACTAATCGATCAGGCTTGCAAACATAGACTCGGACTTTTCGCAAAAGTTCTCCCCCTCCAAGCAAGTTTCCGGCGCGCACTGATTTGGCACACACGAAAAACGCAGCGCGGGCAATGCCGGCTGCGCGAATAATCTGTCGCCAGTTTCCTGACGCGCCTGACACAGACGCGGCTCAGCAAATCCAGCGTGTTCCCAGCTTTCGGGCATCCTGCTATTGAGTCGGGGCCTATGCAAAAAGTTCCCATCCCAATCGCTGTCCGTTTCATGAAAGCCGTGCAGTTCGTTGCCCGTAGTCTCACAATGCCACGAATGCCCGGCTATTGTGCCGCTCCCCCCCTCTATATACTAGTGGGCCGTGTCACCCTTTGATTCGCCGATCCAGGCGTCCTGTTTGCGCCCCCTACGGATCGCTTTTTGCGGAATCCTTCAAATGAGCCAACAGTTTCAACACGATGTCCTGGTGATTGGCAGCGGCGCCGCGGGCTTGAGCCTTGCACTGACCTTGCCGGGCCACCTGCGCATAGCCGTACTGAGCAAGGGCGACCTCGCCAATGGCTCGACGTTCTGGGCCCAGGGCGGTGTCGCCGCGGTGCTCGATGACACCGACACGGTGCAATCCCACGTCGAAGACACCCTGAATGCCGGCGGCGGCCTGTGCAATGAAGAGGCGGTGCGCTTCACCGTCGAGCATAGCCGCGAAGCCATCCAGTGGCTGATCGACCAGGGCGTGCCCTTCACCCGCGACGAACATTCCGGCACCGACGACGGCGGCTTCGAGTTCCACCTGACCCGCGAAGGCGGCCACAGCCATCGGCGGATCATCCATGCCGCCGACGCCACCGGCGCCGCGATCTTCAAGACCCTGCTCGCCCAGGCCCGGCAACGCCCCAACATCGAACTGCTGGAACAGCGGGTCGCCGTCGACCTGATCACCGAAAAGCGCCTTGGCCTGCCGGGCGAACGCTGCCTCGGCGCCTACGTGCTCAACCGGGCCAGCGGCGAAGTCGACACCTACGGCGCGCGCTTCACCATTCTCGCCTCGGGCGGCGCAGCGAAGGTCTACCTCTATACCAGCAACCCCGACGGCGCCTGCGGTGACGGCATTGCCATGGCCTGGCGTTCGGGCTGCCGGGTGGCGAACCTGGAATTCAACCAGTTCCACCCCACTTGCCTGTATCACCCGCAGGCCAAGAGCTTCCTGATCACCGAAGCCCTGCGCGGCGAAGGCGCACACCTGAAGCTGCCCAACGGCGAACGTTTCATGCAGCGCTTCGACCCACGAGCAGAACTGGCCCCGCGGGACATCGTCGCCCGGGCCATCGACCATGAAATGAAGCGCCTGGGCATCGACTGCGTCTACCTGGACATCAGCCACAAGCCCGAAGCCTTCATCAAGACCCATTTCCCGACGGTCTACGAGCGCTGCCTGGCGTTCAATATCGACATCACCAAGGGCCCGATCCCGGTCGTCCCGGCGGCGCACTACACCTGCGGCGGCGTGATGGTCGACCAGAACGGCCGCACCGACGTGCCCGGCCTGTACGCCATTGGCGAAACCAGCTTCACCGGCCTGCACGGCGCCAACCGCATGGCCAGCAATTCGTTGCTGGAGTGTTTCGTGTACGCCCGCTCCGCCGCCGCCGACATCCTTGAACAGCTGCCGCGCATCCCGGTGCCGGCCGCCCTGCCCCGCTGGGACGCCAGCCAGGTGACCGATTCGGACGAAGACGTGATCATCGCCCACAACTGGGACGAGTTGCGGCGCTTCATGTGGGACTACGTGGGCATCGTGCGCACCAACAAGCGCCTGGCGCGGGCGCAGCACCGGGTTCGACTGTTGCTGGATGAGATCGACGAGTTCTACAGCAACTATAAAGTCAGCCGCGACCTGATCGAGCTGCGCAACCTGGCCCAGGTGGCGGAACTGATGATCCGCTCGGCCATGGAGCGCAAGGAAAGCCGGGGATTGCATTACACCCTCGACTACCCGCAAATGCTGCCCGAAGCGCGCGACACTATTCTGGTGCCAACCACCTACGGCGGCTGAACTTCAAGCGCACCCGCAGGCGCCGATGCACATCGGTAGCCTGCGAATCCCGTGGCACGCAGATCGAACGCACCCGCCAGTCACCCTGCACCCGAAAGCGCAGCACCACGATCAACGGCAACGCCAGGCTGTCGGGGCGCAGTTGCACGCTGTGCCAGCCACGCGCGGCGCTCCACAACTGCCAGCCATCCTCGTCGCGACGCAGGCCACGGATCGACGAACGGTGAGTCAGCAGGATATGACGCGGCAATACCCAACCGGCATGGGCCAGGCACAACAAGGCGCCAAAGGCTCCGAACCACGGGGACACATCGAGAAACCACAGCGCACCCAGTGCGAACGCCTGGGCGAAAAGATAAGCCGCCAGCAACTGCCCGGAGGCGTGCCAGCGGCATTCGAACGTATTACTTGGGCTGGACACGATCCAGAATCATCCGAACCATGCGCTGCAGCTCCGGGTCTTCCGATTCGGCGCGTTCCATGAACCAGCCGAACATGTCCTGATCCTCGCATTCCAGCAGCTTGCGGTAGCAGTCGCGGTCGACGTCGTTGAGGTGCGGATAGACCTCCCTGACGAACGGTACCAGCAACACGTCCAGTTCAAGCATGCCGCGTCGGCTGTGCCAGTAGAGGCGATTGAGTTCTACATCTTCGACCATGGAGCGCTCCTCAAATAGAGCGCAAGTATACAGGCCGAAGCTGCCTGGAACAGTCGGCTTTGGTCGGCCATACGGAAACTATCCATTTGCCGGGCGCCCCTCTATGATGCACTCATGACTTTTTAACCTGCGATGACCCATGGCTGACTCTGCTTTTTTCTGCCCCCTGTCCCACGAAGGCGTTCTCGCCGTCCGCGGTGCCGACGCTGCCAAGTTCCTCCAGGGACAACTGACCTGCAACCTTAACTACCTGAGTGACACCCAGGCCAGCCTGGGCGCGCGCTGCACCCAGAAGGGGCGCATGCAGTCGAGCTTCCGCATCCTGCTGCAAGGCGATGGCGTGTTGCTGGCCATGGCCACCGAACTGCTGGAGCCACAACTGGCGGACCTGAAAAAGTACGCCGTGTTCTCCAAATCCAAACTCACCGACGAAAGCGCTGCCTGGGCGCGTTTCGGTGTGTCGGATGCCGATCAGGTACTGGCCGGCCTCGGCCTCCAACTACCCGCCGAGACCGACAGCGTGGTGCGCAGCGACGACCTGATCGCCATCCGCGTATCGCCGGGCCGTGCCGAACTCTGGGCCCCCGCCGCCCAAGCTCAAACCCTGCACAGCCAACTCGCCGCACAATTGAACGAAGGTGAACTGAACCAATGGCTGCTGGGCCAGATCCGTGCCGGTATCGGCCAGGTCATGCCCCAGACCCGCGAACTGTTCATCCCGCAGATGCTCAACCTGCAAGCCGTCGGCGGCGTCAGCTTCAAGAAAGGCTGCTACACCGGCCAGGAAATCGTCGCGCGCATGCAGTATTTGGGCAAACTCAAGCGTCGCCTGTATCGCCTGAGCCTGAATGCCGGCGAGCTGCCTGAGCCCGGCACCCCACTGTTTTCCCCGAATCACAACAGCGCCATCGGCGAGGTGGTGCTTGCCGCCCGTGCCGATCAGGCGATTGAACTTCTAGCGGTGCTGCAAGCCGAAGCAGCAGAGAGTGGCGATGTGCATGTAGGCACGCTGGAAGGCCCGGGCCTTCAGCTGCTCGACCTGCCCTACCAGCTGGACCGTGATCGCGAGATCCAGCGCTGATCGTCGTACCTTTTTGCTACACCCTAGAGATCTTGAATGAACAAGCTGGCGGAAAAAGTCCAACAGGCGTTGGTTGTGGCCATCGATAACGATGACCTGGTTCTGCCAACGCTGCCGGAAGTGGCCCTGAACATTCGCCAGGCCGCCGAAGACCCGGACATCAGCATCAGCCACCTGAGCAAAGTGATCGGCCGCGACACCGCCTTGTCGGCGCGGCTGATCAAAGTGGTCAACAGTCCGCTGTTGCGCGCGACCCAGGAAGTCACCGACCTGCACACCGCCATCACCCGCCTGGGCACCAACTACAGCAGCAACCTGGCGATCGGCCTGGTGATGGAACAGATCTTCCACGCCCGTTCCGAAGTGGTCGAACAGAAGATGCGCGACGTCTGGCGGCGCAGCCTGGAAGTGGCCGGCGTGAGCTATGCGTTGTGCCGCAACCACAGCCAGTTGAAGCCTGACCAGGCCGCGCTGGGTGGGCTGGTGCACCAGATTGGCGTGCTACCGATCCTGACCTACGCCGAAGATCACTATGAACTGCTGTCCGATCCGGTCAGCCTCGATCACGTGATTGAAAGCATCCACCCGTTGCTGGGGGACAAGCTGCTGCGGCGCTGGGACTTCCCGGAAATGCTGGTGAACCTGCCGGCGCAGTACATGAACCTTGAGCGCGACTCCGAGCGCCTGGACTATATCGACCTGGTGCAGGTCGCCGTGTTGTATTGCCACCGCGACACTGACCACCCGCTGGCCAGCGTGCCGATATTGACGGTACCTGCGATCAAGAAGCTGCGACTCGACCCCTACAGCGACACCTTGCGCGCCGAGCTGGATGAAGCACGGTCGATGTTCTACTGATTACCCCGCGATAAAACTGACCCGCACTTTCAACCCCGCCAACTCTCCGTCATGCAAGCTGATCTGCGCCAGGTGTGCCCGGCAGATCTCGCCAACAATCGCCAACCCCAAGCCCGCCCCCAAGCCCTGCTGGCTGCGCCGATAGAAGCGCTCGAACACTCGGTCCCGCTCATCCAGCGGGATGCCCGGGCCGTCATCTTCCACCTCAAGTACCGCCGGCGCCGTGACCCGCAAGATCACGTTGCCGCCCGGGGGCGTGTGGGCCAGGGCGTTGTCCACCAGGTTGCTCAACAACTCGTTCAACAAGGTGGGCTCGCCCCGCAGCCACACCGGTTCATCCGCCTCCAGCGCCAGGGCCACGCCACGCGCATGGGCCAGCGGCGCCATGGCCATGCCCAGCTCGCGAGCCAACTGGCTCAGGTCCAGCAACTGGGCCCCGCCTTCGGCAATCGCCCGGGCGCCGTTTTCGATGCGCGCCAGCGAGAGCAATTGATTGGCCAGGTGAGTCAGGCGATCAGTGCCCTGGGCTGCGGTTTCCAGGGTGGTGCGCCAGGTAGCCGGGTCTTCGGCACGCAGGCCAAGCTCCAAGCGTGCCTTGAGCGCTGCCAACGGAGTGCGCAGCTCATGGGCGGCATCGGCAATAAACTGTGCCTGGCGCTCGAACTGCCCGCGCAGGCGTTCGGTGAAATGGTTGAGCGCATGTACCAGCGGGCCCAATTCATGCTGCACCTCCACCAGCGGCAAAGGCCGCAGGTCATCGGGCTGACGCTCTTCCACGGCCGTGCGCAAGCGCTCCAACGGCCGCAGCGCCGCACTCACGGCAAAGAACACCAACAACAATGCACCGATGGCCAGCATCCCCAAGCGCAGCAAGGTATCGGCCATCAGGCTGCGCGCCATCGCCACCCGCGCCTCGTCGGTTTCGGCCACGCGGATTTCCGCCATGCCGTTCATGTTCGGCTCGGAGACTGCCTTGAGCAGGCTGACCACTCTCACGTTCTGGCCCTGATACCTGGCGTTATAAAAGCGCGCCAGCGCCGGATAGTCATCGGTGCGTGGAGTGCCCGGCGGCGGGCCCGGCAGGTTTTCGTAGCCGGAAATCAGCTTCTGGTGAATATCGTTGACCTGGTAGTAGATTCGCCCGGCGCTGTCGTAGGCGAACGTATCCAGGGCGACGTAGGGCACATCGGCACTCAAGGTGCCGTCGCGGTGGGACAGGCCGGCCGCAATGGTCCGCGCCGAGGCCAACAGCGTGCGGTCGTAAGCCGTGTCCGCCGCCTCGCGCCCATTCCAGTAAGCGCTCAAGCCGCTGGCAATCATCAACACCACCAGCAACAGCGCCAGGTTCCACAGCAGGCGCCAGCGCAGGCTGCTGGGCTTATGCATCGCGGGCTTCCAGCAGGTACCCCAGGCCACGGAAGGTGACGATGGCCACAGGCTGGCCATCGAGTTTCTTGCGCAGGCGGTGCACGTAGATTTCGATGGCATCGGGGCTGGCCTCTTCATCCAGGCCAAACACCTGGGAAGCCAGTTGCTCCTTGCTCATGACCCGGCCCGGGCGCGCGATCAGCGCCTCAAGCACCGCCTGCTCGCGGGAGGTCAGGGTCAGCAGTTCACCACCCAGGGTGAAGCGCCGCGTATCCAGGTCGTAAATCAGCACGCCACACGCCTGTTGCCGCTCACCGCCCAGCACGCTACGGCGCAGCAGCGCCTTGACCCGGGCTTCCAGCTCCGTCAGTTCGAACGGCTTGGCCAGGTAGTCATCCGCCCCCAGGTTGAGGCCATGCACGCGGTCCTTCACATCGCTGCGTGCGGTCAACATCAACACCGGCAGATTTTTTCCACGGGCCCGCAGGCGCGCCAACACTTCAAAACCGTCCATGCGCGGCAGGCCCACATCGAGAATCGCCACCGCGTATTCCTCGCTGCTCAAGGCCAGGTCCGCCGCCACTCCATCGTGCAACACGTCGACGGTCAAACCCGTGCTCTTGAGCGCCTGGGCGACACTTTCGGCTAGCTGCAAATGGTCTTCGACCAGAAGGACACGCATGGGTTTTTACCTCGTTCGGGGGTGGTCGGCGCCACGCTTTGCCGGGGAGTTTACAGGCGCGGCCTGCGCTGTGAAGCCCGAAAACATTGAAAGGCGACTGAAAGGTTAGTGAAAGCTTCGCCCTTTAGCATCCAGCCACGGTGGGTTTCGCCTGCCGAGCTATTTCACCCATAGCGCCCGAAAAACGCCTCGAAGCGTTTTCGCCAAAATAAGAACAATAACGGAGTACACCCACGATGCTGCGCACACAGCCGCCTGCTCGTTCTTCTCGTATCACCCAGACCGCCCTTGCCAGTGCCGCCGCCCTCGCCGGCTTTTCGCCCGCAGGCCAGGCCGCCTTTTTCGAGGACAGCACCGCCACCCTCGAAACCCGCAACATGTATTTCAACCGCGACTTTCGCGACGGCACCAGCGCACAACAATCCAAGCGCGACGAGTGGGCCCAGGGCTTCATGCTCAACCTGCAGTCGGGCTACACCGACGGTACCGTCGGCTTCGGCGTGGATGCGCTGGGCATGCTCGGGGTCAAGCTCGACTCCAGCCCCGACCGCACCGGCACCGGGCTGTTGCCGACCCACGACGACGGCCGCGCCGCCAACGAATATTCCAAACTCGGCCTGACCGGCAAAGTGAAGATCTCCGCCACCGAGCTGAAGATCGGCGCGCTGATCCCCGAATTGCCGATCCTCAAGCCCAACGACGGGCGCATCCTGCCGCAGACGTTTGAAGGCGGCCTGCTCAGTTCCAGGGAATTCAAGAACCTGGTGTTCACCGGCGGCCGCCTGAACAAGGCCAAGGACCGCGACGACACCAACTACGAAGACATCGGCCTCAACAACAAGAACAGCCGCTTCCTCAGCGGCGCCACCGGCAAGCATTTCGACTTCGGCGGCGTGGACTACAAGTTCGCCGACAAGATCACCGGCAGCTACCACTTCGCCCAACTCGACGACGTGTACCGCCAGCATTTCCTCGGCCTCGTGGCCTCGCGCCCGATGGGCCCCGGCACCTTCGGCGCCGACCTGCGCCTGGCCGTCAGTGACGACACCGGCGCGGCGCGCGGCGGCAAGATCGACAACACCTCCCTCAACGGCCTCTTCAGCTATGCCCTCAATGGCCATAAGCTCAGCGCCGGTTACCAGCACATGTCCGGCGACAGCGCCTTTCCCTACGTGGACGGTAGCGATCCTTACCTTGTCAACTTCGTGCAGATCAACGACTTTGCCGGCGCCGAAGAACGCTCCTGGCAGGCCCGCTACGACTACGACTTCGCCAAGCTGGGGATTCCCGGCCTGAGTTTCATGAGCCGTTACCTGTCGGGTGACAACATCAAGCTCAAGAACGGCGAGACCGGCAAGGAGTGGGAACGCAACAGTGAGATCCGCTACGTGGTGCAAAGCGGCACGTTCAAGGACGTGGCCGTGCGTCTGCGCAATGCCACCTACCGTTCCAACTATTCGGCCCGTGATGCGGATGAAGTGCGCCTGCTGGTGAGCTACAGCGTCGCACTCTGGTAACAGCAACCTCATAACAACAATGATGGAGATGAACATGACCCTTTCACTGCGTAAATTTGCCCTGACGGCCAGCTGCATGCTGTTCGCCAGCCAACTGCTGGCCGCCGAGCCCAAGCGCCCGGAGTGCATCGCCCCGGCGTCCCCTGGCGGTGGTTTCGACCTGACCTGCAAACTGGCGCAGAGCGCGCTGGTCAACGAGAAACTGTTGAGCAAGCCGATGCGCGTGACCTACATGCCCGGCGGCGTGGGCGCGGTGGCCTACAACGCCGTCGTGGCGCAGCGTCCGGCCGACGCCGGCACGCTGGTGGCGTGGTCCAGCGGCTCGCTGTTGAACCTGGCCCAGGGCAAATTTGGCCGCTTCGATGAAAGCGCCGTGCGCTGGCTCGCGGCCGTCGGCACCAGCTACGGTGCCATCGCGGTGAAAAGCGATTCGCCCTACAAAAACCTCGACGATCTGGTCAAGGCCCTGAAGAAAGATCCGGGCAGCGTGGTCATCGGTTCCGGCGGCACCGTCGGCAGCCAGGACTGGATGCAAACCGCCCTGATCGCCAAGGCCGCCGGCATCAACCCGCGTGACCTGCGTTACGTGGCACTGGAAGGCGGCGGCGAGATCGCCACCGCCCTGCTTGGCGGCCATATCCAGGTAGGCAGTACCGACATCTCCGACTCCATGCCGCACATCCTCAGTGGTGACATGCGCCTGCTGGCGGTGTTCTCCGACGAACGCCTGGACGAGCCGGAAATGAAGAACATCCCGACCGCCAAGGAACAAGGCTACGACATCGTCTGGCCGGTGGTGCGTGGCTTCTACCTCGGGCCAAAAGTCAGCGACGAAGACTATGCCTGGTGGAAAGACGCCTTCGACAAACTGCTGGCTTCCGAAGAGTTCGCCAAGCTGCGTGACCAGCGCGAGCTGTTCCCGTTCGCCATGACCGGCCCGGAGCTGGACACCTACGTGAAGAAACAGGTGGCTGACTACAAAGTGCTGGCCAAAGAGTTCGGCCTGATCCAGTAATCGCCCCTCTGTGGGAGCGGGCTTGCTCGCGAAAAACTTCAACGATGACGCGTGCTGCCTGTATAAACGCGACGTCCTGGCGTTCTTCGTGAGCAAGCTCGCGCCTACAAGAGTCTCCAAGGAGTTTCCCATGCTCTTACAACGCATTTTCGCCTCAGTGATGTTGCTGGTCTGTGCCGGCCTCGCACTGATGGCCTGGCCATATCAGGCGTCGTTTTCCTACGAGCCGGTAGGGCCTCGGGCCTACCCGCTGCTGATGCTCGGGCTGATGGGCCTGGGCCTGATCTACATGCTGTTTCGTCCACAGCCCACCAAGCACACAGAAGAAGAGCCCGCGCTGGACCGCCAGACCCTGATCAAGATCGGCATCTGCGTCGGGTTGCTGCTGGTGTTTGCCGGCACCTTCGAACCCTTGGGTTTCATCCTCAGCAGCATGCTGATCGGCATTCCGATGGCGCGCCTGTATGGCGGCCGCTGGATGCCCAGCGTGGTGATCGTGACCTTGATGAGCATCGGTCTTTACCTGCTGTTCGACAAGGCCATGGATGTACCGCTGCCGCTCGGCCTGCTTGAAGTTCTGGAGAACTGATATGGATACGTTCAGCTATTTGGGCCAGGGCTTCGGCGTTGCACTGACCCCTTACAACCTGATCACCGCACTGTGCGGCACCTTGATCGGCACCGTGGTCGGCCTGTTGCCGGGCCTTGGGCCGATCAACGGCGTAGCGCTGTTGATCCCCATCGCATTTGCCCTGGGGCTGCCGCCTGAGTCGGCCTTGATCCTGTTGGCGGCCGTGTACCTGGGCTGCGAATACGGCGGGCGCATCAGCTCGATCCTGTTGAACATCCCGGGTGAAGCTTCCACCGTGATGACCACCCTCGACGGCTACCCGATGGCTCGCAAAGGCCTGGCGGGCGTGGCGTTGTCGCTGTCGGCGTGGAGTTCGTTCATCGGTGCGTTTATCGCCACCTGCGGCATGGTGCTGTTCGCCCCGCTGCTGGCCAAATGGGCGATTGCCTTCGGCCCGGCGGAATATTTCGTACTGATGGTGTTTGCCATCGTCTGCCTGGGCGGCATGGCCGGTGACAAGCCGCTGAAGACCTTTGTCGCGGCCTTGATCGGCCTGTTTCTGTCAGCAGTGGGTATCGATGCCAACAGCGGCGTGTACCGCTTCACCGGCGATAACATCCACCTGACCGACGGCATCCAGTTCGTGGTGCTTGTATTGGGCCTGTTCTCCATCAGCGAGATCCTGTTGCTGCTGGAAAAAACCCACCGTGGCCAGGAAGCCGTGAAAGCCACCGGACGCATGATGTTCAACCTGAAGGAAGCTTGCGCGGTATTCGTCGTGAATATTCGCTGCGGCCTGCTGGGTTTCATCATGGGCGTATTGCCGGGCGCGGGTGCCACACTGGCCTCGGCCGTGGCCTACATGACCGAAAAACGCCTGGCCGGTGCCAGCGGTAAATTCGGCCAGGGCGACATGCGCGGCCTGGCGGCTCCGGAAACCGCGATCGGCGCTTCCGCCTGCGGCGCCCTGGTGCCGATGCTGACCCTCGGCGTACCCGGCTCGGGCACCACGGCGGTGATGATCGGCGCCCTGTCGCTGTACAACATCACCCCCGGCCCGCTGCTGTTCCAACAGCAACCGGACATCGTCTGGGGCCTGATCGCCTCGTTGTTTATCGCCAACATCATGCTGGTGATCCTCAACATCCCGATGATCCGCATCTTCACCCGCATCCTTGCCGTGCCGAACTGGGCACTGGTGCCGGTGATCGCCATCATCACTGCGATCGGTGTGTACGCGGTTCACGCCACCACCTTCGACCTGTTCCTGATGGTCGGCATCGGCATCTTCGGCTACATCCTGCGCAAGCTGGATTTCCCGCTGTCGCCGGTGCTGCTGGGCTTTATCCTCGGCGGGTTGATGGAGCAGAACCTGCGTCGTGCGCTGTCGATTTCCAACGGCGAATTGCAGATCCTCTGGTCGAGCCCGATCACCTTCGGCGTGTGGGTACTGACGGCCTTGATGCTGTTGTTCCCGCTCCTGCGCATCTGGCGCAAGCGTTCCCTGCAGCGTCGTGCCGTGGCCGATGTCTGAGGCCACGTTCAGAAACTGGTGGGCAACACCGCTGGTCGGTCTGCTGGGCGGGTATCTCGCCAGCCAGATCGGCTGGCCACTGCCGTACATGGTCGGCTCGTTGCTGGCGATCATCCTGGTGCGCTGCCTGACACCCTGGCAGCTCGCGGAAATTCCCGGCGGCCGCAAATGCGGCCAATGGGTGGTGGGCATCGGCATCGGCCTGCACTTCACCCCGGTGGTGATCGAGCAGGTGATGAGCCACTTCGGCCTGATCTTCTTCGGCGCGCTGGTCACCAGCCTCTCCAGCATTGTGGGCGTGTGGTTGATGCGCCGCAGCGGTGAAGACCGTGCCACGGCGTTTTTCTCGAGCATGCCGGGTGGGTCGGGGGAGATGGTCAACCTCGGCGCACGCAATGGCGCAGTGCTCAGCCGCGTCGCGGCGGGCCAGAGTTTGCGGGTATTGGTGGTGGTGCTCTGTGTGCCGGCGGCGTTCAAGTATTTGCTGGGGGAAGGTGCCCCGCAGTTTCATCCGGCGACGGTGGATTGGACCTGGCTGGCGCTGCTGTTTCCCGTCGGCGCCCTGGTGGCCTGGGGCTGGCAACGCTTGCGTCAGCCAAACCCCTGGCTGTTCGGGCCGCTGCTGGTCAGTGCCGCCGCCAGCATTACCTGGGACTTGCACATCGGGCTGCCCGACGGCGGCAGCCAGATCGGCCAGTGGCTGATCGGCAGCGGCCTGGGTTGCCACTTCAACCGGCAGTTCTTCCGGCGCGCGCCGTTGTTCATGGGACGTACGTTGATCGGTACGGCGTTGACCATGTTGATTGCGACGCTGGCGGCTGTGGGCTTGAGCGCACTCACACATCTGGACCTGCGTTCGCTGACACTGGGCATGATGCCAGGCGGAATTGCGGAAATGAGCCTGACGGCGGAAACCCTGCAATTGTCGGTGCCATTGGTGACGGCGATGCAGGTGATGCGTTTGTTGTTTGTGCTGTTTCTGGCGGAGCCGTTGTTTCGGCACTGGAACCGGCAGCCAGACAAAATCTGAAGCCTAAGAGACATTCAATTGTAGGAGCTGTCGAGCTTTAGCGAGACAGCTCCTACATTGGAGCTATGTCAAACCGGCGGCAATCGCCACTCGATCGGCGTCTCGCCATTCTGCTCAAGAAACTTGTTGGTGCGGCTGAAATGCCCGCAGCCAATAAACCCTCTATAGGCCGACAACGGCGACGGATGCACCGACGTCAGCACCAGGTGCTTGGTGGCGTCGATCAGCTTCTGCTTGCCCTGCGCATGGGCGCCCCACAGCAAGAACACCAGGTGCGGCTGATGCTCGCTCACCACTTCAATAATCCGATCGGTAAAGAACTGCCAGCCCTTGCCCGCATGGGCGTTGGCATTCGCGCGCTCCACGGTCATGGTGGTGTTGATCATCAGCACGCCCTGGTCGGCCCAGCTTTGCAGGTAGCCGTGGTTGGGAATGTCGATGTTCAGGTCACGCTTGAGTTCTTTGTAGATATTGACCAGCGACGGCGGTGCCGGCACGCCCGGTTGCACCGAGAAGCACAAGCCGTGGGCCTGGCCCGGGCCGTGATACGGGTCCTGGCCGAGGATCACCACCTTGACCTTGTCCAGGGGCGTTGAGTTGAGTGCGTTGAAGATCATCGGGCCGGGTGGATAGATCTCCTTGCCTGCCGCGTGCTCCTGGCGCAGGAATTCCCGCAACTGGGCCATGTACGGCTGGTCGAACTCGTCACGCAGGGCGTGTTTCCAGCTGGGTTCGAGTTTGATACGGTCGTCGGTGGTCATGGTTACGCTGTCTAGTCAAAAGAATGAGGCGAACCCTAGGAAAGCCGACCTTGCTTGTCAATTGATCTGACGCAGATACCGCACTTTCCTGCGAAGCGATCATACTGAACCTTCACTTTCTCGATTGAGGTCATGATGAACCTGCACTTCGAAGAGCTGATTGGCACCGGCGGCGCCCGCGTTGGCATCGCCAGCCTGGACGCGGAAAAATCCCTCAATGCCTTGTCGTTGCCGATGATCCTGGCCCTGAGCGAACGCCTGGACGCCTGGGCCAAAGACCCGCAAATCGTCTGCGTGCTGCTGCGCGGCAATGGCCCCAAGGCTTTTTGCGCCGGTGGCGAAGTCCGCAGCCTGGCCCAGGCCTGCCGTGAACATCCCGGCGAAGTACCGGCGCTGGCCGCGCAATTTTTCGCCGCGGAGTACCGCCTCGACTACCGCCTGCACACCTATCCCAAACCGCTGATCTGCTGGGGCCACGGCTATGTGCTGGGCGGTGGCATGGGCTTGCTGCAAAGCGCCGCCGTGCGCATCGTCACGCCGAGCAGCCGCCTGGCCATGCCGGAAATCAGCATCGGCCTGTACCCGGACGTGGGCGCCAGTTGGTTCCTGTCTCGCCTGCCCGGCAAGTTGGGGTTGTTCCTCGGCCTGACCGGCGCCCATATAAATGGCCGCGACGCCCTGGACCTGGGCCTGGCCGACCGCTTCCTGCTGGATGAACAACAAGACGAACTGCTTGAAGGCCTGCTGCAACTGAACTGGCAGGAACAGACCGACATGCAGCTCAACAGCCTGCTCAAGGCCCTGGCCCAGGAAGCCGCCGGCCAGTTGCCCGAAGCCCAATGGCTGCCGCGCCGTGGGCAGATCGACGAGTGGCTGGACGTGGGGGATGTGCGCTGTGCGTGGCGAGCCTTGAGCCAGTTACGCGATCACACCGACCCGCTGCTCCGCCGCGCAGGCAAGACCCTGAACGAAGGCTGCCCGCTGACCGCGCACCTGGTGTGGGAACAGATCCAGCGCGCGCGGCACCTGTCCCTGGCCCAAGTGTTCCAGATGGAATACACCTTGAGCCTGAACTGCTGCCGTCACCCGGAATTCAGCGAAGGTGTGCGGGCGCGGTTGATCGACAAGGACCAGCAGCCACACTGGCACTGGCCGGACATCAACTTGATCCCCGAGGCCGTGGTGCAGGCGCACTTCCACAAGGTCTGGGAAGGGCGGCATCCGCTGGCGGACCTGTCTGACTATTGAGCGCCCGCCGGCGCTTTTTTGCCCTCGAACGTGAAGGCACAATTATCGGGTTGGTGGTCGTCGCACTGGAAAACCTGTTGCCCGAAAGCATCGGTGCCCGGTACCCAATGCGTGGTATCTGCCAGCGACATCGCCCCTCCGGCTTGAGCCGTGCCGTACCTCAGGGTGACTGTCTTACCCCTCAGGGTTTTATAAATGCACTTTTCCAGATAGCCATGCTTGCGCTCGTCCTGCTCGCTAGGAGTAAAAAGCGCGCCGACAAAGGTTTCCACGAATTCCCCGCCGCTCATTGCCTGGCTTATCCATGGCGAGTCGCTGTCAGTTCCCTGAAAGTGACCGTCAACGTACCGTACAGCACTCGGGTAAGGACAGGATTGCGCTGCTGCCAACGTACTGACGCCAAGAAAAGCAAAAAATAACAGGTAGAGCGGGCTGACGTTCATGTCATGGGTTCCATCAGTCGATGCTGGAAGCGATACGCCAAACAGGCGACTGCTCCCAATTAACTACAGGCGTAACCCACAGGATAGCTGTCAAATATGACAGTGCCGACCAACGGTAAACAAAAACGGCGCCTGAGCGCCGTTTTTCCAATTATTCCTATCAGCGATGACCGCCGCCACGGCCTCCACCCTGACCACCACCCTGACCACCACCCTGGCCATGTCCGCCACCATTACCCCAGTGACTGTTGCCCCAACCCTGGTTTGGGTAAGGCCGATAACCCGCGCGCGGCCCCGCAGGATAATAGCGCGGCGCCGGCTGGTAATAACGCGGCGACGGGTAATAACGCTGCGGTGGCGGGTAGTAACCCTGGCGGTAATGGTAATACGGGCCGCCGCCGTAGTAATACGCCGGCGCGGGCGCCGTGTAGACCTCGGAACCGTAGTAGGCCTGGCCGCCACCGTAATAAGGCGCGCACGCAGAAAGGGTCAAGCCGAGCAAAGCGATGAGAAGCAGTCGACGATACATGGCGGCCTCCTGGACCGCGGAAGAGCACACCCAGCGACGCTGGGGGGCGGCAAACAGCTTTCACTGCCTGACGAAATATCTGACATCAAAAACGGAATCTGGTGCGATTTAGACATAGATTGATACATCTGCCGGTCGCCTCATTGCAGTGCAACCCCGCACCACCACAATGCATATTCCCTGCACGTTTCTCCCTCCTCCTCGCGCCAACCCACGCCATTACTGCGCCCGTGCCACTTGGCACGACTCTCGCTTTACCTCTCCCGTGCAGGAGTCATCACAGGTTCGCGGCACCACAATTTGCAATGGCTGACTAGGGTTCCGGCTCGCTAAGGCGAGTGGCTGGTCCGAGAGTCGGCGACCTCCAGTTGAGGTTACACGGCGGGATAAAAGCCCGGGAGACAAGCCACCGTTCACGGTGCCGCGTTGCTCCTGCTCGCCCTTGATCAACTGGAGAAGCATCCATGCCCTCGATACGTTTACCCGCCCTGCTCGCCGCCGCCTTCGCCGCCGTGGTGAGTTTTTCCGCCCAAGCCGCCCCCAAAGACCATTTCAGCGTGTGCTGGACGATCTATGCCGGCTGGATGCCGTGGGAATACGCCGGCAGCCAAGGCATCCTCGACAAGTGGGCCAAGAAGTACGGCATCAAGATCGACATGGTGCAGCTCAATGACTACGTCGAATCCATCAACCAGTACACCGCCGGCCAGTTCGACGGCTGCACCATGACCAACATGGACGCCCTGACCATTCCCGCCGCCGGCGGCGTGGACAGCACCGCGCTGGTGGTCAGCGACTTCTCCAATGGCAACGATGGCGTGGTCATCAAAGGTGAAGGCAAGACCGTCGCCGACCTTAAGGGCATGAACGTCAACCTGGTGGAACTCTCCGTGTCCCACTATCTGCTGGCCCGCGCCCTGGAGTCGGCCAACCTCAGCGAAAAAGACCTGAAAGTGGTCAACACCTCCGACGCCGACATCGCCGCCGCCTTCAACACCGACCAGGTCAAGGCCGTCACCACCTGGAACCCGATGCTCTCGGAGATCAAGGCCAAGCCCGGTGTCACCGAAGTGTTCGACTCCAGCAAAGTGCCCGGCGAAATCATGGACATGATGGTGGTCAACACCCAGACCCTCAAGGACAACCCCAAGCTGGGCAAAGCGTTGACCGGCGCCTGGTTTGAAGTGGTGGCGCTGATGAACGCGAAAAACGCCGCCAGCACCGACGCCCTGGAGCACATGGCCAAGGCCTCCGGCACCGACCTCAAGGGCTTCCAGTCGCAACTGGACACCACCAAGCTGTTCGCCACGCCCAAGGAAGCCCTGGCCTTTGCCACCAGCGCGCAGTTGCCCGCCACCATGGGCAAAGTCGCCGAGTTCTCGTTTAAACACGGCCTGCTGGGTGAAGGTGCCAAGGACACCAACGCCGTGGGCATGAGCTTCGCCAATGGCGTGACCCGCGGCGACACCGCCAACCTCAAGCTGCATTTCGACCCCAGCTACGTACAGATGGCCGCCGACGGCACGCTGTAAGAGGACGCGGCCATGCGCCTGATCAACCGTCACCCGGAACGCTCCAGTCGCCTGCTGTTGGTGCTGCTGCCCTTCGCCCTGCTGCTGTTCGCCTACTTCGTGGGCTCGGCCGAGCGCCTGGCAGACAACCCCAACGACAAGCTGCTGCCCAGCGCCGCACAAATGGGCGACGCAGTGAAACGCCTGGCCTTCAGCGCCGACACTCGCACCGGTGAATACGTGCTGTGGCAAGACAGCGCCTCAAGCCTGCGCCGCCTGGCGATCGGCCTGGGCATCAGCGCCCTCGCCGGCCTGTGCCTGGGCATTGCAGCCGGCACCTTGCCGCTGTTTGGCGCACCGTTGTCCCCCTTGCTGACGGTGCTGTCGATGGTGCCGCCGCTGGCGATCCCGCCGATCCTGTTCATCGTGTTCGGGCTGGGGGAATTGTCGAAAGTGATGCTGATCGTGATCGGTATCACCCCGGCCCTGGCGCGGGACCTGGAACAGCGGGCACGGGAAATTCCCGTGGAGTTGCTGGTGAAGGCACAGACCCTCGGCGCCTCCACCTGGACCCTGATGCTGCGGGTGGTGCTGCCGCAATTGCTGCCACGTTTGCTGATCTCCCTGCGCTTGATGCTCGGCTCGGCGTGGCTGTTCTTGATTGCAGCCGAAGCCATCGCCTCCACCGACGGTTTGGGTTACCGGATCTTCCTGGTGCGCCGCTACCTGGCGATGGACGTGATCCTGCCCTACGTGGTGTGGATCACCCTGCTGGCCTGGCTGATGGACTGGGGCCTCAAGGCCCTGACGCGGCGCGCGTTCCCCTGGTACGAAGGAGCGCGGGCATGAGTTTTATCAGCGTCAACAATGTGTGGCAGCGCTATGGCGACCAGGTGGTATTGGAGCGCCTGAACCTGCACGTGGCCGAAGGCGAATTCTGCACCCTGGTCGGCACCTCCGGTTGCGGCAAATCGACCTTCCTGCGCCTGCTGCTGGGGCAGGAGACCGCCAGCCATGGCGAGATCCTGCTGGACGGTAAACCGCTCGCCGCCGAACCCGATGCCAGCCGTGGCGTGGTGTTCCAGCGCTACTCGGTGTTCCCGCATCTGACGGTGCTGGACAACGTTGCGCTGGGCCTTGAGTTGCCACGTTCAGCGTTGCTCGGCCGCCTGTTCGGCAGCGCGAAAAAACAGGCCCGGGAACAGGCCGCAGCCCTGCTGCATAAAGTCGGTTTGGGCCATGCCCTGGACAAGTACCCGGCGCAGCTTTCCGGCGGTATGCAGCAGCGGTTGGCCATCGCCCAGGCGCTGATCATGAAGCCCCGCGTGTTGCTGCTGGACGAACCCTTCGGCGCCCTCGACCCGGGCATTCGCAAAGACATGCACCTGCTGTTGCTGGAGCTGTGGCGCGAAACCAGGCTGACGGTGTTCATGGTCACCCACGACCTGAGTGAAGGCTTCAGCCTCGGCACCCGCTTGCTGGTATTCGACAAGGTGCGCCTCGACCCACACGCCCCCGGCGCCTACGGCGCCCGCATCACCTACGACATCCCTTTGAACAGCGAGCGCCGCAAGGCGATCGCCGCCGAACTTGGAGCCACTTCCAAATGACCGACTCAACTCAATTGTTCCCACCCTTCGCCGAGGAAATGCTCCCCGGCGGCGGCCACCGTTCCTTTGTGCTCAAGCGCGGCCAACTGCTGCGCCTCACCGACATTCGCGGCGGCGCCAACGTCAGTTTGACCCTGCTCAATGCCAATGAAAAAACCGAGCGCCTGAACCTGCCCGACAGCCTCAAATGCCAACACACCGCCAAGCTCACCAACGGCCATTGCCTGTACTCGGACATGGGCCGCGTGCTGGCTGCCATCACCGCCGACACCTGCGGCTGGAGTGACAGCATCGGCGGCGTGTCATGCGCCTCCGAGGTCGCGGAAAAATACGGCAAAGGCCGCTATCAAGAGCTGCGCAACGGCTTCTACCGCAACGGCACCGACAACCTGCTGGTGGAACTGGGCAAGTGGGGCCTGGGGCTGTCCGACCTGCTGATGACCCTCAACCTGTTCAGCAAAGTCACGGTAGATGAAGCTGGCAGCCTGCACTTTGTCCCCGGTCACTCCAAGGCCGGCGACTACATCGAACTCTACGCACCGATGGACACACTGGTGGTGCTCACCGCGCTGCAACATCCCATGGACCCCAACCCCGAGTACGCGCCGCAGCCGCTGAAACTCAGCTGGATGAACGCCGACCCAAGCGTCGCCGAACACTGCCGTACCTCGCGCCCGGAAAACGAGCGCGGCTTTATCAACACCGACCGTCTGTTCGCCTGAGGACCTGCCATGTCTATCGCACTCGCCAAACAACCGGACGCGGCCGTGTACCGCGCGACCATTCCCGCCGGCGAACCCTGGCTGATGGAAGTCAAGGCCGGCCAGACCCTGCGCATCCTCGACCTTGAGGGCAACCAGGCGGTCGACACGCTGTTCTACAGCCTGAAAAACCCCAGGGAACGCTACGACGTGCAGCGCACCCTGCGTCGGCAAAACAGCGTGTACCTGAGCACCGGCAGCGTGCTGTATTCCAACCTCGGCCAGCCGATGCTGACCATCGTCGACGACACCTGCGGACGCCACGACACCCTTGGCGGCGCCTGCGCCCAAGAGAGCAACACCGTGCGCTACGCCCTGGAAAAACGCTACATGCACAGCTGCCGTGACAACTATCTGCGGGCCTGTGCCCACGATGGCCGGCTGGGTAAAAGCGACATCGGGCCGAACATCAATTTCTTCATGAACGTGCCGGTGACCGCCGATGGCGGGTTGACCTTCGAGGACGGGATTTCCGCCCCCGGCAAGTACGTCGACCTGCGGGCCGAGATGGACGTGATCGTACTGATCTCCAACTGCCCGCAACTGAACAACCCGTGCAACGGCTACAACCCAACCCCTGCGGAGTTACTGGTATGGAACTGAAGATCAAGCGGTTGCGCCAGTGGTTGTTCGCCCTGTGCCAGGCCCGGGCCGGGCAGTGCCTGCGAAAACGCTGAAGATCAACTGTGGAGATGACCGGTAGGAGCTGGCTTGCCTGCGATAGCGGTGGATCAGCCGACATATGGGGTGACTGATCCACCGCCATCGCGGGCAAGCCCGGCTCCCACAGTTGATCTCCATTGGTGTTGAAATTTGCGCTGCGGACGACCGCAGCGCCATCCACATTTGCGGGACGGCCCGCATCCCAGGACAAGGCCGAGCACTCATCGGCCTGCGGGGTTTTGCCATGTTCGAAAAACTGTTGATCGCCAACCGTGGCGCCATCGCCTGCCGCATCCTGCGCACCTTGCGTGAGCTTTCGGTCAAGGGCGTGGCGGTGTATTCCGAAGCCGATGCCGCGAGCCTGCATATCCAGCAAGCGGATGAGGCCTACAGCCTGGGCGAAGGCGCGGCGGCCGGCACCTATTTGTCGGTGGAGAAAATCCTCGCCACGGCCAAGGCGTGTGGCGCCACCGCGATTCATCCCGGCTATGGCTTTCTATCGGAAAACGCCGCCTTCGCCGAAGCCTGCGAAACAGCAGGCATCGCCTTCGTCGGCCCGACGCCGGAACAGCTGCGGGTATTCGGCCTCAAGCACACCGCGCGCGCGTTGGCCAGGCAGCACAACATCCCGCTGCTGGAAGGCACCGAGCTGCTCAACAGCCTCGATGCCGCACTACTGGCCGGGGAAACCGTGGGCTATCCGATCATGCTTAAAAGCACCGCCGGTGGTGGCGGGATCGGCATGCGCGTGTGCCACAGCGCCGATGAATTGCGCGACTGTTTCGAGGCGGTGAAACGCCTGGGCCAGAACAATTTCAGCGATGCCGGTGTGTTTATCGAGAAGTACATCCAACACGCCCGGCACCTGGAAGTGCAGGTGTTTGGTGACGGCTGCGGCGAGGTCATCGCCCTCGGCGTGCGCGACTGTTCGGTGCAGCGGCGCAACCAGAAAGTGCTTGAAGAAACCCCGGCGCCGAACCTGCCCGACGGCATGGCGGATGAGCTGTGCCGTGCCGCCATCACCCTGGCCAAGGCAGTGAATTACCGCAGCGCCGGGACCGTGGAATTTATCTTTGATAGCGCCGATGGCCGCTTCTATTTTCTGGAAGTGAACACCCGGTTGCAGGTGGAACATGGCGTCACCGAGCAAGTGTGGGGCGTGGACCTGGTGCGCTGGATGGTGCAATTGGCCGCCGGGGAAATGCCGCCATTGCGGGAACTGCAACTGAAGCCTCACGGCCACGCGATTCAGGCACGCCTGTACGCCGAAGATCCGGGCCGGGAGTTTCAGCCAAGCCCGGGGCTTTTGACGTATGTGGACTTCCCGGTCGCTGAAGGCCTGCGCATCGACACGTGGGTGGAGGCCGGTTGCGAGATTCCGCCCTACTTCGACCCGATGATCGCCAAGCTCATCACCTGGGCGCCGACCCGCGAACAGGCACGCCTGGATTTGCATCAAGCCCTGAGCAACAGCCAACTGTACGGCGTGGAAACCAACCGCGATTATCTGCGCCAGATTCTGCTCGCTACACCGTTCGCCAGTGGCCATCCGTGGACGCGCTGCCTTGAAGATTTGGTGTACCACGCCAACACGTTTGAAGTGCTCAGCGCCGGCACGCAAACCAGTGTGCAGGACTATCCGGGGCGCCTCGGTTACTGGGCCGTAGGCGTGCCGCCGTCGGGGCCGATGGACAGTCGCGCGCTGCGCCTGGGCAATCGCCTGCTGGGCAATGCCGAGGGCACCGCTGCGCTGGAAATCACCATGAGCGGGCCGTTGCTGCGCTTCAATTGTGCGGCGGTGGTGGCGGTGACGGGTGCAGACATTGTGCTGCGCTTGAATCATGAAGCGGTACCGATGAACACCGCGTTGCTGATCCCGGCGGGCGCAACCTTGAGCCTGGGCACCATCGCCGGGGCCGGTGCTCGCAGCTACCTTTGCGTGCGCGGCGGGCTGCAGGTTCCGGATTATCTGGGAAGCAAAAGTACCTTCACCCTTGGCCAGTTTGGTGGGCATGGCGGGCGGGCTTTGCGGGCGGGTGATGTGTTGCACTTACTGCCGTTGGAGGATGTCAGTTGCGGCAATACGCTAGTGCCTGAACCGCTTGGCGAGGTGCGAGCACTGCGGGTGATCTACGGCCCCCACGGCGCGCCGGAATACTTCAAGCCCGAGTACATCGAGACGTTCTTTGCCACCCAGTGGGAAGTGCATTTCAACTCCAGCCGCACGGGTGTGAGGTTGATCGGGCCGAAGCCTCTGTGGGCACGTACGGATGGCGGTGAGGCGGGGTTGCATCCGTCGAATATTCACGACAATCCGTATGCGATCGGTGCGGTGGATTTTACCGGGGACATGCCGGTGATCCTCGGCCCCGACGGCCCGAGCCTGGGTGGGTTTGTATGCCCGGTGACAGTGATCGAGGCGGACTTGTGGCGGCTGGGCCAGCTCAAGGCGGGTGACAAAATCTGCTTCACCCCCGTCGACATCAAGACTGCCCGCGACCTCGCCTTGAAATGGGATCGTTCCCACGCTCTGCGTGGGAATGCCGCCTGGGACGCTCCGCGTCCCGCTGTCGACGCAATGACGCAGAGCGTCACAGGATGCATTCCCACGCAGAGCGTGGGAACGATCAGGTCGCCTGTTGTTCTGGACGTCGGCCAGGCCGACACCCGCCTCGTCGCCCGCCTCGCCGGCGACACCCACCTGCTCCTGGAAATCGGCGCCCCGGAACTCGACCTGGTGCTGCGCTTTCGCGCCCACGCCCTGATGCAAGCCCTCGAAGCACAAGCCCTGCACGGCGTCATCGACCTGACACCCGGCATCCGCTCCCTGCAAATCCACTACCAGCCCGAACAACTTACCCTCGCCGACCTCCTGGCGCTGATCACCGCCGAATGGCACGCCGTCTGCGCCAGCCAAAACCTGCAGGTGCCGTCGCGCATCGTCCACCTGCCACTGTCCTGGGACGACCCGGCCTGCCAACTGGCGATCGAAAAATACATGACCACCGTGCGCAAGGATGCCCCGTGGTGCCCGAGCAACCTGGAGTTCATCCGCCGCATCAACGACCTGGCCAACCTCGACGAAGTGCGCCACACCGTGTTCGATGCCAGCTACCTGGTGATGGGCCTGGGCGACGTCTACCTCGGCGCGCCCGTGGCCACGCCGCTGGACCCGCGTCACCGCCTGGTCACCACCAAGTACAACCCGGCACGCACCTGGACCGCCGAAAACTCCGTGGGCATCGGTGGCGCCTACCTGTGCGTGTACGGCATGGAAGGCCCCGGCGGTTATCAGTTCGTCGGGCGTACCTTGCAGATGTGGAACCGCTACCGGGAAGTCGCCGCGTTCGATGGCAAACCGTGGTTGCTGCGCTTCTTCGACCAGATCCGCTTTTACCCGGTGAGCGCCGATGAGCTGGTGCAGATACGCCGGGATTTCCCCCTTGGGCGGTTTGAACTGAGCATCGAACACAGCCAGTTGAACCTGACGGATTACCAGGCCTTTCTCGCGCAGGAAGCCGAAAGCATCGGCGCGTTTCGCGGGCAACAGCAGCGCGCGTTCAACGCCGAACGCGAACGCTGGATCGCCAGCGGCCAGGCGCATTTCGACAGCGAGGAACTCGCCGCACCACAGGGCGCAGACACGCCCTTGCAGGCCAACGAATACAGCATCGACAGCCACATCGCCGGCAATCTCTGGCAAGTGCAGGTCAGCGCTGGCGAACGCGTGGCGGCGGGAGATGTGCTGGTGATCCTGGAGTCGATGAAAATGGAAATCCCGGTAGTCGCACCGTTCGCCGGCACCGTGCGGGAAATTCCGGTGCAGCCCGGCAGCGGCATTGGCGCAGGCCAACGGGTGGTGGTGCTGGAGCGTGATTTGCAATAACGCGGCGGGGCTGTATCGTGCAAGGCACACCGGGTTTCACCGGGACCTTGTCCGATACAGCCTGAACCGACCGATGACCACGCCAACCCTCTGCCCCGCCTGCGGCGCCCGCAACGATTGCGCCCTGGCCGACCCGCGCACTGCCGACCAGGCGTGCTGGTGCTATTCCGTCAGCATCGACCCCGCAGTGCTCGAAGCCTTGCCGGCGGAACTGCGCAATAAAGCCTGCCTGTGCCCGCGTTGTGCCCAGGTGGACGAACAACTGCGCGGCAACGAGCGGTCGTAATGCGCGTAGATCGTTTCCTCAGCAACCTGCCGCGTTTCAACCGTAAACAGGTTCGCCTGTTGCTGGTGGAGCGGCGGATCAGCGTCGACGGCCAGGCCACCAGCGATCCGCACCACCCGGTAAGCGAGTTCAGCCGTGTGTTGCTGGATGACGAAGTGCTGCAAGCCGGCAAACCCGCGCGTTACTTCATGCTGCACAAACCCCAGGGCTGCGTCAGCGCCACGTCCGACCCGCAACACCCCACGGTGCTCGACCTGCTGGATGAACCTGACAAGCACGAGCTGCACATCGCCGGTCGTCTGGATTTCAACACCACCGGCCTGATGCTGATCACCAACGACGGCCAGTGGTCGCGCCGCCTGACCCAGCCGCAAACCAAACTGCCCAAGGTCTACTACGTCGAGACCGAGCAGGACATCGGCCCGCAATACGCGGCCACCTTCGCCGCCGGCCTGTACTTCGCCTTTGAAGACCTCACCACCCAACCGGCGGAACTGGAACTATTGGGCCCCAGAACGGCGCGCCTGAGCATCATTGAAGGGCGTTATCACCAGGTGAAGCGCATGTTCGGGCACTTCGACAACAAAGTGATACGCCTGCACCGCGAACGCATGGGACCGCTGGAGTTGGACGCAGCCCTTGCGCCAGGCCATTACCGGGCGCTTACAGAGGCTGAAATCCAACAGGTCTGATGACCGTTCAGCCGATGATGGCAAAAACCCACGCCATCGACTGGCGAACTGGCATCCCTGATGCTTGAATCAACCCAGCCAGCCGCAATCTGACTGGCGAGTCACCCCTACCTACAAGAAACACTTTGCCCGTCCGCACGCTTGACCTGCGGGCCTCTCACGGCAAATTGCCCGCCATAACAACACCCGTCGGCCAGCCAGTACCGGATCGACATGGGCCCTCACTTCCAGGCGTATGCCTACCTGTCACAAAGCTCGTGCAGAGTGATCTGCGCGCATTACCCGCTTGCCAGGAGTCTTACGACATGAGGCCAGAAATCGCTGTGCTGGATATACAGGGTCAGTATCGGGTTTACACGGAGTTCTATCGCGCGGACGCAGCAGCCAAGACCATCATCCTGGTCAACGGCTCAATGGCCACCACTGCGTCTTTCGCCCAGACCGTGAAAAGCCTGCACCCGACGTTCAACGTGGTTTTGTATGACCAGCCCTACGCTGGCCGCTCCAAAATCCACAACCGCCACGAGCATATGCTGACGAAAGAAGTCGAGGGCCAGATCCTTCTGGAACTCATCGACCACTTCGCCGCCGAACACGTGCTGTCCTTTTCCTGGGGCGGCGCCGCGACCCTCGTCGCCCTCGCCCACCGCCCGCGCCGTGTGGAAAAGGCCGTGATCAGCTCGTTCTCCCCGGTGATCAACGCCCCGATGCGCGACTACCTGGAGCGCGGTGTCGACTACCTCGGCAACCTCGACCGCGACCGCGTGGGCCACCTGGTCAACAGCACCATCGGCAAACACCTGCCGTCGCTGTTCAAACGCTTCAATCACAAACACGTGAGCAGCCTGGCCGAGCACGAGTATGGGCAGATGCACTTTCACATCAGCCACGTGCTCAACAGCGACCGGCTGTGCTACCTCAAGGCCGCTAAACAGATTGATATACCGGTGTTGTTCTTGAACGGCGAATGGGACGAGTACACCAGTGCCCAGGATGCCAAGCTGTTTGGGCAACATATTGCGAAAAGCAGCTTCGGCACGATTCAGGCGACCGGGCACTTTCTGGATATGGAGCACAAGGCCGCGTGCCGGGATAGCCGGGAGGCGTTGATGGGCTTTTTGAGACCGGAGCAGCAGCCAAGCCGGTTGCGGTACCACGCGTCACAGCCACAGCATGCGTTTGCCGTATGAGCGGTGGGGTTGTGGGTGGGCTGGATTTCCCAGGGGGTCCGCCTGCCCATGATCGACCGTTGGCACGTAAAACACAGAATTTTCGAAGAAAAACTTCAAATCCGCGAGCACATCTGGTACAAAGTCAGCCGCTCTGAGCGGGTATAGTTTAGTGGTAGAACGAAAGCTTCCCAAGCTTTAGATGAGGGTTCGATTCCCTCTACCCGCTCCACTCAGATTTTGCTCCTGCGTCAGGCTGGTTTTGACGGGGGATGTGTAAAAAAACCGGTCCTTGGTGTCCGGTTTTTTTATGGGTGGGATTTGGAAATTAAACGGTCGAACCGGGCTCATTCAATCGCCTGATAGACCTTCTTCCCGCCAACCCAAGTCTGCAGGACGCGTGTCCTCCAGATGTCTGCCGGGCTGACGGCAAAAATGTCCTGATCAACCAGGATAAAATCGGCCCACTTTCCGGGCTCAATGCTGCCTTGGGTAGCTTCTTGATGGGCTGCATAAGCTGCATCCAGCGTAAATGCACGGAAAGCCTCGAAGAGGGTCATGGCCTGCTCAGGGTGCCATCCAGCCAAGGGGTTGCCCTCATGATCCGAGCGAGTCACGGCAGCATGTATGCCGTAGAACGGATTGGCAGATTCGACTGGAAAGTCTGACCCTGCCGCAATTTTCGTTCCCTGGTTAAGCAGAGTGCGCCAGGCATAAGCCCCCTTGATCCGTTCGACACCCACCCTGTCCTCAGCCATATTCATGTCGCTGGTAGCATGTGTAGGCTGCATCGATGCAATCAGCCCTAGATCGATAAAGCGCGGTATCTGCGCCACATCAACCACCTGCGCATGCTCGATCCTGTTACGCAAGGCGCGCCCACCGACTGTGGCGTAGGTCTGTTCAAAGCTATCCATGACCTGCTTGATGGCAGCATCACCGATGCCATGCACATTAGCTTGAAAGCCGGCTTTCAGTACCGACTCAATCTTGTGCTTCATCTCCTGCCGGCTTTCAAAAAGCAACCCCTTGTTGGTTGGGTCGTCGGTATATGGCTCAAACAGCGCCGCACCACGGCTTCCCAAAGCGCCATCGGCATAAAGCTTGACGCTACGAATGGTAAGACGATCATCGCCGTAGCCGATCAAAGGGCCGTCCTGGGACAACACCGCGAAATCATCCCCCGCACCGTTGATCATCGAGTAGACACGTAACGGAAGCCGGCCGCGATCGGCAAAACCGCGCATCGTCTTGATCATCTGCCTATCAGCACCTGCATCGTGCACAGATGTCAGGCCTTGTGCATTGAGATGCTCCAATGCAGCCTGCAACGCGACCTCTCGCTCCTGCTCGTCAGGCAGCGGAATAATATCCGCGACCAGCCCCATAGCGGCGTCGATAAATACACCTGTCGGGTTACCTTCTGCATCCCGTTCGATACGTCCGCCTTTCGGATCAGGCGTGTCCTTAGTAATACCCGCCAGTTGCATCGCCTTGGTATTAGCCCATCCGGCATGGGCATCCACCCGAATTAGCCACACTGGTCGATCGACAACGACCTTATCAATTTCGGCAGCCGTCGGAAACCGCCCCAACTTCCAGGTAACGTGGTTCCAGCCTGAGCCGGTCAGCCAACGGGCGCCGGGGCGCGCTGCAGCGAATACCCGAAGCCTCTCCTGCGTATCAACCAGTGTTGGAGAGCCCCGTAAAGCAATGCTTCGAAGGGACTCTCCAAGCCATTTGATATGGCCGTGCGCATCGGTCAACCCAGGCAAGAGGGACGCACCCTTACCATCGATGCGCGTCGCCAATGCATGCTTGCCAGCAAGATCGGCCGCCATACCGACGCAAATCACTTTGCCCGACGCATCAAAGGCCAACGCATCAAAACGCATCAGACCGCCTCCACTCACGGTATAACCACGCACATTTTCCATAATCGTTGGCTCCGCCCGGACAGGCCCCGCCAGCGACAGGAACATAGCCACCGGGATCAACGCCTTGGGCTGAGTTTTGATACACATCAGCAGCTGTTCAAACGCGGCAAGCATCGGGCCGAGCGTGAGACTTTTAAATGCTGATGGTTGCAGACTCGGTTTTTCTCCTGAAAATCGTGGAGTCATGATTTCCTCCAGTAAGAGGTCACGTCATGCGGTCAGAAAGAAGGTTATAAAAAAGGGCGCTAACACCGTCAGAATCAAACCACTCATGAGAGCGGTAGGCAGCGTGTCGCAGTGGCAGGTTTGGCGCACGATCGGTAACGTCGAGTCCAGAGCGGTTGCCCCAGCGGCGGCAATACCGACCTTTGGGTGGAAGCCACCGACCAGGTACAGTAAAGCGATCGCGATCAGTTCGCGCCCCAGGTCTGCGAGCAATGCCGTAGCGCCATGAACTTCTCCGGACAGCCCTCCGACCAGGACGCTGGATAGCGTGAACCATCCAAATCCCGTCGAGAGTGCCAGGAGCAAACGGATATCTTCGCCAGTGATGAAATGAACCGCATAGGCTCCCAATATTGAGCCAATGACCACGGCAATCGGAACGCATAGAACGCCCCATGAGATCCAGTCACGACCTAACTTGATGCTCGACAAGTCGAGTCCCACCAAGAAGATCAGTACCATTAACATCACGTTGCTGGGTGGAAGCCACAAGCTTGCAACGGTTGATTCTGCATATGTGAACAACACGCCCAAGGCCACCATCAGCAGCGCAATAAAGCACTCTTTCAGAGGAGCAGCAGCGCCATGCATATCGAAACTGGCAACCCTGCCTGGTTCTCGTCCAGCCCCTCTCAAAGCCGCCAAGCCCAGCAGCAGCATGCAAGGCACCACTGTTGTTGCGACCGCGACAAGCGAAGATGTCTTGAGCACATACCCAACCGCATCCAGCGAAGAAACCACTTCGCCGAACTCAGTGCCTATCAGAAAAAGTAGCCCCCAAACCAAAGGGCTGATCAGACTGACCAATCGGGCAACAACTTTATCCGGGAGCAAGAGTTTGCTCGATAGAAGGCCTATTCCCAACGCAATCAAGATGGGCAATATCGAGTTCAACGCCTGCACCGTCATATCCTCTGAATGGTTGGCGAGAAATCAACCAAAACAATACAACGCTCACAGACTCCGGGAGAGGCGTCGTCAAGTTTCTTGATCGGGCTTATGTAATGCGAAACCTTCGGATCATGAACGACAAAACTATCGAGAGGCTCCGAAAGGGTAAACTCCGCCAAAATCTGACTTGCCCGCGCGTCCTCGAACAGCATGTTTCGGATTTCCGGATGCCCAATAAAATTGATGCCACCCGTCATGTTCGAAGAACGGTAGATCAAGTGCGCAAACGTGACGGGCTCTCCATCCTGGTGAAAAAAGTTCGGTGAGCTTATACCTGGCTGATCCGAACTCGCGGACGTGAGTTTTACAAAATGCACCCCAAAATAGATAGGAAGGGGCTGGCCAGGATGCTGCCAGAACGTCAGGGAAAAATCTTCATCGATCAGGTCGAGTAGTACGCGATTGTTTTTTACCGCATCACTCAACGCGTGAAAGTAGCGAATATTTGCGTGATCCGGATTGTTACCGCCTTGGTCGTAACCTGCGCGTCCGTGGCCTGCCCCATCTTTGACGATTGGCAACCAGTGGCCTTCATGCGTGTCTTGCCAGGGAAGAATGACTCCGTTGCCATACCGTCGAAACCTGTTTACTCCAGGCGGGGCGTACTCATCCGGCTCCAACTGTTCAAACTCTCGACGTAATTCTGCGAGCTCTTCGACGCAATGAGTCTGGCTCACACGAGGCATGTAATGCAGATATCCATCTTCTGCTAAGGCACTTCGAGGCATGGTCATTCCTCCTTGGTTTGATGCCATCAAACATAGGCAATCACCGTGGAGAACTTCAATGGAGGCGCGAACAACGAGAAGTGTCTTACAACGACGTCGGACGCTAATGGAGCGAGGGGGGAACGAATCTTTTTACTCGGCATTACTGACGCAGTACTACGCAGATAGGGTGAAACTGTACGCAGGTTGCTGGGCCGGGGAGTCTCTGAACCGGCGCACACTGCTACTGGTAACCCACATCCAGGGAGGTGTACGCAACAATAGCTGCCCCGCCGTCCTGCTCAGCGGTCTGGTTGTAATTCCCGGCCTTGAAATACAGATTGATGCCCTGCCAACCCGATGGCGGAATATCGAATTCCCGGCTGGCCTGCCTGCCATTCGCCGCAGCCGAAACCAGCAGCACCATGCCACCCTCGGAGCCCTTGACCTCAATCTTGTAATTCAGCTTGTCGTTAAGCTCGAGCCCCTTCAGCAATACTGTCCGTTGCTCCTTCTGCCCATAGCGCGTTTTGGTCCCGGCGATGATCGAGCCACCTTCCCAGCGAAGCTTCAGCAGCTCCGAACCTCCCGCCTTGTCGCCATGTATCTGGGCAAATATGATCGATTTTGTGCTTGGATTTTGCACCACATAAAGCTCGCCGGACTGGGTGTTATCAAACACATCACCTGCGGTGAACTCTCTTTTTGCCCGCAGTTCAACCCGGGGATAGTGACTGTTGGGCGTCGCGTTAAAACCCGAGGGTGTGTTGAATACCAGCGCTCCTTCCGGCACACCTTGATGGCATCCCGATGAGCGATAACAGTTTGTGTAGAAATAGGCGTTCTGAAGATTTTCGCCTAGCGCTATTTCTTCTGGCTGACCTTGCGCATTGAAATCCTGAAGAACGTACGCACGGCTCAGGTTGGGCAGGTTGTCGCCTGGGGTTTTTGTGGCATCCAGGGCAAAGGCATTTCCACCGTTAAAAATCACTCCGATGGCCAAGACCGACACCACGCTAAATCCAGCGCCAAACACTTTAAATGCGTGCATCACCGTCACCGATCATTCGTCAAAGCGCCAACTGCAACGCCAGCAATCCGACAGCGATTGGGGGCGTCGAATCAATGTGGGTGAGTTATACGAGCCAGTACACATCTGTTGATCCTCGGTTAGGACCACCTTCCGGAGATACTAAACAAAGGGTGGCGGCTATACGCGGGTTAGTAGACCGGTTGATCAACGAAACCGGCGCGCCCAAAGGCGCCCCGCGTACAGCCACCATAAAGACCAGACATTCAAACGTCTGAAAAATGGCACAGCCATACGCCGTTGATCAAATCGGGCTACTAAACCCGACCGCTGATGGGCAGCGGCTGACGAACCTTAAAGACGTCGCCCAAGGCGTACAACCGGGACGATTCTGATGGTTGTGTAGGCAAAGCCGCAAGATCTCTCTTCCAGATAGCTGCGCTCAACAATCCCCCCCTTGGTTCCTCACCTTCCCTACACACTAAGCATCCCCCTCATACCGGGCGCATCAGCGTCGACCGACGGAAATCCGTCATCCCTTCCCTCAAGATCCATCCCCCAATCAATCGCTTTTTTATACATATAAAATATGCATAATGAAAACCTTCAGAATCCAGTATGACTACACCAAGAACACACTGAATCAGCTAAAGCACAGAGGTGTAAGCCTGGCCGATGCTGAACCGGTATTTCACGACGCTAAAGCATTGATGATAGAAGACCGCGACCACGATGAAGAACGCTGGGTAGTCGTGGGCAAAGATGCAAAGGATCGAATATTGGTGGTGGCCTACACCTACCGTGATCCGAATTTCGTACGCATCATCAGTGCAAGGCTCGCATCCAAAAGTGAACGACGCCAGTATCTGGAGGTTTGAACCATGAAAGACGAATACGATTTCAGCTCAGGGAAGCGCGGTGCTATTGCAGGCAACAAAGGCAAGACACGCATCACCATCATGCTGGATGACGTCGTGATCGATGCAGCACGCACGTGCGCCGAAAACGTCGGTACGGGCTATCAGACGGTGATCAATAACATTCTGCGCCAGGCTCTGGTCTCCCAGGATGCACATAACCTAGTAACCGCCCCGAAAAAGCGGGCGAAAACCTTGCCTGTCATCAATGACAGGATCAACGCATCCGATGTGGAAGCCTTGGAACAGCAACTGCTTGCTGTCGCGGGGGAGTTGCATCGTGTGTTAGGAGCACACAACTCCGGCAAACACTAAGCCAGGCCTCAAGCGTGGTGTTTCACAATGATCAAACGGCCCGTCTCATTCACCGAATACGTTTGAAATAAACCAGCTCCGGATCATCCTCATACGGGTTCTCGATAACCCCGCTTGGAAAAAACCAGCCTTGGCGATGAGTCTCTGGGAAGCGACGTTGGACGTATTTGCCGAGGTAAAAAGCTTCATCGTCTTGCAGGCGGTCTCAGACGCAGCAAGCAGCCGAAGCGCTATTCCTTGACGTTGGAATGCTGGAGAAACAACGACTAATGAAACAAACCCGTTCTCGAAAACATTAGTAATCTGCCCTCCAGCAATTCGACCTTAAAAGCCCTCCAACTGCGCAAGATCCGCAAGCAACCCCGGTCCCACCGGCTCCCATCCCAACGTCTTGCGCGTGATCGCACTGGATGCAGGCATATCGTGAGCGGTAAACCTTGCCAACCAACCAAAAAACCCCTGAGCCTCTTGCGCCGAAATGGATTTAACCGGCAACCCTAGCCGCGTCCCCAACACCTCGGCAATCTCCCTTTGCGACACACCCTCCTCCGCCACCGCGTGATACCTCGTGCCCGGCTCGGCCTTTTCAATCGCCAGCCTGTAGAGCCGAGCCACATCCAGAATATGTGCCGCCGGCCAACGGTTTTTCCCGTCGGCGATGTAAGCGCAAACGCCCTTCTCGCGATACAACTCGATCACCGGGCTAACCAGCCCCTGCCTGACGGTGTCGTGTACTTGAGGCAAACGCATCACCGACACATTCACCCCCGTCGCGGCTACAGCGTTAGCCGCTTCTTCCGACGCTGCACGAGGAATTTGCGCTGAGGTAACCACCGCACCATCCTCCGTCGCCAACTGCCCCGGCACGGTGCTCGCAATTCCGACACCGGAGGTAATGATCAGCGGTCGATCCGACCCGGCAAGTGCCTCTCCCAGCGCCTGGATAACCCGGCGGTCGTCCTCGCAGTTCGCGACGAATTTCGAGAAGTCGTGATTGAACGCCAGGTGAATCACGCCATCCGCCTGGGTAACACCAGACTTGAGGCTTCCCAGGTCCTCAAGCGACCCACGATGTACCTGAGCCCCGGCGGCCTCCAGCGCTGCCACCTTGTCATCCGAGCGGCACAACCCCAGCACCTGATGGCCCGCCGCGATCAGTTCCTTGACGACAGCCGACCCGATAAATCCGCTGGCACCCGTTATAAATATGCGCATGAACCGTATCTCCGTGTGTATTCAGAGACTAATCTGTGCGCTTGCCCTATACGGGTAAAGTAGTGAAGTTATCAGGGTATAGAGGCTAACAGGCTATGAGCGCAAACCAGTTGGGCAGCTATCTGAAAGACCGACGTACCCGGCTTGATCCGGCGGCATTCGGCTTCTCATCGGCACGACGGCGTACGCCAGGTTTGCGCCGCGAAGAGGTGGCCCAACGCGCGAACATCAGCCCTACCTGGTACACCTGGCTCGAACAGGGCCGTGGCGGCGCGCCGTCGGTGGAAGTGCTGGAGCGGATTGCCCATGCGCTGATGTTGACCGATATCGAACGCGAGCATCTGTTCCTGCTGGCCTTCGGACGCCCACCCGAAGTGCGCTACCAGCAAAACGAAACGGTGACGCCACGCCTGCAACGGGTACTGGATGCCTTGAACCCCAGCGCCGCGATCCTGCGTACGGCGACCTGGGACGTGGTGGCCTGGAACCAGGCGGCGACGGTGATGTTGATGGACTACGGATCCCAGGCGCCGGAACAGCGAAATATCCTGCGGTTCATGTTCCTTGATCCCAATTCCCGCGCGGCCCAATACGACTGGGAAAGCGTGGCGCGGTTTGTGTTGGGGGCTTTCAGGATTGATACGGCGCGCTCAGGCGCGGCGGAGCAGGTGCAGCCGCTGGTGGATGAACTGTGTCGACGCAGCCCTGAATTTAAGGCGATGTGGAGCGAAAACGATGTTCAGGGCGCCCATGGTGATCGCATCAAGCGGATACGCCATTCGGTGTTGGGGCCGATCGAATTTGAGTATTCGGTGTTTGCGGTCGATGGGCGCAAGGATCTGAATATGGTGGTGTACAACCCGGCGACGCCGGAGGATGCGCAGCGGATCGCATCCTTGATGGATTAGGCGCCAGCAACTGCAAGAGACTTCGACACTGCAATCGCTCGCAACAAGAGACCATTTGAATCCTTAGCCTTACTCACATCATTCTCCTGCGCCTAACCGCGCCGCGCGCACGTGCTCATGCCTATTGCCAGCAAGTATCCATATGGATACAGTGAGAACCCGTGAACTATCATGTCCAGCAAACGCAGACCTTCATTACCTGGCATTCAGCAATACGTGATTTACGCGCAAAAATCGCCATCGCCCGGCGCATCGATTGCGCATCTGCTGGCAATCTGGGCGATATAAAGACGGTAGGCAATGGTGTCTCGGAAATGCGCGTAGATATCGGTCTGGGTTATCGAGTGTATTTCACGCAGCGAGGAAGAACCGTCATCGTCTTGCTGGCCGGTGGCGACAAATCCTCACAAGACGCCGACATCCGGCGAGCAAAAAAACTGGCAAAGGAAGTTTGATCATGAGCCAAACACTGACGACATTTGATATGGCGGCACTGCTCGACAGTGATGAAGCCATCAGCGAATACCTTTCTCAAGTTCTGGCCGACGGCGATAACGAGGAGTTCCTCAGGGCCGTCGGGTACGTGGCCAAAGCTCGCGGGATGGCGCGGGTCGCGACCGATACCGGCATGGGCCGTGAGAGTCTGTACAAGGCATTTGCCCCTGGAGCAAAGCCCCGCTTCGAAACGGTACTCAAGGTGCTTCACGCACTGGGTATCGATCTGCAAGCACAGCAGGGGCATGTCGCCAATCATTCGATTATTTGAGTGAGCAGCCCCGCTGCACCACCCACGCCAACGGCAACGTCAGCAACAACATCCCCGCCAGCACCATCACCGCCACCGGCACGCCCATCAAGTCCCCCAGCCCGCCAAACAGAACCGGCGCCAACGCGCCACCTCCGATGGTGCCGGTGTAGAACACGGCAAACGCCTGCTCTCGTTTACCTGCGCCAGCGAGATCCGGCACCGCGCCGTACAACACCGAAGAGGTGCCATTCAACGCCAGCCCCAACACCGGCAATATCGCCATCAACCCGCTCAACTGCAGGTATACCGCCGCGACGATCAACAGCGCTGTGCTGGTTTCCGTCAGCCACACGGTTTTCATCATGCCGATACGTGCGCCGAGGTAGCCGCAGAGCAATTTGCCGAAGGCGCCGCCGATAAACAGCATGGTCAGCGCGAGACCGATGCCCGCAGTGCCGGCGCCTTTAGCTTGCAGAAGAAAGGGCAGAAACGTGAGAAAGCCCATGCGCACGGCACTGTCGAGTGTGCCCGTGACGATCAGCGCACGCAGGCCGCTGACGGAGCCGCTTCCTACCAGTGTCCTGGCGGTTTTCCCGGAAGTGGGCGCCGCCGCCTGCTTTGGGATCAGCCACCACAGCAACCCCGCCGCGGCCAATCCCAGCATTCCAAGAAGCGTGACGCTCGCGCGCCAGCTGATGACGGTCAGCAACAGGCCGACCAGCCCGGGAACCAGGGTTTTGCCAATGTCCCCGGAGAAGTTGTATTGAGACAGCGCTTCCTTGACCCCACCACCGCTCTCGTAGGTGTCGGTGATCATCGAAGAAGCCAGCGGATGCTGGGTACTCGCCCCCAGCCCGCCCAACAGCAGCGCCAGCAACAACATGCCCAACCCGATCGCCTGCCCCACCAACAGATAGGCAACACCGGCAAGCGCCGTGCCGCCCACCAGCATCGGCGTGCGTCCCCAGCGTTTGGCGGCGCGACTGGCCATCAGCTGAAACACCGCCATCATCCCGGAATAGGCACCGCGCAGCAGGCCGACCTGGGCGTAGGTCATGCCGAACTGCGCTTGCCAGATCGGCAGCAGCACGTAGATCACATCGGTCAGGCCATCGTGAATCGCGTGGGCGCTGCAGCCGGCGATCAACGAGCGGCGACGGGCGGAAGTCTCGGGTACCGGCAGGGCAACGGCATCGTTCATGAGGTCTTGCTCAGTTCAGGTTGGAGGGGCTTCCAGCCCGCCAGGGCGATCAGCAACGACAGTAGCTGGAAACCGATGATCAGCGCCACACACCCCACCCAACCCCAACGCCCCCAGATCAGCGCCGGGACGATGGCGCCGAAGCTGCCGCCCAGGTAATAGCAGGTGAGGTACAGGCCCACGGCACCGGCCTTGTTGTGGCGAGCGGTGGCGGTGGTGAAGGCGCTGGCGGCGGCCTGGGCGAGGAACACGCCCGTGGAGCTGAGGGCCAGGCCCAATACGATGCACCACAGGGATGGCAGCAAGGTCAGGCCCGAGCCACAAACGCCAAGCACCGCAGCCGCCGTCAGCAGTTCGGATTGCGGGCGGGATTTGCTCAGGCGCCCGGCAACGGGAATGACTACCAGGGCCAGCAGGAACACCATGTAGATCGTGCCCAGCGCCGCCGGGCCAAGGTCGAACGGGGCCTGGCTGAGGTAAAGGCCAGCGTAGGTAAACGTCGCCACTTGGGAGAACAGCACGCAAAATCCTACGGCGTAGGCTGCCAGCAGCGGCGTGCCGAGCACGTCGGCCCAGGTGGTTGAAGGTCGTGCGACTCGGGGCGGATTGCCCGGCAGCAGGAACTGGATAAACCCGCCCACCATCAGGCTCAACACTGCCAACAGTTCAAAGGCTTCGCGCCAGCCGACGTACTCGGTCATCACGCCGGTGACGAAGCGCCCGGCAAACCCGCCGAGCACGGTGCCGGCCACATAGAGGCTGGTGACTTCGGTGACGGTGCCGCCGCGCCAGCGATCACCGATGTAGGCCACGCTGGTGGCGAACACCACGGGGATCAGCATGCCTTCGATAAAGCGCCACACCAGCAGTTCGGCAAAGCTGCTGGCATAGGCAGTCATCAAAGCCGGCAACGCCAGCAACAGCGAGGCCGCCGAGATCACCGTGCGTTGCTCAAAACGCCCGGTCAGGCGGCTGACAAAGGGCGCGGTCAGCGCTACCGCCAAGGTGGTGACGGTAATGCTCCAACCGGCCGCCCTGGCGCTCACTTCAAAGCTGGCGGCAAGGTTCTGCAAAATGCTCTGGGTGGCGTAGAGGTTGAGAAACGCCGCGCAGCCACACAGGAACAGGGCAAGACGGGCACAATGCAGGCGCGGTTTCATGAAACCTCTCGTTTTATTATCTGAGGCCTTTATAGAATGACCCGCACACCCGAGACCAATACCGATTTCGAACCGATCAATACCCTGGGGCCAGGATGCTCGACCTACGCAAGCTGCGTTACTTTCTGACCGTCGCCGAAGAATTGCACTTCGGCCGAGCGGCCATTCGCCTGCACCTGGCCCAGCCGCCGTTGACCCGGCAGATTTCCGCGCTGGAGACTGAGCTGGGATTTCGCCTGTTCGACCGCACCAGTCGCACGGTTTCGCTCACTCCCCAGGGGCGCGCGTTCCTGCCCTACGCACGGGCGGTGCTGGAGCAGGTCGACCTCGCTGAAGTCATCGCGGGCAAATTGGCGGCGGGTGCCGCCGGGCAACTGGCGCTGGGTTACGTCAGTTCGATAGCCCTGTCGGACTTGTTCAGCCAGGCGATTCAAGCCTTCGCCCAACGCTTTCCCGATGTGCAACTGACGCTGGTGGAATGCGCCTCCGGCAGCCTGGGCGCACAGGTGGCTGATGGCCGCCTGGATATCGGCTTGAGCCGGTTACTGCCCCAGGACGGTCAGACTGAGGTGCAAGCGTTGTCGTTGGGTGAGGAGCGGCTGGTGGCGGCGGTGTCCAGCGACAGCCCGTTGGCCAACCAGGCCGAGGTCAGCCTGGCGCAGTTGAGTGGGTACCCGTTAATTCTGTTCCCAGCCGATTATGGCTCGGGGCTTAACCAGTCCATTGAGCAGCTTTATCGGCACAAAGGTTTGCCACTAAGGGCCGGGCCGTCGGGACGGCAAATCACCTCGATCATTGCACTGGTGGCGGCGGGACAAGGTGTGGCGCTGGTGCCGGAATGTACGCAGAGTTTGATGAACAAGGGCGTGACGTATCGGCCGTTGGTGGACGCGGAAGCGTATGCACGGCTGCTCGTTCTTACGCGCAGCGGCGCAAGCAGCTTGATGGTCACGGCATTTCTCACGGTAATTGATGAGTTGCTGCAGGCTCGTCAGAAAGCCTGATTGTTCTCTCGAAAAACCTCGCAATACCTCCGCCGGGCACCGTCCCCATGCGCTCATACACTACATACACGCCCTACAGAAACACCGGTCATCGACCGCTGGTAGGTAGAGTGTTGATAATTTATTTTCAGTAGTTATAGTCTCCACCAACACACACCACAAGGAGGTGCTGTGGACAGCCGATATTTGATAGGTCACATCGTTGCGGATGGCTGGTATCTGGTGCGAATCAGAGGCAGCCATCATCATTTCAAGCACCCCACAAAGCCGGGGCTCGTGACGATTCCCCATCCTAAAAAAGACCTGCTGGACAAGACCGCAAAGAGCATTTTGAAACAAGCTCTGCTCAGCTAACACGTTCGTGGAGGACAACAAACATGCTGTACCCAATCGCAATTTCAACCGGTGACGAGGACCATGCCTGGGGTGTGGAAGTCCCGGACATTCCCGGTTGCTTCTCAGCTGGAGATGATCTGGACGACGCCATGGCCATGGCCCGCGAAGCGATCGAAGGCCACTTCGAGATCCTCGCAGAAGACGGTGCGCCCATTCCTACAGCACAGAAAGTCACCCTCCATGCCGCCAACCCGCAATATGCCGGCTGCACGTGGGCGGTGGTGGATATTGATGTGACCAAGTACCTGGGCAAGGCACAGAAACTCAATATCACGTTGCCCGGCTATCTGCTGAACCGCATTGACGAATACGTCCTGCATCATCCGGAAGAAAAAAGCCGTTCGGGCTTTCTTGCGTCTGCTGCCCTCAAGGTATTGCAACAAGACCGGTAACAGCACTTCAAGGAACCGCGCAATGCTCCCTCCCTCACACCGCACGCCCAGCCCCGTACTGCGCAAGGTACTGGGCTGGGTGCTGATCGCTCCTCTGCTGCTCTCGTTCCTCAGGCTGCCCTTTGCGCTGGGACTCGTGTTGGTGCTGGCGTCCATCACCGCCTCCGTTTATGGCGCCCGGTTTGCCCAACTGCATGCCAGTCGGCGTGTAACCGTATTTGCCGTGATCATCACGCTGCTCAACATCGCTTCATTTTTTGTCATTGGCACGGCATCGGTACTCAAGGCGCTGTACTGGTTCTCGTGGTTTTATTGGTATCCGTATTACGCCGATTGGGTTTACTGGAACTTCTAAGTCGTTCGCGAATTCGACCGCAAGAAACGTAGTTCCACCCTGGGTCGGCCCATCTACAGTAGAGCCATACCCACTCAAGGAGCCCGACCATGTCCTACGAATACAAATACATGCCCTCCCCCGTCGGCCAACTGACCCTCGTGGCCCGTGACGGAAAACTCACCGCCATCCTCTGGGAAAAAGAGCGGCCCAATCGCGTTCGCCTGGGTGCCCTGCAAGAAGCCAGCAACAGCCCGGTACTGCTGGAGACCGAGCGACAGTTGAAGGAGTACTTCGCCGGTGCCCGCAACCGTTTCGAGCTGGAACTGGACTTCGCCGGCACCGACTTCCAGAAGAAAGTCTGGCAGGCGCTGTTGACCATCCCGTTCGGAGAGACCCGCAGCTACAGCCAGATCGCTGCGCAGATAGGCAACCCCAAGGCCGTGCGTGCCGTCGGCGCCGCCAACGGGCGCAATCCGATTTCGATTGTTGCGCCGTGCCATCGGGTGATTGGTGCGTCGGGTGGCTTGACCGGGTTCGCCGGCGGGCTTGAGGCCAAGCAGTATCTGCTGGCGCTGGAGGATCACGGCTGACCCCCAGCAGGAAAACGTACAACTTTGTTCAGATCCTCAATTGTAAAAAGAAATTTCAGAGCGCGCCTGCGGTCAGTATTTTCATCACCCACCCTTATAGGAAAACGGTCATGAAATTCTCCGCCATCTCACAATCCCTGTCCCGTTGGGCAGGCAGCGCCCGCACGTTCTACGCGGCGGTGGGATTGATCCTCCTGTGGAGTCTGAGCGGGCCTTATTTCCACTACAACGACACGTGGCAGCTGATCATCAACACCTCCACCACCATCATCACCTTCCTGATGGTGTTCCTGATCCAGAACACGCAAAACCGCGACAACGACATTTTGCATATCAAGATTGACGAGTTGCTGCGCGCCACCAAGGATGCACAAAACGCCGTATTGAGCCTGGACGGCCTGGACCGCAAGGAACTGGAGAAACTGCGCAAGGAATACAAGACCATCGGCGACAGTGAAACCATCACTGTGACGACGCTGGTTACCGAAACAACGGATGACAATGGTCGGTCCAAGACAGACCTGAACCAGGCATAAAAAAACGGCGGCTGGATCACTCCAGCCACCGTTTTTCATGGGGTACTCAAGGCAATCAACCGTCGCCCTGGTGACCCTTACCGTACGTCGACGCCAGCGCGCGGGCTTTCTCCAGGCGCTCTTCCAACTTGGGCAAGGTCTCATCCACCAAAGCCTTTATTTCCGGGATATCGGACTCGGCGCCCTCCTGCTTGAACAAGGCGATCGCGTCTTCGTTGGCCTTGATCTGCTGGGCGGTGTAGGCGGCGTCAAAGGAGTCGCCGTCCTTGAGCTCGGGCATCAGCGATTCGGCCTTGTCGACGATCTTGTCCCGTGGGGCCACCGGCAAGTCGAGCTTCTTGGCGATGGCCGCCAGGTGCTGATTGGCCAGGGTGCGTTCATTGATGACTTCGATGGTGTAGTCCTTGATCTCCTGGGACGAAGTCTTGGCGTGTGCCATGCGGCTGGTCTCGATATCGGCCATGCCCTTGGCCGAAGCCTGCTCGATGAAATCGGCAGGCGACTGGGCGAAAGCATTGCTGGCGCCGAGGCCCAGCAGCATCGCGAAACTGGCGGTGCGTAACCGGATAGCCATGCGGCTCATGATGGGTTCCTCCAGGTAATAAACAGGTGCAGGGAAACGAGCCCCGCTCTGAATCTGAATTTTCAGGGCGGTAAAGGTTTAGAAAAAACTTGTTAGTGCGACGAACGGTCGTCAGGTCTTACTGAGGAGCAGTCCTGACGAACGGGACACAACGATGCAACGGTGACAATGTAGTATGTTGTATTACACATCACTACATCGAGGCACTTATGTCGGTCATGTCATTACGTCTACCTGAAGACATCTCCGAAACACTCGCCAGCCTTGCCAAGGCCACCGGGCGCAGCAAATCGTTCCTCGCCGTCGATGCGTTACGCGAATACCTGACGCGTGAAGCATGGCAAATCGAGGAAATTCAAAAGGCGTTGAAAGAAGCCGATGCGGGTGACTTTGCAACTGCCGCCGAAGTAGACGCAGTGGCAAACAAATGGCGTGCCAATGCGCGTTGAGTGGCTGAAGGCAGCACTCAAAAATCTTGATGATGAAGCAGCTTTCATCGCCCAGGAAAACCCCAAAGCGGCTTATGAGTTTGTTCAGGCCATCCGGACGGGGCTTGAGCATGTTGCTGAGTTTCCGGCGATGGGTCGAGAAGGACGCGTTCCTGGTACACGTGAGTGGGTGATGCCACGCTGGCCCTATCTCGTGCCATATCGTATTCGCGAGGGACGGTTACAGGTTCTTCGAATATTTCACACACGGCGCCAACCACCGAACAGTTGGTAACGCCGATCAACCCTGTATCACAACCTGCACCTGCCCATTCAACCACTGCAACGCCGCGTCCCCACCCCGCCGCGAATGCCACGCCAGCACAAACGCAAACGACGGAATGTGAAACGGCGGCGGCACCGCCAACAACTGTTCGTGATCAATGTTCAGCAGCCCGCGAGACGACACGGTAAGAATCAGGTCCGTGCCCTGGATCAACTGCGGCGCAACACCCCAATGAGGCAAGCTGATAGACACGTGCCGGCGCTCACGAATCGCCGTCAGCGCCCGTTCGATTTCCGGGGTGCCGCTGCCACGCATTTCCAGCAATACGTGGGGCCGCGCCAGATAGGTGGGCAGGTCGAGTACACCGCTTGCCGGCAGGCTGTCGCGGTCCACCAGGCACACGTAATGCTCTTCAAACAGCGGCGTGCTGCGCAGCTCGGCAGGCATGTCGGGAAACACCCCGGCCGCCAGGTCGATATCGCCATTGAGCACACCGTCAAGCATGCCTTCGCGACTGGCCTGGATAATCTGCAAATCAATCCCCGGCGCTTCCCGGCGCAAGGTGCGCACCAGCCCCGGCAAGAAAATCGCCGCACTGTAGTCCGACATGGCGACCCGGAAGGTGCGCTTGGCCGACGCCGGATCAAAACGATTGGGCTCCAGCAGCGCCTGTACCTGGGCCAGCGCTTCCGCCAGCGGCATGGCCAGTTCCAGAGCACGAGCAGTGGGCACCAGCGAGCTGCCCTGGCGCACCAGCAACGCGTCTCCGAGCAAATCCCGCAACCGCGCCAGCGCGTGGCTCACCGCCGGCTGGCTCAGGTGCAGGCGCTCGGCGGCACGGGTCACGTGTTGCTCGCTGAGCAAGGCATCAAGGATCACCAGCAGGTTAAGGTCGATGCGTCGTAGATCATTCATCAGCTGCATGTTCTGCATAAGAACTTGGAATTTAAATTTGCGCGACGAATAGCCTAGAGTCCAGCAAAACCTCTGGGAGATTGATCATGACGACGTTGCATTGGGTAGGTTTGTTGCTGTTGGCCGCGTTCGCCGGGGCAGTGGTGCCGTTTCAAAGCGCGATCAACGCCAACCTGGGACGCGGCCTGGGGCATCCGCTGTGGGCCACCCTGGCCTCGCTGCTGGTGAGCATCATCGTGCTGCTGCCGGTGATCCTGGCCCTGCGCCTGCCGCTGCCCAACCTGGGTTTTATCACCAAGGCGCCGCTGTGGATGTGGAGCGGCGGCGCGTTCGGCGTGTGCTTCATTTCGCTGGCGTTGATCCTGATGCCCAAGCTCGGCGCCTCGGGGTTTATCGCCCTGGCGATGGCCGGGCAAATCGTCGCCTCGTTGATGCTGGACCACTTCGGCTTGTTCGGGCTGGTGGAACGCCAATTGACCGCGCCCCGGTTGATCGGGGCGCTGATGTTGATTGGCGGTGTGGCCCTGATTCAATTCAGTGCCGCACCCACCCGCTCGCTGGTGACCGCCGGCTGATCAGCGCTTGTCGAGGGTGCGCAGCTTCTGAGGCAAGCCCCACAGCAACAGCGCCGCCGCCAGCAACGCACACACGCCGATGACATACAGCGCCGGCGTGGTGCTGCCGGTGAGGTCCTTGATCCGGCCGACCATCACCGGGCTGACGATGCCGCCGAACTGGCCCAACGTGTTGATCACGGCGATCCCGCCAGCAGCGCCCGCGCCGGCACCGGCCAACAACTTCGGCGGCAGCGTCCAGAACGTCGGGATCGAAGCGATGATCCCCGCGCCCAGCAAGCTCAGGGCGACGATCAGGAACGTGGTGTGATCGGCAAAGATCCCGGCACAGAAGAACCCCACCGCCCCCAGCGCCACCAGGCCGCTGACGAACTTGCGACGTTCGCCGGTGGCGTCGGACAAGCGTCCGATCACCACCATGCTGATGGCACCGCAGACGTAGGGAATCGCCGTCAGCAAGCCGATCATCACCGGGCTCTGGGTGCCGGCGCTGCGGATCAGTTGCGGCGCCCAGAAGTTCAGGCCGTAGGACGCCACCTGGATCAGGAAGTAGATAAAACCCAGCATCAGGAAGCCTGGGATACGCAATGCAGCCAGCAACGAGCCGCCGCTCTTGTGGGGTTCATGCACGGCAATGCGACTGGCCAGCAACGTCTTCTCCGCCGAGGTCAGCCAGTGGGCGTCCTCGATACGGTCCTTGAGCAGCTTGAGCACCAGGAACCCCAGGCCCACACAGGGCAAGCCACCGAGCAAGAACAACCAGTGCCAGCCGCGCATTTGCAGCACACCATCGAGGTGTTCCAGCACCAGCCCGGAGAACGGCGCGCCCACCAGCCCGGCAAACGCCGACGCCAGGAACAGCATCGAGGTGATACGCCCACGGTAGTGCTGCGGGAACCACAACGTCAGGTAATACAGCACGCCCGGGGCAAACCCGGCCTCCATCGCACCGATGATGAAACGCAGGCCGTAGAACTGCCATTCGGCCGTGACGAACACCATAGCGGCCGTCGCCAGCCCCCACGACATCATGATGCGAGCGATCCAGCGGCGGGCGCCGACCTTGTACAGCATCATGTTGCTCGGCACTTCAAAGATCACATAGCCCACCACAAACAGCCCGGCGCCGAGACCATAGGCAGTGTCACTCAGGCTCAGATCGGCCTGTAGCTGGAACTTGGCGAAGCTGATGTTGATGCGGTCAAAAAACGCGAACAGGTAGCAGACCATGATCAGCGGCATCAGGCGCCAGGCGACCTTGCTGACCAGGGCTTTTTCGGCATCGTGTTCAGCGGCCGGGCGCACGCCGGCCTCCAACGTATTAAGACTCATCGATTCTCTCCAGCGGACTGCTCGCAGGCATCCGATTGTTTTTGTTGTCTGGTTACGGCTTACAAGGTGGCGATGTAGGCCGGTGGCGGATGCAGGTCGCAATTGCGCCCGGCCTTGGCCACCTGGCCCGGCAACTCATGGCCCAGCAAGGCCGGCAATTGCCGCGACATTTTCAGCAGGTGCGGCAGGTCGATGCCGGTGTGGATCCCGACTTCATCACACAGGTTGACCAGGTCTTCAGTGCAGATATTGCCCGACGCGCCGGGCGCAAACGGGCAACCGCCGAGGCCGCCCAATGCCGCATCAAACCGCCGCGCACCGGCCTCGTAGGCGGCCAGCACATTGCACAAACCCAGGCCGCGGGTGTTGTGGAAATGCAGGGTCAGGTCGCTCGCCGGAACACGTTCCAGCACGCGCTTGACCAGGCGCTCGACCTGACGCGGATTGGCCATGCCGGTGGTGTCGGCCAGGCTGATGCCCTGGATGCCCAGCCCGCGGTAGGCGTCGACCAATTGCAGCACGCGGTCCTCATCGATCTTGCCCTCGAACGGGCAGCCGAAGGTGGTCGCGATGCTGCCGTTGAGGCGCAACGGGTGCTCGGCAGCAAAGCTCACGATATCGCCGAACGCCGCCAACGAGGCTTCGCAACGCATGCGCATATTCGCCAGGTTGTGGGTCTGGCTGGCGGACATCACCAGGTTCAACTCATCGGCCCGGGACTCGATGGCACGCTGGGCGCCCTTGAGGTTGGGGATCAACGCCACGTAGATAACCCCGGGGCGACGAGTGATGCCCTGGAACACCTGCTCACCATCGCGCAACGCGGGAATGGCCTTGGGGGACACGAACGAGCCGGCTTCGATCCGGGAAAACCCGGCCATGGACAGTTGGTCTATCAACGCGATCTTGTCGACAGTCTCGACCCAGGTCGGCTCGATTTGCAGGCCGTCACGGGGTGAGACTTCCTGCACGACCAGGGCATCGGAATAGTTTTTCATTGCACCACTCCCGAGGATTTCAGGCGCTGAATATCGGCGCCGCTCAGGCCCAGGTCGCCGAGGATTGAATCAGTGTGCTGGCCCAGGCTCGGGCCCTGCCAATTCACCGCGCCGGGGGTTTCCGACAGTTTGGGCACGATACCGGGCATCTTCACCGTGAGGCCGCCGGGCAGGTCGGCGCTGAGCAGCATGTCGCGGGCCTGGTAGTGCGGATCGGCGACGATATCGGCCACTGAATAGATGCGCCCCGCCGGTACTTCGGCGGCTTCCAGGGCACTGAGCACCTGGTCGATGGGCAGGCTGCTGGTCCAGTGGGTGATGGCGGCGTCCAGCAGGCCGCTTTTCGCGGCGCGGCCATCGTTGTGGGCAAACTCCGGCGCTTCGGCCAGGTCGGCGCGGCCGATGGCGAGCATCAGGCGTTTGTAGATCGGGTCGCTGTTGCCGGCGATCACCACATAGGCGCCGTCGGCGGTCAGGTAGGTGTTGGACGGTGCAATGCCGGGCAAGGCGCCGCCACTGCGTTCACGCACATGGCCAAGCATGTCGTATTCCGGCACCAGGCTTTCCATCAGGTTGAACACGCTTTCGGCCAGGGACACGTCGACAATCTGGCCATCGCCCTGGCCGGTCTTGACCCGCAGCAGCGACATCAGCGCGCCGATCACGCCGTGCAGTGACGCCAGGGAATCACCGAGGCTCACGCCGACCCGCGCCGGTGGTGAATCCGGGTTGCCAGTGGTATAGCGAATCCCGCCCATGGCCTCGCCGATGGCACCGAAGCCCGGGCGGTCGCGGTAAGGGCCGGTCTGGCCGTAGCCGGAGATGCGCACCAGGGTCAGCTTGGGGTTGAGGGCGTGCAGCACGTCCCAGCCCAGGCCGAGTTTTTCCAGGCCGCCGGGGCGCAGGTTTTCGATCAGCACGTCGGCGTCGCCCAGCAGTTGCTTGACCAGGTCCAGGCCTTCTGCCGACTTGAGGTCCAGGGCCAGGGACTTCTTGTTGCGCGATTGCAGGTACCACCACAGCGACGTGCCTTCGTGCAGCTTTCGCCATTTGCGAAGCGGATCGCCCTGCCCCATGGCTTCGATCTTGATCACCTCGGCGCCAAACTCGGCCATCAGCCGGGCGGCGAAGGGCGCGGCAATCAGGGTGCCGATCTCGATCACCTTGATACCGCTCAGGGGAGCCGTCATGGGGTGTACCTCTTGTTCTTGGAATGTGGGGCCAAGGCTAGAGGACGCAGGCAGTAGAAATCCAACCGTCAGTTGGCAACGAGCGTTCGCCATATGCGAACGCTTGAGTAAGGGCTGGTTGTGGCGAGGGAGCTTGCTCCCGCTGGAGTGCGTAGCGCTCCCGGCTTTTTTGGGGCTGCTACGCAGCCCAGCGGGAGCAAGCTCCCTCGCCACAGCAAGCGCCCTCGCCACAGGGTTTGCTTACGCCTGCTCCCGCCGCAGGTAATCGAACAACAACCGGCTCACCGGCGACAGCTGCGCCTCGTCACGCACCACCAGGATCAGGCTGCGGTCCGACCAGGCATCCGTCAGCGGCACCGCGTGCAAGCCCAACGCCCGGCCAAACAGTTCATAGGCTTTTTGCGGCAGGATGCCGATGCCCATGTTGGCCTGGACCATCCGGCACATGGCATCGAAGCCCGGCACATGGATCCGCAAGCGCAGCACCTTGCCCGCCTCCCGCGCCGCCGCATGGGTGCGCATGTTGATCGAACTGGCGGAATGCAGCCCCACGTAGTCGCTGTCCAGCGTCTCGGCGAACGCCAGGGTCTTGCGCGAGGCCAACGGGTGATCCGCCGGCATCAGCACCACCAGCTTGTCCCGGCGATAGGTCACGCCGGGCAGGCCTTTGGTATCGGTGTCGCTGGAACAGATGCCCAGGTCCGCAACGCCGTCAATCACACCCTGGACCACGCCATTGCTGGGCCGCTCTTCCAGGTCTGCCTTCACCTGTGGATGCAGCGCGGAAAAGTCGCGCAAGTCTTCGGGCAGGAACTGAATGATTGCCGAGAGGTTCGCCAGCATCCGCACATAACCGCGCACGCCGTGACTGTGTTCGCCCAGCTCCAGGCCCATCTTCTCGACATTGAACAGCATCTGCCGTGCATGGTGCAGCAAGGTCTCGCCGGCGGCCGTAAGCTGCATGCCCTTGGCCTGGCGCACAAACAGGCTGACGCCCAGCACCTGCTCCAGTTCCATCAAGCGCTTGCTGGCCGCCGAGACCGCGATGGCTTCGCGGGCGGCGGCGCGGGTCAGCGTACCTTCCTCATGCACTGCCACAAACAATTGCAGGGTGATCAGGTCAAGGCGGCGAACCAGGCTTTTGTGCAGCATCTAGGCGCGCTCGGTGGCCAGGCGATTGATATCGGCCTGCTCCACCACCGGCAGAGGTGCACCGTGCCGGACGGCCGAGAGCATTGCGCGGCCAACGGTTTCCGTGCTCACCACCCAGGCCGGTCGCACATGGCGCAGCAGCGACAACAACGGGCCGACCACGGTGTAGATGGACTGGTAGAGCGGGGTTTTCGAGCGCACGCCGTGCAACGGCTGGATCACCCCGGGACGGAACAGGTACACCGCCTTGAACGGCAGGCGCAGCAACGCATTCTCGGTCTTGCCCTTGATCCGTGCCCACATGGTTTTGCCGGTTTCGCTGCTGTCGGTACCGGCGCCGGACACGTAGATAAAGGTCATCTGCGGGTTGAGCCGCGCCAGGGTGCTGGCGGCCACCAGCGTCAAGTCGTAGCTCAAATGGGTGTACTTGGCTTCATCCATGCCCACCGAAGAAACGCCCAGGCAAAAGAAGCAGGCATCGAAACCTTGCAGCAGATGCTCCAAGGGCTGGAAATCGAACATGTCGGCATGCAGCACCTGATGCAGCTTGCCGTGTTCCTGGGTCAGCGCGGTACGGCCGACGGCGACGACTTCCTGCACGTCACTGGCCAGCAGGCACTCGCGCAACACGCCTTGGCCGACCATGCCGGTGGCGCCGAATAATAGAACTCTCATAAGGTTGGTTCCTAAGCGACAAGCGGTTAGCTTCATGCTGCAAGGTAGAGACAAACCCACTGGCAACTTGTAGCTTGCGGCTTGCAGCTTACTGCTCAACAGGATCTTTTGCCCCTTGAAAAGCACCACGACCCTCACCATTGCCTGCAGCGCGGCCTTTTTGTCCCAGATTGGCATCAGCAGTTATCTGCCCGCCGTGCCGGCGATTGCCTTGTCATTGACCGCTGCAGAGGACCAGGTGGCACTGGCCCTAGCGGTGTACTTGATCGGCATGGCGTTGCCGATGCTGCTCTGGGGCAGCCTCGGTGAGCGCCTGGGTAGAAAGCCGGTGTTGCTGGCAGCGTTGGCGCTGTATGCGCTGGCCAGTGCGGCGATTCCGTCCGCCTACAGCCTCGAATCGTTCCTCGGCCTGCGCCTGGTTCAAGGCCTCGGTGCGGGCGGTGTGTCGGTGATGGCGCGGGTGCTGGTTCGTGACAGCTTCAGCGGTGCCCTGTTGGCCAAAGGTTTGTCGTGGCTGGGCATGACGTTCGTGATCGCCCTGGGCATCGGGCAGTTTGTGGGCTCGCTGTTGCAGGTGGCGTTTGGTTGGGAGGCGATCTTTTATGGGCTGGCGGTCGCGGCTGTCGGCTTGATGATTGCGCTGCAACGGGTGGTGTTCCCAAGATTGGAAAAAGCCTCTGGACACGTCTCGGCCTGGCGCATCTACGGCACGATCCTGCGTCATCCGGCGTTCCTGCGGCCTGCGTTGGCGGGCGGTTTGGGTTACGGGGTGATCATCGCGTTCAACACCTGCGCACCGTTGATTTTGCAGGGCCATTTCGAGTGGAGCGCGGCGCAATATGGCTGGCTCGGCTGGCCAATCAGCGGGGCGTATCTGGCGGGGGCGTTGATGGTCAATCGCCTCGTCGCCCGCACCGGGCGCCTGTCGATGATGAGTTGGGGCGTGGCGTTGGTGATGTGCGGCAGCGCGACGATGTTGCTGGGCAGCCTGTTTGCCAATGGGCTGGCGATCCTGCTGTGGCTGCCGTATTGCCTGGCGGTGTTCGGCCAATCGATGAGTTATCCCATCAGCCTGTCGCTGGCCAATGATGAATCACCGGTGAGCGGCTCCTACGCCATGGCCTTGAGCGGCTTTATGCATCAGTTGATGGCTGCGGCGATCGGTGGCGTGGCCAGCCTGCTGGCGAGTCAGCAGGCCTGGCCGTTGGCGGTGTTATGCGTGGCGCTGGCGGGCGGCGCACTGCTGTGCGTCGCCATGGCCAGGACTGATCAGAACGCGCTGCGGAAGATCTCTTCAATCTGACGCTGATCCGCCCGCCGTGGGTTGGTCAGGCCGCAGGCGTCCTTCAGGGCGTTGGACGCCAGCAGCGGGATGTCCTGCAACTTGGCGCCCAACTCCCGTAGCCCGGCAGGAATTTCCACATCCTGGGACAGGCTGCGAATCGCCGCGATGGCCGCCTGGGCGCCCTCTTCCACCGACGTACCCTTGATATCTGCGCCAAGGGCCCGTGCCACATGGCTCAGGCGCTCGGCGCTGACGCTGGCGTTGAAGCTTTGCACATGGGGCAACAGCACCGCATTGCACACGCCGTGAGGCAAGTCATACAGCCCGCCCAACTGGTGCGCCATGGCGTGCACGAACCCCAGGGACGCGTTGTTGAAGGCCATGCCGGCAAGGAACTGCGCGTAGGCCATGTTCTCCCGGGCGGCCAGGTCTTTACCGTCGCGCACCGCAATCCGCAGGTTGGCGCTGATCAGTTCGATGGCCTTGATCGCACAGGCGTCGGTGATCGGGTTGGCAGCCGTGGACACGTAGGCTTCGATTGCGTGGGTGAGCGCGTCCATGCCGGTGGCGGCAGTCAGGCCCTTGGGCATGCCGACCATCAGCGCCGGGTCGTTGACCGACAGCAGCGGCGTGACGTTGCGGTCGACGATGGCCATTTTCACGTGGCGGGTTTCGTCGGTGATGATGCAGAAGCGGGTCATTTCGCTGGCCGTGCCGGCGGTGGTGTTGATGGCCACCAGCGGCAGTTGCGGCTTGGCCGACTGATCGACGCCTTCGTAGTCGCCGATGTGCCCGCCGTTGGTCGCACACAGGGCAATGCCCTTGGCACAGTCATGGGGTGAGCCACCGCCCAGTGACACCACGAAATCACAGGCACTCTGTTGCAGCAGCGCCAGGCCTTTTTCGACGTTCTCGACGTTCGGGTTGGGCTTGGCGCCGTCATAGATCACCGAGTCGATGTCTTGCATCGCAAGCTTCTCGGCGATCATGCTGGCCACACCTGCCTTGGCCATCCCGGCGTCAGTGACGATCAGCGCCTTGCGAAAACCGTAGTTGCGAATCGCGGTCATGGCTTCGTCGAGGCAGTCGAGGCCCATGATGTTGACGGCGGGAATGAAGAAGGTGCTGCTCATGGTGGCTAATCCTTTAAAGTCGTTATGCCTACAGCATCGACCTCGATTGCCTGCGGCATCTTGACCAGGATCAACGCCCGCTCGTGATAAAGTCACCGCCCAGCCGATTTCGAGTAGACCCGCCGCAATGAAGGATTCCCAGGATTTTGATGCCCACCTAGAAGACTGGAACGCCTTGCGCAGCAGTACCGCCATCAGCGGGATCCTGATCGGCAACGGCGCCAGCCGCGCAGTGTGGGAAGATTTTGCCTACGACTCACTGTTCGAAAACGCCCGCACCGTGGAAGAAAAACCCCTGAGCCAGTCCGAACTCAGCGTGTTTGACGCGATGCAGACCCGCAGCTTCGAGCAGGTGCTGGGTGCACTGAAAACCACCAGCCGGGTCAACAAGGCCCTGGCGGTCAGCTCGGCTGCGCCGCGTAATCGCTATTACGCGATCAAGGAAGCGCTGATCAATACGATCCACAGCGTGCATATTCCGTGGCGCCTGGTGAAGCCGTCGACACTGGCGACCCTCCATCAGGAGCTGGCGAGTTACCCGACGGTGTTCACCAGCAATTACGACCTGCTCAACTACTGGGCGATCCTGCATGCGCCGGGCATCGATGATCTGTTTCGCAGTGCCGATGCGAGCTTTGACCTGCGCAATACTGCCTGCGACACCACGCGCATTTTGTATCTGCATGGTGGCCTGCACCTGGTGCGTAACCTTGATGGTACGGCGCGTAAATTGCCGACCACTGACAGCACGTTGCTCAGCAGTTTTGCGATCAACAACACGATCAAGACGCTGGATGATGTGCCGTTGTTTGTCAGCGAGGGCAAGGTTGAGGAGAAGCTGAAGACCATTCGCAGTTCTGACTATTTGTCGTTCTGTTATGAGCAGTTGTTGGGCCATGAAGGTGGGCTATGCATCTTTGGGCATCACCTCGGCGCGCAGGATGTGCATCTGGTGCAGGCGATTCGACAGGCGAAGATCAGCACGTTGGCGATTTCGGTGTTTGGCCGCAGTGCGGGGTTTATCCAGCAGCAGAAGCGGCGTTTTGCGGAGTTGTTTGAGGGGATGGAGGTGGAGTTGCGGTTTTTTGATGCGCGTAGTCATGCGCTTGGGAATTCGGGGCTTTCGGTGCCCGTGGAGCGGTGATGGTAGTTGGGGTGGGGTGAGGTGGGGTGGGGTGTACATATCCGTTGCTGCGGTAACGGCTACTTATGGTTTCGCTCTTACAGCGAGTCACTTTTGGCAAACGCCCCAAAAGTAACCAAAAGGTCTTTGCCCCACCACTCGGTGCCTCGCTTAGGCTCGGCATGCCCGCACTCCGGCACGGCTCCGCGGGCCGCCGCGACG
>NZ_JACAPM010000027.1:0-59626 GCF_013385695.1 Pseudomonas sp. D8002
GGCAAGACGTGCTGAAACTGGAACGGGTTGGCCTCACCGACAACTTCTTCGAACTGGGTGGCGACTCGATTATCTCGATTCAAGTGGTCAGCCGCGCCCGGCAGTCCGGCATCCGCTTTAGTCCAAAAGACCTGTTCCAGCACCAGACGGTGCAGGCATTGGCGACTGTCGCGCAGACCGGTGACCCGGTGCAGGTAATCGATCAGGCTGCGGTGCAGGGCCCGGCGTTGCTGCTGCCGATTCAACAGGCTTACTTTGCCGACACTATCCCGCAGCGTCACCACTACAACCAGTCGGTGCTGCTGCAACCGGCCCGTGCGCTGCAAGCGGCGCTGGTGGAGCAAGCATTGCAGGCGCTGGTGCTGCATCACGATGCGTTGCGGGTGATGTTCAACGAAAGCGCCGAAGGCTGGAGTGCCAGCCATCGCGACGCATCGATGCGCAATGATCTGTTATGGGTGCGCCCGGTGGCCGATGCTGGCGCGCTGGAAGTGCTGGCCAATCAAGCCCAGCGCAGCCTGAACCTGCAAACCGGACCCTTGCTGCGCGCCGTGTTGGCGACCCTGGACGATGGCACCCAGCGGCTGTTGCTGGTGATCCATCACCTGGCGGTGGACGGTGTGTCGTGGCGGATTCTGTTCGACGACCTGCAAACGGCCTACAACCAATTGCTCGCCGGGCAAGCCTTGCAATTGCCGGCCAAGACCAGCTCGGTCAAGACGTTTGCCGAACAGTTGCAAGCGCATGCACGCAGCGCGCAATTGCAGCAGCAGTTGGCCTACTGGCAGGCGCAACTGCAGGGTGCGCCGGCTGACCTGCCGTGCCTCAACCCCGAGGCGAGCCCACAGAACGGCCAGGCCGTCACTGTTCATACGCGTCTGGACAAACACCTGACGCGGCAACTGCTGCAGGAAGCGCCAGCCGCCTATCGCACTCAGGTCAACGACCTGTTGCTGACCGCCCTGGCGCGGGTGGTCTGCCGTTGGACCGGGCATGCAAGTACCTTGATCCAGCTTGAAGGCCATGGTCGCGAAGAGTTGTTTGCCAACATCGACCTGACGCGCACCGTGGGGTGGTTCACCAGTATGTTCCCGGTCCAGTTGTCGCCGGCGGCGGCACTCGGGGACTCGATCAAGTCGATCAAGCAAGGGTTGCGATCGATCCCGGACAAGGGGGTGGGTTTCGGCGCGCTGCGCTTCCTCGGTGACGAGGCCAGCCGGTCAGCCTTGCAAGCGCTGCCGGTGCCGCGCATTACCTTCAACTACCTGGGGCAGTTCGACGCCAGCTTCGATAAGGAACAGGGCGCGTTGTTCAGCCCGGCCAGCGAAAGCGCCGGTGAAGAGCAAAGCGCGATGGCGCCCCTGGGCAATTGGCTGAGCCTCAACGGGCGGGTATTTGATGGCGCACTGAGCCTGGGCTGGACGTTCAGCCACCAACAGTTCGAGCAGGCCACCATCCAGCAACTGGCCGACGATTATGCCGTGGAACTGGCTCTGTTGATCGGTCATTGCTGCGACCCTGCAAACCATGGCATGACGCCTTCCGACTTCCCGCTGGCCAGCTTTACCCAACCGCAGCTCGATAACCTGGGCCTCGCCGCCCGTTCGGTGGATGACATCTACCCGCTGGCGCCGATGCAGCAGGGCATGCTGTTCCACAGCTTGTACGAACACGGCAGCGGTCAGTACATCAATCAGATGTGCCTGGACATCGACGGTCTCGACCCACAGCGTTTCGAAGATGCCTGGCAGGCGGCGGTCGACGCCCATGACATTTTGCGCAGCAGTTTCATCTGGGAAGGCAGCGAGCAACCGGTGCAGGTGGTGCATAAACAGGTGCGCGTACCCTTCACCGCGCTGGATTGGAGCACACGCACGGATGCCCCGCAGGCCCTCGTCGAGTTGGCGTCCAGCGAGCGCGACCAGGGTTTCGACCTCGCCCTCGCGCCGCTGCTGCGGCTGGTGCTGGTCAAGACCGCTGAACAGCGTTATCACCTGATTTATACCCATCACCACATTCTGATGGACGGCTGGAGCAACTCGCAGCTGCTGGGCGAGGTGTTGCAACGTTACGATGGCCAGGTGCTGCCGCGCCCGGCGGGCCGCTATCGTGACTACATCGCCTGGCTGCAAGGGCGTGATGCCAAGGCCAGTGAAACGTTCTGGCGTGCGCAACTGCACGCGCTCGACGCGCCGACGCGCCTCGCCGAAAACCGTTTCGCCGCGCCGCAGCCGGCTGTCGAAACCAGCCATGCCAGCCTGTATCACTCACTGTCCCAACAGCAGACCCAGCGCCTGGGCGAATTCGCCCGCCAGCAAAAGGTCACCCTCAATACCGTGGTCCAGGCGGCCTGGTTGCTGCTCCTGCAACATTACACCGGGCATGACACGGTGGCCTTCGGCGCCACGGTGTCCGGACGCCCCGGCGAACTCAAAGGCGTCGAACAGCAGATAGGCCTGTTCATCAATACCTTGCCGGTGATTGCCAGCCCCCGGCCGGAACAATCGGTCACCAGCCTGCTGCAACAGCTTCAGGCCCGCAACGTTGCGTTGCGCGAGCATGAACACACGCCGCTGTTCGAGATTCAGCGCTGGGCCGGGCAGGGCGGTGAAGGCCTGTTCGACACGCTGCTGGTGTTCGAAAACTACCCGCTGGCCGAGGCCCTGCAAGCGCAGGCACCGTCAGGCCTGAGCTTCGGCACGGTGGGTAATCAGGAACAGACTAATTTCCCGTTGACCCTGGCCGTTAATCTCAATGAGACCCTGAGCCTGCACTTCACTTATGCCCATGCTGCGTTCCATACACATACAATCCAGCGCCTGGCTGAGCAGGTGGAGCACGTGCTCGCACAGATGGTGAGCCTGGCCGCCGACCGTAGCCTGGGTGATATCGACCTGGTTGGCGCGGCGACGCGCACCGTGCTGTTGCGCGACTGGAATGCCACGGCAGTGCCGGCCACCGACCGACGCCACGTTCATCAATGGTTCGAGTCCCAGGCTCGACGCACGCCTGATGCGCCGGCCCTGTTGGCCGATCAAGCGTCGCTGACCTATGCCCAGCTCAACCTGCGCGCCAATCGCCTGGCTCATGCGTTGATCGAGCGGGGTGTAGGCCCGGACGTGTTGGTGGGACTGTGCATGCCGCGCTGCGTGCAGATGGTCGTCGGGCTACTGGCGATCCTCAAGGCCGGTGGTGCCTATGTACCGCTGGACCCCGCTTATCCACAGGATCGTTTGATGTACATGGTCGAGGACAGCGGCATTGCCTTGCTGTTGACCGAAACCAGCGTACAGCCGTACTTCGCCGACGTGGCCGTGGACTGCCTGCTGCTGGACGCACTGCCCGAGCGGTTCGATGGCTACGGCGAGCATGAGCCTTCGGTAACCGTCGACAGCCAGAACCTCGCCTATGTGATCTATACCTCCGGTTCCACCGGGAAACCCAAAGGCGTGACGATTCGCCATGGCGCCCTGAGCAACCATATGGAATGGATGCAGGGTTGCCTGAAGCTGGATCACAGTGACCGTGTCCTGCAGAAGACCGCCATCAGTTTCGACGCCTCGGTGTGGGAGTTCTGGTTGCCACTGATGAGCGGCGCGCAACTGGTATTGGCCGCGCCGCAATTGAACCTGGACTTGACCACCTTGTGGGTCGAGGTGGAGCGTTGGGGGATCAGTGTGCTGCAAATGGCGCCATCGTTGCTGCAGGCGCTGTTGCCGCTGGCGACCCGTGAACACCTGGCCTCCTTGCGCCTGCTGATGTGCGGCGGTGAAGCGCTGAGTGCGCACCTTTCCCGCCAGGTCCTGGGCCTCTTCGATGGCGAGCTGCGCAATCTTTATGGCCCCACGGAGGCCACGATTGATACCAGCAGCCATGCCGTGGCGGCCACTGTCGAAGACGACGGGCGAATCATCGCCATCGGTCGTCCGATCAACAACGTATGCACCTATGTGCTGGACGGCGCCTTGCAGCCTTGCGCCGTGGGGGCGATTGGCGAGTTGTACATCGGTGGTGAATCCCTGGCCCGTGGTTATCACCAGCGTCCAGGGCTGACCGCCGAGCGCTTCGTTCCCGATCCGTTTGGCGAGTCGGCCGCCGCACGCCTGTATCGCACCGGCGACCTGGTGCGCCACGCCGAAAATGGCGTAATCGAATACATCGGCCGGATTGACCATCAGGTGAAAATCCGTGGCCTGCGCATTGAGCTGGGTGAAATCGAAGCCCGCCTCCACGCTCAACCTGAAGTACGAGACGCGGTAGTGCTGGCTCGGGAAACGGCGACCGGCACGAGCCTGGTGGGTTGGCTTGTCAGCCAGGACGGCAGCCTGGATAGGGCGGCCGAGGCGCGCTTGAGTGAACAGCTCAAGGCGCGGCTGGCACAACAGATGCCGGACTTCATGGTGCCCACCCATCTGGTCTTCCTCGATCAACTGCCGCTTACACCCAACGGCAAACTCGACCGCAAGGCACTGCCCGCGCCGGATACCCGCGCGCTGCATTCGGCTTACCTGGCGCCGCAAAGCGATCTGCAATGCAAGGTCGCGGCCATCTGGCAAGGCGTGCTCAACGTTGAGCAGGTCGGTCTGGCGGATGATTTCTTCGAGCTGGGCGGGCATTCGCTGCTGGTGGTGAATGTGGTGTCGCGCCTGCAGCTCGAACTGGGCATGAAGTTAACGCCCCAATTGATATTCCAATTTCCGGTCCTCGGTGCGTTTGTCGCGCAACTGGAGCAGACCGGCACGTCAATGAGCACGTCAAAATTGAGCAAGCTTGAAGCGCTGCTTGATGAATTCGAGGAGGTTTGATGGACACCGCTGTCGCACAACGTATTGCCAGGCGCTTCATAACGCTGCCGCTGGAAAAACGCCGTCTTTACCTGCAGAAAATGCTCGAAGAGGACGTTTCCCCGGCGAACCTGCCGATTCCGCCTGTCAGTGCCGAGTTCGACACGTTGTCATTGTCCTTTGCCCAGGAGCGTCAATGGTTCTTGTGGCAGCTGGACCCGGAAAGCGCGGCTTATCACATGCCTACGGCCCTGCGCTTGCGCGGTCCATTGGACATTGCGGCGCTGCAACAGAGTTTCAGTGCGCTGGTCGCGCGCCATGAGAGCCTGCGTACCACCTTCGTGGTGCACGGCGAGCAAGTGGTGCAGCAAGTGCAGGAGGCTGCACCGGTAAGTCTGCAGGTGCAGCCTCTGGCCCAGGTGCCGGATGCGGCGCAACTGCGGCATTTGATCGAAGACGAGACGCGCCGGCTGTTCGACTTGCAGCAGGGGCCATTGTTGCGTACGTGCCTGTTGCAACTGGGCGCGGATGACCATGTGCTGATTGTCACCTTGCACCACATCGTTTCCGATGGCTGGTCGATGCAGGTAATGGTCGAGGAGTTGGTCAAGGGTTACGCCGCGTTCAGTCGAGGGTTGAGCCTGGAACTGCCAGCGTTGCCGATTCAATACAGCGACTACGCCATCTGGCAGCGGCACTGGATGGAGGCCGGCGAGCGGGAGCGGCAGTTGCAATACTGGACCGCGCAACTGGGCGGCGAGCAGCCGGTGCTTGAGCTCCCGACTGACGTTGCGCGCCCGGCCGTGATGAGCTATCGCGGTGCCCGGCTGGAGTTGGATATCGACACCGCGCTGGCCTGCGGCCTCAAGCAGATGGCCCAGCGCGAAGGGGTCAGTCTGTTCATGATCCTGCTGGCCTCCTACCAGGCCTTGCTGCATCGCTACAGCGGGCAGAACGACATTCGGGTTGGCGTGCCGACCGCGAACCGTAACCGGGTGGAGACCGAGGGGTTGATCGGCTTTTTCGTCAACACCCAAGTGCTCAAGAGTGAGGTCGACAGCCAGGGCTCCTTCAGTGCCTTGCTGCAACAGGTCAAGCAGACTGCGCTGGATGCCCAGGCGCATCAGGACCTGCCGTTCGAGCAACTGGTGGAAGCCTTGCAGCCGCAACGCAACCTGAGCCACAGCCCGCTGTTTCAAGTGATGTTCAACCACCAGACCCAAGGCCCGGCGGGCGAGGGGCCGGCCGGTGAATTGAAGGTCGAGGGGCTGCGCTGGGATACCCATAGTGCACAGTTCGACTTGACCCTGGAAACCATGGAGCGCCCCGATGGGCTGTCTGCGGCGCTGATCTATGCCACGGATCTGTTCGGTGCAGACACGGTTGCGCGGATGGCCGGGCACTGGCAAAACCTGCTGCAGGCAATCATCGCGAACCCGGCACAAAGCATCGGTGAGCTGCCGTTGCTTGACGCTGAACAGCGCCAAGCGCAGCTCGACGATTGCGTCCGCACGTCGGTAGCCACACCGCAGGCGGGTTATGTTCATCGATTGTTCGAGGCACAGGTGGCCCGCTCGCCGGAGGCGCAGGCGCTGGTCATCAATGGCCAGCGCTTGAGCTACGGGCAACTCAATACCCGGGCCAATCAGTTGGCGGTGGAGCTGCAACGTCACGGGGTGGGCGCGGGTGTGCTGGTGGGCATTGCCGTCGAACGCAGCCCGCACATGCTGATCGGGTTGTTGGCAATCCTCAAGGCCGGCGGCGCCTATCTGCCTCTCGATCCCGCGTTCCCGCAGGATCGCCTCGCCTACATGATTGAGGACAGTGGCATCGACCTGTTGCTGACCCAACATTCACTGCTCAGCCAGATCCCGGTGCCTGACACGGTCACTACGCTGGTGCTGGATCAACCGGGCAATTGGCTTGACGGCCATGCCGGTGACGATCTGCCTACCCGGCTGGATCCGGAGCACCTGGCTTATGTCATCTACACGTCTGGCTCCACCGGCCAGCCGAAAGGGGTGATGGTGCGACATGGCGCCCTGACCAACTTTGTCGCAAGCATGGCCAGGGTGCCGGGCATGACCGCCCAGGATCGGGCGTTGTCACTGACCACGTTCTCGTTTGATATTTTCGGCCTGGAAATCTACGTACCCCTGATGGTCGGCGCGTGCATCGTGCTGACCGGCCAGGAGGTGGCGCAGGACCCGTACGCCGTGCTGGCCCTGATCGACGCCGAACAGGTCAACGTGGTGCAGGCGACTCCCTCGACCTGGCGCATGTTGCTCGACAATGAACAGGCCCACGTGCTCCAGGGGTGCACGTGCCTGTGCGGCGGCGAGGCGTTGCCCCAGGAACTGGCGGTGCGCATGCTTGGCCTTGGCGGTGAAGTCTGGAATCTCTATGGCCCGACGGAAACCACGGTCTGGTCGGCGTTGCACCGGCTGCGTCCGCAGGCTGCGCAACCTTGGCTGGGCGGGCCAATCGACAACACATCGCTGTACATCGTCGGTGCAGACCTGATGCCGGTGCCCTATGGTGTTGCCGGCGAATTGCTGATCGGCGGGGACGGCCTGGCGCGGGGTTACTTCCAGCGACCGGGATTGACCGCCGAACGTTTTGTTCCCCATCCGTTTTCCAGCACCGGCGAGCGGCTTTACCGCACCGGCGACCTCGCACGTCAGCGCCCGGACGGTATCCTCGAATACCTGGGGCGGATCGACCATCAGGTGAAAATTCGCGGTTTCCGCATCGAGCTCGGAGAAATCGAAGCGCGCCTGCTGGAGCAGGACGCTGTACGTGAAGCCGCGGTACTGGCCCAGGATGCCCCGGGCGGCCAGGCGTTGGTGGCGTATGTGGTCCCCGCCGCCGAATGGCAGGGCCTGGATGCCGACGGCCAGGGTCGCCTGCGCGACAGCCTGAACGCCCGGCTCAAGGCCAACTTGCCCGACTACATGGTGCCGGCGCATATGGTGCTGTTGCCAAGGTTCCCGCTGACCCCCAATGGCAAGCTGGACCGCAGGCAACTGCCCAAACCCGATGCCAGCCAATGGCAGAAAACCTACGTGGCTGCGCAGACGCCGGTGCAGCAAGCGGTGGCGGCGATCTGGGCCGAGGTGCTCAACGTGCCGCGGGTTGGCCTGAGTGACAACTTTTTCGAGCTGGGCGGCCATTCGCTGCTGGCGACCCAAATGGTTTCGCGGATTCGCCAGCAACTGCAAGTCCAGGTGCCTTTGCGCCTGCTGTTCGCCCATAACACCCTGCAAGCATTTGTCGAGGCGATGGCCCCGGCATCGTTGACTCCTGAACAGGCCATCCCGCGCGTTGCACGCGACCAGCCGCTTGCCCTGTCATATGCCCAGCAACGGCAATGGTTTTTGTGGCAATTGGAGCCCACCAGCAGCGCCTACCATATTCCCGCGGCCCTGCGTTTGCGCGGACACCTTGACCTGGCGGCCTTGCAACAGTGTTTTGACGCTCTGGTGGCGCGTCATGAGAGCTTGCGTACCCGGTTTGTGCTGGAGAACGAGCGTCCCGTACAACGGGTCGACGCGCCGGCACCGGTGGCGATTGCGCTTGAATCGGCGGCTGCCGGGCTGGATGACCCAGGCCTGCGCGGCTTGATTGAAACTGAAACCCGCCAACTCTTTGATCTGCAGCGTGGGCCGTTGCTGCGGGTCAAGCTGTTGCAACTGGGCGCTGAAGATCACGTGCTGATCCTGACCCAGCACCACATCGTGTCGGATGCCTGGTCGATGCGGGTCATGATCGATGAGCTGATGCAGTTATACCGCGGCTTCAGTCAAGGCCAACCGGCGGCGTTGGCGGCACTGCCGATCCAGTATGCCGATTACGCACAGTGGCAGCGTCAGTGGCTGGCGGCGGGTGAGCAGCAACGTCAGCTCAGCTACTGGACAGAACAGTTGGGCGGCGAGCAACCGGTCCTTGAACTGCCAACCGACCATCCACGTCCGGTTCAGCAAAGCTATCGTGGGGCCCGGCTGCCGATCACCCTCGAGCCGTCCCTGGCCGAGAGTCTCAAGCGCCTGGCGCAGCAGCAAAACACCACACTGTTCATGCTGCTGCTGGCCGGTTTCCAGACCTTGTTGCACCGCTACAGCGGGCAGCAGGATATTCGTGTCGGGGTACCGATTGCCAACCGCAATCGCCTGGAAACCGAAGGGATGCTGGGTTTCTTCGTCAACACCCAGGTACTTCGGGCCGACATTGAGGGGCACCTGCGCTTTGACCAATTGCTTCATCAGGTCAAGCAGCGGGTACTGGGAGCACAGGCACATCAGGACCTGCCGTTCGAGCAACTGGTGGAGCTGCTTGCACCTGCACGCAACCTGAGCCATACGCCGTTGTTCCAGGCCATGTTCAACCATGCCAGTGATGCTCGTCGCGAGGCGATTGAACTGCCGGGGTTGAGCCTGGAGCAATTGACCTGGGATTCGGGCAGCGTGCAGTTCGACCTCTCCCTGGATACGTTCGAGTACAGCGAAGGCATCAGTGCCGCACTGTCCTATGCCTCTGACTTATTTGAGCCAGCCACCGTCGCACGCCTGGGCGAACACTGGCTGAACCTGCTGCGCGCGATTGTGGCCAACCCCACCCAGCGCATCGCCGAATTACCGATGCTCGATGCGGTGCAGCGCCGGATGATGGTTGAGGACTGGAACCGCACGTTCGCCCACTACCCGAACCACCAGCCGGTGCACCACTTGATCGAAGCCCAGGTGGAGCGGGCCCCGCATGCCGTGGCGTTGGTGTTCGAGGGTCAGTCGCTGACCTATGCCCAGCTCAACGCGCGGGCCAACCGATTGGCTCATGCCTTGATCGCGCGTGGCGTAGGCCCCGATGTGCTGGTGGGCATTGCACTGCACCGCAGCCTGGAAATGGTGGTGGGCCTGTTGGCGATCCTGAAGGCCGGCGGCGCCTATGTACCGCTGGATCCGGAATACCCGCCGGAACGCCTGTCCTACATGATCGACGACAGCGGCATCGAATGGTTGCTGACCCAGCAAGCGCTGGTCGCAACCTTGCCGCTGCCGGACCGGGTGCGCACGCTGATACTTGATGGTGACGATGCCTGGCTGGCCGGTGAGGCGCAAGGCAACCCCGAGTCGCGGGCCGTCGCGCAAAACCTCGCCTATGTGATTTACACCTCCGGATCCACCGGCAAACCCAAAGGGGCTGGCAACAGCCACGGTGCCCTGACCAACCGGTTGTGCTGGATGCAACAGGCCTACGGGTTGCACGCCGACGACCGCGTGCTGCAAAAAACGCCGTTCAGCTTCGATGTGTCCGTCTGGGAGTTTTTCTGGCCGCTTATGACCGGCATCCGCTTGGTCGTGGCGTCGCCAGGGGATCATCGCGATCCACAGAAGCTGGTCCAATTGATCGAGCGCGAGGGCATTACTACCCTGCATTTCGTCCCGTCGATGCTGCAAGCGTTCGTGCTGGATGCCAATGTCAGCCGCTGCACCAGCCTCACCCGTATCGTTTGCAGTGGCGAAGCGTTGCCGATCGATGCGCAGCAGCAGGTCTTCGCCAAGCTGCCGGGCGCGGGGCTGTTCAATCTCTACGGCCCTACCGAAGCCGCAATTGACGTCACCCACTGGACCTGTCGTGACGAGGGCCGTGACGCAGTGCCCATCGGCGAGCCGATTGCGAACTTGATGACCTACATTCTCGACGCCGAGCTCAACCCGGTGCCCTGCGGCGTCAACGGCGAACTGTACCTCAGCGGCCAGGGACTGGCGCGTGGGTACCACCGTCGCCCTGAGCTGACGGCCGAACGATTCGTGGCAAGCCCGTTTGTCGCGGGTGAACGGCTGTACCGCACGGGCGACTTGGCCCGTTACCGCGTTGACGGGGTGATTGATTACATTGGCCGTATCGACCATCAGGTGAAAATCCGCGGCTTTCGTATCGAGCTGGGTGAAATCGAGGCCCGTCTGCTGGAGCACGGGGCCGTGCGCGAAGCCGTGGTGGTGGCGCAGGACAGCCGCAACGGCAAAGCCCTGAGTGGCTACGTCGTTACCCAGCCTGGCGCCGCCAGCGACTGGCCGGCACTGCGCGAGGCGCTGACTGCGCATCTGCGCCAGACCCTGCCGGAACACATGGTGCCGACGCACCTGACGCCGCTGGCAAAAATGCCCCTGAGCCCCAACGGCAAACTCGACCGCAAGGCTCTCCCGGTGCCAGACATGGCTGAGGTACAGCAGGACTTCGTGGCTCCCGCCAATGCAGTCGAAAGTGCCCTGGTCGAGATCTGGCAAGCCGTGCTCGGCGTGGCCCGGGTGGGCACTGCCGATAACTTCTTCGCCTTGGGCGGTGACTCGATCAATTCGATTCAAGTGGTCAGCCGTGCACGTCAGCAGGGAATCGGCCTGGCCCCCAAGGACCTGTTCCTGCACCAGAACATCCAGGCGCTGGCCCGGGCTGCGAGCGCCGATCAAGCCGCAACGATCGATCAGGGGCCGGTCAGCGGTGACAGCCATCTGGTACCGATGCAGCACTGGTTCTTCGCCAATGACATGGCGCACCGTGACCACTGGAACCAGTCGCTGATGCTGACCCCGCGCGAGCCATTGGACGGCGCATGTCTGCAGCAGGCCCTTGAGCACGTGGTGGCCCATCATGACGCCTTGCGCTTGCGCTTCGTGCAATCGGGCGATGGTACCTGGCAGGCCAGCCATGAGGCCGTCGGCGCGCAACCGGTAGGCCTCTGGCAGCGCCAGGCAGAGAACGCCGATGAGATCATCGCCATTGCCAACCAGGCGCAACGCAGCCTCGACCTGCAACACGGCCCGCTGCTGCGTTGCAGCCTGATCGCAGTGCAGGACGGCAGTTCGCGCCTGCATCTGGCGATTCACCATCTGGTGATGGACGGTGTGTCGTGGCGCGTGCTACTGGAAGACTTGCAAACGGCCTACCGGCAGCTTGCGGTAAACCAGCCTGTGGTGTTGCCACCCAAGTCCACCGCGTTCAAGGCGTGGGCCGAGCAGTTGCAGGGCTACGCCCACAGCGAAGGGCTGGCTCGGGAGTTGAGTTACTGGGCCGGGCAACAGGCCCATGCGTTGCCGGAACTGCCACGGGCGCGGCCTGAGGGCAGCCAGGCTTCGGTGCATGGCCATTCGGTCAACACGCGTCTGGATACAGAACAGACTCGGCGCCTGCTCAAGCAGGCACCGTCGGCCTATCGCACCCAGGTCAACGACCTTTTGCTCAGTGCCCTGGCGCAGGTGATTTGCCAGTGGACTGCGCAACCTGCGTGCCTGGTGCAACTGGAAGGCCATGGCCGTGAGGAACTGTTCGGCGACGTCGACCTGAGCCGCACGTTGGGCTGGTTCACCAGCCTGTTCCCGGTGGTATTGACCCCATCGGTGCACGCGGCAGACACCATCAAGGGCATCAAGGAACAGCTGCGCGCGGTGCCGAACAAGGGCCTGGGTTATGGCGTGCTGCGTTACCTTGGTGCAGAGGATGTCCGCTCGCGTCTGGCGAAACTCGCGCAGGCCCGGATTACCTTCAACTACCTCGGCCAGTTCGACCAGAGCTTTGATGAGCAGGCGTTATTCGCGCCGAGCGAGGAGGGCAGCGGGGCTGGGCACGCTGATGACGTGGCGCTGGGCAACTGGCTGACCATCGATGGCCGGGTGTACAACGGCCAGTTGTCCCTGGACTGGACCTTCAGCCGCGACGTTTTTGATGAGGCCACCGTCCAGCAATTGGCCGATGCCTACGGCGTCGCGTTGCAGGCACTGATCGAGCATTGCTGCGGCGAAGAGCATCAGGGCCTGACGCCGTCTGACTTCCCGCTGGCCCGTTTGACCCAGGCGCACCTTGACGGCTTGCCGGTGCCCGTGGCGCAGGTGCAAGACGTCTATGCGTTGTCACCGATGCAAGAAGGCATGCTGTTCCACACCCTGGCCGACGACAGCAGCGGCTTGTACATCAACCAGATCAGCCTGCCGGTACACGGGCTGCATACCGAGCGCTTCGCCGCAGCCTGGCAATCGGTGATTGAGCGTGAGGACATTCTGCGGACCAGCTTTCACTGGCAGGATGGCTTGAGCGCCCCGGTGCAAATTGTCCACCGCCAGGCCGAATTGCCGCTGCTGATCGAAGATTGGCGCGGCCAGGACATCAGCGAACAGGCGATCGGCGAGCGCGCAACGGCTGATTACCTGCAAGGGTTCGATCTGGCCCGTGCGCCGTTGCAGCGTGTGCTGTTGCTGCGGCTTGAGGACGACCGCTACCAGATGATCTGGACCTGCCATCACATCCTGATGGACGGCTGGAGCAGTTCGCGACTGTTTGGCGAGGTAATGCAGTTTTATGCCCAGGGCCACGTGCCGACACGCAACGGTCGTTACCGCGAGTTCATCGAATGGCTGCAACGCCAGGATCAACGGGCGCTGGAGGGCTTCTGGAGAAGCCGTCTTGCAACGCTGGAGCAGGCCACTTCGCTGAACCAGGCGATGTTCCCGCGGCATGTCGAGGATTTGCCCGGGCACCAGGCGCTTTACTCACGTTGGGATGCGGTGCAAACCGCACGCCTGCAACAGGCTTGCCGCGCCTTGCAAATCACCCCCAACACGCTGATCCAGGGCGCGTGGCTGTTGTTGCTGCAACGCTTTACCGGGCAGAACACTGTGGTGTTCGGTGCCACCGTGGCTGGCCGTCCTGCGGGGTTGGCCAATGCCGACAACATCCTGGGGCTGTTCATCAATACGCTACCGGTGATCCAGACCCTGGAACCCGCGCAGCCGCTGGATCAGTGGCTGCAAGCGTTGCAGGCCTGCAACATGGACATCCGTGAGTACGCACACGCGCCGCTGGCGGATATCCAGCGCTGGTCGGGGCTGGGTGGGCAAGGGCTGTTCGACAGCATCATCGTGTTTGAAAACTACCCGATCGATGAGCGCCTGGGTGAGCAACAGGACACCGGCCTGAGTTTCGGCGAGTCGCGTAACCATGACGTGACCAACTTTGCGATGGACCTGGCGGTCAATCTCGGCGAACAGTTGTCGATCGAATATCTGTTCCTGCGCAATGCCTTCAGTGTCGAGGCGGTAGAGCAGATTCGCCGCTGCATGGAAGACACCCTCGAGGCCATGATCGTTACGCCGACGGCGCGCCTGGGCAACCTTCAGCGCCTTGGGGCCGAGCAGTGGCGAGCCTTTGAGCAGTGGAGTGCGGCGCCGAATGCCAGCTATCAGGCGCAGCTCTTGCCGGAACTGATCGCACGCCATGCCCATTCGCGTGGCGAGGCGACGGCACTGGTGTGCGGGGGCGATTCGCTGAGCTACGGTGAGCTGGAACGTCGAGCCAATGGCCTGGCCCATCGCTTGATCGAGCTGGGGGCCGGGCCGGAAGTGGTGGTCGGGGTGGCCCTGGAGCGCTCCGTCGAGATGATCGTGGCGTTACTGGCGGTGATGAAAAGCGGCGCGGCTTATGTGCCGTTGGACATCGACTATCCGCCCGAACGCCTGGCGTTCATGATGCAAGACTCGGCGATGGCGCTGTTGCTGACCCATAGCCAGGTGCAGGCGCGCCTCCCGGCGGTGGAAGGCCTGGCGCAACTGGCCATCGATACGTTTGACCGCGCCGGCTACAGCGACACGCCGCCCGCCAGCAGTTTGCTGGGCGCCAATCTGGCCTACTTGATTTATACCTCGGGCTCCACCGGTCGGCCGAAAGGCGTGGCAGTGGCGCATGGGCCGATGAGCATGCATTGCCAGGCCATTGCCGGGCTGTATGACATGGATGAGCGCACCCGCGAGCTGCATTTCATGTCGTTTGCCTTCGACGGCGCTCATGAGCGCTGGCTCAGTACGCTATTGAGCGGGGGCACGCTGGTGATCCGCGATGCCAGCCTGTGGACACCGGAGCAGACCTTCGACGCCTTGCATCAACACGGCATCACGATTGCCTGTTTCCCGCCGGCCTACCTCAAGCAGTTGGCCGAGTACGCGGCCCATAGCCAACAGGAACCACCCGCGGTACGGGTGTATTGCTTCGGTGGCGATGCGGTGCCGGACCAGACCTTCGAACAAGTGAAAGCGGCACTGCGTCCACAGTTCTTTACCAACGGCTATGGCCCCACCGAAACCGTGGTCACGCCGATGCTCTGGAAGGTCCCGGTCGACACCCGGTGCGAGGCCGCCTATGCGCCGATCGGGCGTGCTGTCGGCGAGCGCGCGCTGTACGTGCTGGACGAAGACCTCAACCCGCTGCCGCCGGGGATTGCCGGTGAGCTCTACATCGGTGGCCAGGGCATTGCCCGCGGCTATTACCGTCGTCCGGACCTGAGTGCCGAGCGCTTTGTGCCGGACCCGTTCGGGTCGCCGGGCGATCGTCTCTACCGCAGCGGCGACCTGGTACGCCAGCGTGTTGATGGTGTGCTTGATTACGTCGGGCGTATTGACCACCAGATCAAGGTCCGGGGCTTTCGCATTGAACTGGGGGAAATCGAGGCGAGCCTGCGGCAACTGGACGATGTCAGTGACGCGTTGGTGATCGCCCGTGACAGTGCGTCGGGCAAGCAACTGATCGGTTATGTGGTGACGCCCGATGGCATGGCCATCGGTGATCGCCTCAAGGCGGACTTGCGCGCGCAATTGCCGGATTACATGGTGCCCACCCAGGTCATCTGCATGGCGGCGCTGCCTGTCACGCCCAACGGCAAGCTGGATCGCCAGGCCTTGCCGGAGCCTGAATTCAAGGGCGGCGAGTATGTTCCCGGCCGTACTCGTGACGAGCAACTGCTGGCACAGGTCTGGGCTGATGTGTTGCAAGTGGAGCGCGTGGGCATCACCGACAACTTCTTCGAGTTGGGCGGTGACTCGATCCTCAGCCTGCAAGTCGTCTCGCGGGTACGCAACCACCCTGAACTGAAGATGGACCTCAAGCTGCGGGACCTGATGCGCGGGCAGACCATCGAGGCGATTTTCGAGCAGCGTTCAAGCACCGTCGCCACGCTGATCGAGGATGTTTCGCAGGTGGCCGCCGAGGGCCAGTTCAACCTGATTCCGATCCAGCAGTGGCTGTTCGACCAGCGTATGAGCGAGCCGCACCATTACAACCAGGCATTGATGCTGCGTGCACGCCAGGCGCTGAATCTGCCGGCGCTGGAGCTGGCATTGCGCTGCATGTTGAAGCAGCACGACGCCCTGCGCCTGCGCTTTCGTGAGGTGGGCGCACGCTATTACCAGCATTACCAGCCGCTGGAGGACATGCAGGCGCAATGGGCCACTGAGCCCTTGTTATGGCAACACACCGTGGCCGATGAGGCGGAGCTTGAGCTGTACGCCGAACAGGTACAGCGCAGCCTGGACCTGCAAGACGGGCCGGTGTGGCGTACCGCTCATGTGACGTTGGGCAATGGCCAGGTGCGGGTATTGATGGTGATCCATCATTTGGTGATCGACACCGTTTCCTGGCGTTTGCTGCTGCAGGATTTGCAGGTCGCTTATGAGGCTTACCGCAATGGCCAGGCGCCGGCCCTGCCGATTCGTACCAGCAGCTACCGGGCCTGGGCCGAGGGGCTGCAAGCGTACGCGGCGAATTATCCGGCGCAGGAGCAAGCCTGGTGGCTTGAGCAGATCGACCAGCCGGGCAGTGAGCTACCGTGCGATAACCCGCGTGGCAAGAACCAGGTGCAGTACCAGTCGGTCGCGCTGATGGGCCTGTCGCAGGAGCATACCCAGCAGTTGCTCAAGCAAGTGCCTGCGGTCTACCAGACGCAGATCAACGATGTGTTGCTCGCCGCGCTGAGCCGGGTGTTGTGCCGCTGGAGCGGGCAGCCTTCGGTATTGATCCAGCTCGAAGGCCATGGCCGCGAAGACCTGGTCAAGGACATCGACCTGAGCCGCAGCCTGGGCTGGTTCACCAGCATGTTCCCGGTGCGCCTGGCACCCGGTGCCGGGGCTGATATCGGGAGCTCGGTGCGTGCGGTGCAGCGGCAATTGGCGGCCGTACCGAACAAGGGCCTGGGCTACGGCATCCTGCGTCACATGAGCGGTGTGTCGATGGCCGATACCTTGCGCCTGGCACCCCAGGCGCGTGTCACCTTCAACTACCTGGGGCAGTTCGACCAGAGCTTCGATGACAAGGCGATGCTGGTGCCGGCTCAGGAGAGCTATGGCAGTTGCTACAGCCCGCAGGCGGCCCTGGGCAATTGGCTGGAAGTGGTGGGGCAGGTGTATGACGGACGCCTGGCGATGCGCTGTATTTTCAGCACGCGCCGCTACCGTGCCGAAACCGTCGAACAGTTGATGCGAGAGTACCAGGCCGAACTGGAGGCGCTGATCGAGCATTGCGTGGCACAAGCGGCTTAAGGATTGAGGCCGATCCATCGTTATACAAAGAGGGGCCCTTGTGGCTCCTCTTTCGTCTGTGGCTTTTTCATAAGGAAACCTGCGATGTCCTTGCATCCGGAACTCAATGCCTTCCTCGACCTGGCGCAAGAAAGCCAGGCGGACGGTCCTGGGCCGTTTCACCTGTCAACGCCCGCCCAGGCTCGTGAGGCGTTCGAGCGCACCACCGCGCAACTGCGCTGGCAGGCGCCTGCGCAGGTGCGCTGCAGCCCCATCGAATTCACGGCACGCGATGGTGCGACGCTGGCGTTGCGTGTGTACCGTCCAGCTGACGTTTCGGCGCAGAGCCTGCCGGTGCTGGTGTACTTCCATGGCGGTGGCTACGTGGTCGGCAGCCTGGAATCCCATGACGGGGTGTGCCGCGAGTTCTGCGCCAGAACTCCGTGTGCGGTGGTTTCAGTGGGTTATCGACTGGCGCCGGAGCACAGGTTCCCGACGCCGCTGAACGATGGCGCCGATGCCCTGGCCTGGCTGGCCGATAACGCTGCAGCCGAAGGCCTGGACCTCACCCGCGTGGCTTTCGGTGGCGACAGTGTGGGGGCCACGCTGGCGACGGTGCTGGCGTTGCAGTCGGTGCTCGAGCCCGCGACGCTGGCAATTAAACCCTGCTGGCAACTGCTGTGCTATCCGGTGACGGACGCTTCTACCAATAGCCCGTCGACCGAGCTGTTCGGCGAGGGCTATCTGCTGGAGACCGAGACACTGGAATGGTTCTACCGGCATTACGCCCGGGAGGCGGCGGATCGTCTTGACTGGCGCTTCTCGCCGTTACTGGCGCCGGGGTACCCGGGCATGCCACCGGCGCTGATTGCGTTGGCCGGTCATGACCCGCTGCTGGATGAAGGGCGTGCCTATGCCCGACGGTTGCAGGAACAGGGGGTGGCGGTGGAAGTGATCGAGTACGCCGGGTTGATTCACGATTTCCTGCGCCTGCAGAGCGTGGTGCCGGATATCGACGAGGTGTACGCTCAATTGACCCAGGCATTGCGAGCCGCGCTGGCAGCTTGAGAACAGGCATAAAAAAACCGGGCCAGGCCCGGTTTTTTTGTGGGTGTTGCCTAGAAGTTGTACGTCACGTCAACCGAGGCGACGCGTTCCTGGCCGTAGTAGCAGCCGAACGAGTAGTTGCAGTGGGACACGTACTCGCGGTTGAACACGTTCTGCACGTTCAGGCTGGTTTCCACGCCACGCAGGCTTGGCGATACCTTGCTCAGGTCGTAGCTGACGGTGGTGTCATAGACCACAAAGCCCGGGACCTCGAACGAGTTGGCAGCATCACCGGGTTTGGGGCCGGTGTAGCGGGCGCCGGCACCGAAGGTCAGGCCATTGAGCACCGCCTGGGTGAAGTGGTAGTCAACCCACAGCGATGCCGAAACCGGAGCCTGTTGCTCGGTGCGGTTACCGGTGTTGCCGTAGTTGTTCTTGATGTAGAACGCGTCGAGGTAGGACGCAGCAGCCAGTACGTCGACGTTGGCAATCGTCGATTTGACTTCCAGTTCAACACCGCGGGAGCGAACCTGGCCTTGCTGGACCGAGTACTGTGTGTACTCGTTATCCTGGCTCAGCACGTTTTTCTGCTTGATCTGGTACACGGAAGCCGTGATCAGCGTCTTCTCGAACGGCTGGTACTTCACACCCACTTCGTACTGTTCGCCTTCGGTCGGCGCGAAGGCCTTGCCGCCACGTTCGGGCGCGGTAGTGCCAACGGTCGGCAGGAAGGATTCGGAGTAGCTGACGTACGGCGCCAGCCCGAAGTCGGTGACATAGGTCAGGCCGACACGGCCGGTGAACTTGTTGTCACGCTGTTCGGTGATGGAGTTTGCAATCAGGTCCTTGTTTTCAACTTCGGCCCAGTCCTGACGGCCACCAATGGTCAGGATCCACTTGTCCAGTTTGATCTGGTCCTGCAGGTAGACGCCGGTCTGGCGCACGGTGTTGTCCCACTTGGTGGTTTTTTCCGGGGTCACGCTGCTGGTGTCGTAGTTGTTGTTTTCGCCGTAGAGGTTGATCGGCAGTACGTTGTAGGCGTTGTAGCCGGTGTATTTGCGGTTGAAGTTGCGATAGTCCAGGCCGACCAGGGTGGTGTGCTCCAGCGCGCCGGTGTTGAATTTGTATTCCAGGTTGTTATCGATGGTGTAGGCGGTGTTGTGCTGGCGCCAGTCGAGTTTGACACGGTTGGCCCGGGTCTGGTCGACCGCGCCGGTGACTGCATCGGTGACGAAGCTGCGCAGGTAGAAGCCTTTATAGTCGTCGCGTACGTCGGTGTAGCGGGCGGTGGAGCGACCTTTCAGGTTTTCGCTGAAGCTGTGGGTCAAGTCGTAGCCCAGGATGAACTGGTCACGTTTGTAGTCGTTGTATTTCGAGTCGCCGGAGAAGAAGTTGCGGTCGATGCGTTTGCCGTTGGGGCCGCGCTCGAGAGAGCCGATCATTGGCAACGCCTGATAGTCTTCCAGGCCTCGGTCCCGCTGGATCTGCGCCAGTACGGTCAGGGATGTGTCGTCGTTCGGGGCCCAGGTCAGGCTGGGTGCCAGCAGCATGCGTTCGCTGTGGGTATGATCGACCTGCTGGTTGCCTTTCTTCGCGACGCCGACGATGCGATAGCTGAACTCTTTCTGATCGTCGAGCGGGCCGCTGGTGTCGAATGCGCCGTTGACCCGGTTGTAGCTGCCGGCACCGATCTTGACCTCGCTGCGTTGTTCGGTAGTCGGTCGCTTGGAGACCATGTTGATCAGGCCGCCCGGCTGGTTCTGGCCAAAGAGCACCGACGATGGGCCCTTGAGCACTTCGATGCGCTCCAGGGTATACGGATCGATTTGCGGGGCGCCGCCGAGGCTGCCGGCATAGGGCAAGTAAGCGCCGTCCAGGTACAGCTGGGTAGGGGCGAAGCCACGGCTGGTGATTTCGTCGGCGATCGCGTTGCGGTCGGTGAAGCCGCCGGTGTTCAGGCCTGGCGTGTAGCGCAAGGCCTGGGTCAGGTTGAGTGCGCCCTGGGTTTCGATCTGTTTAGCGGTGACCACGTTGACGGTTTGCGGAATTTCCAGGAGGGGCGTATCGGTCTTGGTGCCGGTGGCGCTGCGGGTGGCAACGTAGCCGTCCACGGGGCCGTAGGCCGATTCAACAGCCTGGCCACTGATGGTGGTGGCACCCAGCTCCAGTGAATCACCCGTTGCCCGGGCACGTACGGTGACGGTGTTGGCTTGAACGGTGAACACAGCGCCGGTCCCCACCAGCATCTGCGACAACGCCTGTTCAGGCGACAACCGGCCGCTCACCGGCTGGCTGTGCTGGCCCTTTACATCATCGGCGCTGTACAGCACTTGCATGTTCGACTGGGTGCCCAGTGCCTGCAGGGCGCTTGCCAGCGATTGTGCCGGGATATTGAAGTTGATCTCCTGGGCCTGAACCTGCGCACTGAACGGCAACGCCAGCGCCATGCTGAACGCGGTGGCGCTGAAGCCCGGCTGCAGCATACGGCGCATGAACAAGGCTTTGGTAAAACGTGGAATCCCCGCAATTGCTGACATTGTGCTCACTCTTACTGGTTTTAATGGTTGCGTAGTTGTTAGCGATTCTTAATTAGACGCATGAGGCCGGAAAAACCAGAATGAGAATCTAACTTATTCATGCCGGTTGCAGTTCGGTGGCTACTTTCCCGGCTTCCATGCGCACCAGTTGGTCGGCAATGTCGAAGTAACGATCGTCGTGGGAAATCACGATGATGGTTTTGCCCAGGCGCTTGAGATCCGGCAGCAGCTCGGTGTAGAAAATCCGCCGGAACGTCGGGTCCTGGTCTGCGGCCCATTCGTCAAACACCAGCACCGGGCGTTCCTCCAGCCATGCATTGACCAGCGCCAGGCGCTTGCGCTGGCCGGTGGACAGGTCGGTGGTGGTGAACGAACCGTCACGCACGCTGACCTTGTGGCCGATTTCCAGGCGCTGCAGGTATTGGTTGGCATCTTCGGGAATATGGGTATCGCCCTGCACCACGTCGTCGAACAGGTAGTAGTCAGCGAAGATCGTGGTGAACAACTGGCGATAGTCGTCACGTGTCACTGCCGTCACGGGCTGCCCGTTGAGGCGGATTTCCCCCTGCTGCGGGGCGTACAGGCCTAGCAGCAGCTTGATCAGGGTGGTCTTGCCGCAACCGTTTTCGCCGACAATGAAGATGATGTCGCCTTGCTCGATCTTCAGGTTGACCGGGCCCAGGCGAAACGGTGCGCTGCCTTCGGTGGCGGGGAAACTGTAGGACACGTCCGTCAATTCCAGGCTGTGCACCGGCGTACTCTGGTTGCCTTGGTCGCTGAGCAGCAGGTGGGGTTCGGGCGAGGAAAACTGCTCCGACAGCGCGGCGATACGGCGGAATGCGATCTGCGCGCGGCTGACGATTGGCAGGGTGCCGATCAGATGCTCCAGCGGCCCTTTCATGTACAGCAGCACCAGCACAAAGCCGCTCATCACTGATTTGTCGGCACTCGGCCACAGTGATTGCAGGGCGAGTGCCAGCCCGATGACCACGAAAAACAGCATGGAGCCGAGGGTCTTGGCGACGACGAAAATATTCACCGAACGAATTTGTGTGTCGCAGATTTTGTCGGCGGTGCTTTCTATCCCCGACACAAACATGCGGTGCCTGCGCGGACGATGGATGCGCAACTCCTTGGCGCCCTCGGCGATGGAATTGTAGTGTTTCTGCAGTTCGTCTTCGGCGTCGCGGGCCTCCATGAAGCCTTTGATTCCCCGGCCCCGGGCGATGTACTGGACGACCGTGCCGATGATGATCGCGACCACCATGATCAAGAACATCGGCCATGACAGCATCGCCAGGTAGCCCATGCAGCCAAGGGTGACGGTCAGCGAAATGGCCAGCGGGGCGAAGGCGAACGCGAAATCGCTGATGGTGTCGACGTCGTGGGTGAGCACCGGGATCAGGCGGTGGCTGCGGTAGCGCTCAATCTGTTCGATGGGCGCCGACAGGACTTTTTCCCCAAGCTCCTTGCGCAGCCGGGCGATGATCTTTTGCCCCACATAATTGGTGCCGATATCGGAAAAGATCGAACTGACCAGTGCCAGCAGGCAGAGGCCGGCAAAGGCGCCGACCACGGTGTTGGTCAGGCCGTTGTCGGCGTGCAGCACGGTATTGATGGTCGCCAGCAATACCGTGACGCTGAGGCCGCCGACCATGCCGAGCAGAATGGAGCCGACAACGATCAGCCGAAAGGGTTTGAGCAGGGTGAACAATTCATTGATCACCCCACGTGTTGGTTTGCTCATGGAGGTTCCCTGCTTGAAGATCGGCCGGGCCCGGCTTCGGTCGCGGGCTCGGCCTGGGTGGCATAGAGGGCGGTGGTGCGCCGCAATGCGTTGCATGACGGGTCACACACACCTGTAAAACGACTGGGGGGAGGGTTAATTTAGAGGGCTGGCTGCCTTACAGATCCAGCACGACGCGAAAGCCGATCCAGTCGCCGCGGTTGTCCGGTACCAACGCATTGCGGTTGCCGGAGCGGGAGAACACGGGGGCTTCACCCCAGTCGTTGCCGCGGATGCGTCTGAACTGGCATTTACCGGTCAGCCAGGCGCTGCCGTCGCTTGGGGCGCCGACGTAATCGTCGTTGTAGCAATCGGCTGTCCACTCGTAGACGTTGCCGTGCATGTCGTACATGCCGAACGCGTTGGGCGGGTAGCTGCCCACAGGGGACGAGTAGCTGTAGCCATCCGCCGGGCCGTAGGTGTTGGCATGCTGGGCAATGCTGTAGCCCTTGCCCTCGTCGAACGGGAAGGGGAACGGGCCGGTGGAGCCGGCGCGGGCGGCGTATTCACGTTGGGCTTCGCTGACCATCTGGTAGTGATGGCCGGTTTTCTTCGATAGCCAGGCGACGTAGTTCTGCACATCCTCGAAGTCCATGCACACGGCAGGTTGGCGCGGCCCCTGGGGGTAGCGTGGCTTGCTGGCGACGCACTCGCGGCCGGGTCGTTCATCGCCATTGGCAATCTTGACCCCGGACTGGCGTACATAGCTGTCCCACTCGCCGGCGGTGACCTGGAAGCGGCTCATGGCGAAGGGCCTGGCAAAGGTGACCGGGTGCATCGGGCCTTCATCAGGCTCGCGGCCCACTTCGTCTTCCGGGGTGCCCATGGTGAACGTACCGGCGGGCAACACGACCATTTCCGGGCAGTCCTTGCAGTCCTTGAACACTTTACCGGGTGTCGGCGTGGCCGCCTGGGCCAGGCCCGGTAGCAGGGCACTGCACAGTGTTGTCATAATCACTGCGGCCAGCGGTTTCAGGTGCGGGTGATGGTTCATGGGAGCATCTCGCTGAAATGAAAAAGAGGCGTCACAACCGTTGGCTCAGCAACGTCATGAAGCGCTGGATCTCGGCCGATGTGTTGAGCAGGCCCGGGGAAGTGCGAATCACCGGGCCGGCGTCCCGATATACCGAGTCGATCACTACCCGGTTTTTCATCATGTGGGCGGCCACGTCGCGGCTGTCCTGGCCGTTGACCCGGAAGAAGGTGAAGCCTGCCGACAACTCGCTGCTGCGGGGTGTCACCAGCTCTATCTTCGAGTGCGCCAGCAGTTGGGTCTTCAGTTCGTCGTTGAGCTGATGAATGCGTGCCTGTACCTGCGGCTTGCCCAACTGCAAGTGCAGCTTGAAGGCTTCATCTGCAGCCCAGCGATGTTCAAAGGCGTGGTAGCCGCCGGGTGTCATGGTGGTGGCGAAGTTGGTGTCTTCGGAGAAGGTCGGCACCATCGGTGTCACGTCGGTGTTCTGCTCCGAGCGGGCGCAAATGATCCCGGTGCCCCGCGGGCCGAACATCCACTTGTGGGTGCCGGCAATGAAAAAGTCGCAATGCATGTCCGGGAAGTCGAGGTTCTCGACGCCAAACCCATGCACACCATCGACCACGTAGAGGATGCGGTCCTTGTCGTCACGGTTGCGGTTGTGTTCATCCACCAGCTTGCCGATCGCGCCGATCGGCAGCTTGACGCCGCTGCCGGATTGCACCCAGGTCATGCCGAGCACACGGGTATTGGGGCGGATATTGCGCTCGATAGAACCGAGCACTTCATCGACGGACACCGAATGGGCGCTCTCGAACAATTTGATCTTGCGTACCTGGGTGCCTTCCTTGCGTACCCGGAAATCGAGGCTGTAGGCGGTGGCGTAATGTTCGTGAACAGTGGTGAGGATTTCCTGGTCGGGGCGTACCTGGATCCCGCCGTAAATCATCGCCAGGCCTTCGGAGGTGCTGCCGGTCAGGGCTATCTGGCCGGGCCTGGCATTCAGGTAGCGGCCGGCCCATTCGCGCACCTGGCCTTCACGCTTCCATGTCTCTTGCAGGTCCCAATCCATGGCCAGGCCGGGGTTGCGGTCGATCTGCGCGCGGTAGCGCTCGATGGCCTCACGCACCGGCTTGGGGTGCGAGGCCACCAGGAAATTCGAAAAGTGCAGGTAGTCCGGGTCCTGGGTAAACAGTTGGCGAAAGCCTGCCCAAGGGTCGCCAGGTGGTGCCGCATTGCCTGCCAGTGCCTGGGGGATGATGGCAGTGCCCAGCGGCAGGCTCGCGGCGAGAAGCCCGGCCTGCTTGAGAAACGTACGGCGGTCGGTCATGAATTCACTTCATTCATTGAGGGTGGTTCAGCGGTTGGCCAATGGCTTGGCAGCTTTTTGTACCTGGTCCCAGACCCGCAGGAAGTTGCCTCCCCAGAGCTTGGCGATATCGGCTTCGGAGTAGCCGCGCTGGATCAGTTCCGCAGTCACGTTGCGCACTTCGCCGACGTTCTCCCAGCCCTTGAGGCCGCCGCCGTCGTTGAAGTCCGAGGCGATGCCGACGTGGTCGATGCCAACCTTGCGCACGGTGTAATCGATGGCATCGCCCAAGTCCTTGAGGGTGGCCTTGGGTTCTTCTTCGAGGATGGCGTACAGCGCACTGGCGTATTGGCCAAACTTTTGTTCTGGCCAGGCCGAGATGATCGGGTCGCCGGGCATCAGGGCTACGGCCAGGTTGGGCAGTGGCGGCAGGTCGAAGCGCGCGCGCAACGCGTTGAGTTTGTCCTGGGTGGGCTGGCTGAGGGGGCGCAGGTAAGCTGGGAAGCCCACCACCTGAACGACACCGCCGCTGTTCTTGATCAGTTGCAGTTCCTTGTCGCTGAGGTTGCGTGGTATGTCCACCGACGCCCGTGGCGCCGAGTGGGAGGCCACCATCGGTGTGCGGCTCAGTTGCGCAACTTGCTCCAGGGCCTTGGTGGACATCTGCGAGACATCAATGATTACCCCCAGGTCATTGAGGCGATGCACGGCTTGCTTACCGATATCCGAGAGGCCGTCGAGGGCATCGGGTGAGTCATTGAAAAACGGCAGTGGGCGTGACGAGTCCGACCAGGCGTTGTTGCCGATGTAGCTGAAGCCGAACATGCGCATGCCGCGCGCGGTCCACAGGTTCAACTGATTAAGGTCATCACCCAGCGGGTAGGCGTTGAGCATGCTGATAAAGATCGCAAACTTGCCTTCGCCATGCAGACGCCGGAAATCATCCGGGGTGTAGGCAATGCCCACTTGGTTGGGGAAGTCGCGAACCATGCCGGAGATGATCTTGTAGCGAGTCTCCTGCTGGTGGCGGGCTTCTTCGACAAAACCCGCGGTGGGCTTGTGGGGCGCATTGGGGCCGTTCCACATTTCCGGCCAGCCGAAAATCGTCAGGGCTGCACCCGACAGGCGCCCCCGGCTGGCCTTGGCCAGGTCGAACTGGCCGCTGCCGTCCTTGTCGGCTTCGTTGCCGGCGGTACCAAAGTTGAGCGGCACGGTGATGTGACTGTCGAACGACAGCAGGCGGTCCTGCATCTCATTGGCCTGCTTGATTACCGCCAACGGGTACCCGGCATTGCCCCTGAACCAATGGTCCCAAGCCAGGAACCCGGCCCCGGCGCCAATGGCCAGGACCAGCGGCAGGCCGAAGTACAACGCCTTTTTCGAACGTGGTTTTGTCATTGCCATCTCAGTCAGTTGAGGCCTTTGCTATCTGGGATGAACGAGCGATGGCCGGGAAAATTTAAGCCTGGGAGGCGCGGTGCTAAATTTCCCCTGTCAGCGAACGTTCTAGCTTGGATAAAGCCTGCTTGATGGCTGACACAGGTAAAGCAATGACGATTTCTCGACGAGGGTTCATCGCCGGCCTGGCGCTGACTGGCGCTGCAGTGCCTGCGGCCTTTTATGCCCATCGCGAGCTGACGCGTGAAGAGTTTCCGATTACCCCGGGCGAAGCCACGGTGGATCTGGCAGACACCGCCGGCCAGCATTTGGCGGACAGCCTGCGTGGCGTGTGGCATGTGCAGTTGGCAGGCCGCGATGCCGGCCTGAAAGGCCTGCCCCTGGAGGGCCTGGAATTGCTCCTCGACGTTGCCCCGCGTGGGCGTGGCCTGCGGGGCTACCTCGACACTGGCGAACAACTGCGTGCCGACGGCGAGCCGCGCTATCGTGTGTTGGGTGACCTGACTCCCGGCGACGGGGCGCATCTGTACTGGCGCCTGATCGACCGCGATGCCGTGGACGGGGCTCCAGCCTACGAGTTCAAAATGACCCTTGATGAAGTCTGGGCCGAATTCGGTAACGCCGGCAGCGGCACCTTGAGCGGGCAGATCCTCAGCCTGGACCGCCCATTGGCCCTGCTCGAACGGGACAATCATTTTGTCGCCACCAAGCGGCTGTTTCCCGAGGCGCGTGAGCGCATCGGTCTCAACCCGGTTCTATTGGCCTGGTTGATTGCTCCCGAACATCGCCTGTTTCACCAGCTCTGGCACGCTTCCCGTGACCAGTGGCACAAACTCTCCGAAGACAAGCGTAATGCCTTGCGGGGGATCGGCTGGCAGCCTGGTCCGCGTGACCGGGAGCGCGATGCACGGGGGCCGCGCAAGGATCGCAACGGTTCGGGCATCGACTTCTTTTTCATGCATCGGCACATGCTGGGCGCCGCACGTTCGATGCAGGACTTGCCATCGTGGACGTACTTCCCTCAGCCACAGCCGGGGCTGGAGCGTGATCGCCAGGGGTTTGTGCGCTATTTCGACAATCATGACGGTTTCGCGTTGCCTCCTACCTGGATGGCGGCGAATGACAGTGCGTATACCCAGTGGGTCAGCGATATCAAGGCGGCCGAGACTTACCACAGTAACTTTGAGGTCTGGGAGTCGCAGTACCGCGACCCGCGCTACCTGGCGAAACTCACCTTGGGGCAGTTCGGCTCTGAGGTGGAGCTGGGCCTGCACGACTGGCTGCATATGCGCTGGGCCTCGGTGCCGCGGGACCCGTCCAACGGCGCGCCGGTGCCTTTTGCACGGGACCCGGCTGACTTTGCCGCGCGTTGGTACGTGGCAGAGAATGACTTCCTTGGAGATCCGTTTTCTTCTCACGTGAATCCGGTGTTCTGGCGTTTTCATGGTTGGATCGATGACCGCATCGAGGATTGGTTTCGTGCCCACGAGCGTTTTCATCCGGGTGAAGTGAGCCGGCTGGAGGTCAACGGCGTGCCCTGGTTTGCGCCGGGGCGCTGGGTGGAGGTGGATGACCCGTGGCTGGGGCCGGACACCCATGGTTGCAGCACCACGCCGGGGTTGCAGATGGGCAAGTCGATGGAGATGGACCCGGAGACCATGAAGCTGGCGCTGCGGATTACCTTCGGGGCGGATGAGGACAGGCTGGCCGGGCTGTTTCGCAAGGTGCCGAAGCGTCCCTGGTATGCGCGGCATTTGAAGGTCAAAGAGCGGGTGCTCTAAAGGGCGCCGCTCAACGGTGGGGGCCGGGCAAGCCCGGCTTTCATTCAGTTGATTGTGCTTGCTGGCACCTGCCAGCCGCCCCCCAGTGCCTTATACAATGCAATGCTTGCGTTCAGCCGCGATCGGCGTAATTGCACATTCAAATCCTGCGCCGCGTATAACGTACGCTGCGTCTCCAGCACCGTCAGCAGATCCTCCGCTCCGGCCTCGTATCGGCTCTGGGCAATCTCGAAGGCGGCCTGCGCCTCCCTCAGTTCCTCGCTCTGCCACTGGCGCTGCGCATCCAGCCCGCGAATGCTGCTCAGGGCTTTTTCCACATCGGCAAAGCCATTGATGATGGCCCCCCGGTACGTCTGCAGCAGCTCATCCTGGCGTGCGCGGGCCTTGTCCCGTTCGGCGCTCAGGCGGCCGTTGTTGAAGATCGGTGCGACCAGGCCGGAAGTGAGGTTGTAGAACGGGCTGCGCACTACGTCGGCGAGCTTGTTGGCGCCCGAACCCAGGTCGGCACTGAGGGTGAGGGTGGGCAGCATGGCTGCCCGGGCCACGGTGACGTCTGCCTGGGCTGCTGCCAGCCGGGCCTCGGCACTGGCGATGTCGGGACGGCGGCTGAGCAGTTGGCTGGGCACGCCGGCGGTGATGCTCGGCCAGTTCAATTGGGCGAAGGGTTGCGGGGCCAGGTGCAGGTCCTGCACCGGTGTGCCCAGCAGTGCCGCGAGGCTGATCAAGGCCTCGTCGGCCTGTTGCTGTGCCAGCGGCAGTTGGCGTTGTTGTGCGGCCACGAGGCTTTTTTGCTGGGCCAGTTCCAGGGCGGTGGCGGAGCCTGCATCGTGGCGAGTCTGCACCAGCTTCAACACGTTTTGGGCGTTGTCCAGGTTGAGTTGGGCGATGCGCAGTTGCTCACGCAATGACAGCCACTGGGTATAGGTGGTCGCAACACCGCTGAGCAGGGTCAGTTCCACGGTGGCCTGGTCGAACTCGCTGGCGCGCACCTCTTCCACGGCGCTGTCCCGGGCGGCGCGCTTGCCACCCCAGAAATCAATTTCGTAAGTGGCGCTCAGGCGCGCATCGAAGTAATCCACGGCCTTGTTGCTGCTGGTAGCGTCCAGCTGGCTGTAGCCCTTGCCCCGCAGCAGCTTCTGGCGGTTTGCGTTGAACGCGCCGGTGAGTTCAGGCAGCAACGGTGCGCCGGCTATCACTGCGCTGGCCTGGGCCTGGCGCACTCGGGCCATGGCGCTGGCCAGGTCGTAACTGCCGCTGCGGGCCCGTTCGATCAGTTGGTTGAGCTGGGGGCTGTCGAAGCTTGTCCACCATTGCTGGTTGTCCCGCAGCGCCGTTGCGTCGTTTGCACTGTGCCAGGCGGGCGGTGTTTGCATGCCTGCGCCCGGACGCGGTGCGGGGCTGCTGCAGGCGGCCAGCAGCAGGCTGGCGGCGAGGAGGGTCAGGGACACTTTCATAGGGCGATCATTCACTGGTAAGGGCCTTGACCGGGTCAAGTCGAGCGGCTTTGCGGGCCGGCATGAAACCGAAGATAACGCCGGTGACCAGGGCGCAGAAGAAGGCCCCCACGGCGGCCGGAATCGAGAACGCGACGGCCACGTTGCTGAGGATGAGTACGCCACCCACCAGCAGGGCCAGGCCGATGCCGGTGACGCCGCCGACCACAGAGAGCATCACCGCTTCAGTGAGGAACTGGCGCAGGATGTCCCGCTGCCGCGCCCCGGTGGCCATGCGAATGCCGATTTCCCGGGTGCGTTCACGTACGGTCATCAGCATGATATTCATCACCCCGATACCTCCCACCAGCAGCGAAATCGCGGCAATCGAGCCGAGCATCAGTGACAAGGTGTTCTGGGTGCGTGCCTCGGCCTGGATCATCGCGGCATTGTTGGTCAGTTCAAAGTCGTGCTTGCCGTTGTGCAGGCGCAGCAACAACTGATTGATAGCCTGTTCGGCGTCGTGCACGTTGCGCGCGTCGGCGGCGGCAATCACTACGTATTCGGGGTTATAGCTGCCGAACAAGCGCACGCTGGCGGCAGAGTAGGGGATGGCGATACGGTCGTCGCTGTCTTTGTCGCCGGAGCTGGCGCCTTTTTCGGCGAGCACACCGACCACCTGGAATGGAACGTTTTCGATCAGGATGTATTTCCCGATCGGGTCGGTCACATCCTTGAACAGTTTGTCGCGTACCCGTTTGCCGATCACTGCCACCGTGGCTCCGGCGCGCTCGTCGGCCTCGGAGAAGTAACTCCCCTCGACCACTGGCCAGTTGAAAATGGCCGGGAAATTGGTGTCATTGCCACCGACATACGCCATATGGTCGACGTTGCCAAAGCGCACCCCGGCCTCTGCGCCGTTCACCGGCATGATGCGCTTGACCTGAGGCAGGGCCGCCAGGGCGGCGACGTCGTTGAGGGTGATCACGCCGGGTGGTGTGCGCGGGTTGGGTGCCGACCCGCTGACGTAGAGGATATTGGAGCCGAAAGCGCCCATCTGCGCCATCACCTGGCGCTTGCTGCCTTCGCCCACCGCCAGCATCACCACCACCGACGCCACGCCGATGATGATCCCCAGCAGCGTCAGCGCCGTGCGAAAACGGTTGATCCACATCACCCGCCACGCGGCTTGCACGGCATCCAGCAGCTCGGCTTTCCAGGCGCCGTTGTGCTCGGCGCCATCGGCCAGGCGCTGGCGCAGGTCCACGGCTTGCAACGCGCCGGAGATGGCCACGGGGGGCGTCTCGCTGGTGTCGGCAGAGTCGCTGATGATCAGCCCGTCGCGGATCTCGATGATGCGATTGGCCCGCGCCGCGACTTCGCGGTCGTGGGTGATCAGGATGACCACGTGGCCCTGGCTGGCCAGTTCGTCCAGCAGGGTCATTACCTCCGCGCCGCTGTGGCTGTCGAGGGCGCCGGTGGGTTCGTCGGCGAGGATGATATGCCCGCCGTTCATCAATGCCCGGGCAATCGACACCCGTTGTTGCTGGCCGCCCGAAAGCTGGTGCGGGCGGTTGCCGGTGCGCTCGGCCAGGCCCAGGCGCGTGAGCAGGGCCTTGGCGCGGGCATGGCGTTCGGCGGCGCTGATGCCGGCATAGATCGCCGGCATCTCGACGTTTTCCTGGGCCGAGCCGGATGGGATCAGGTGATAGCCCTGGAACACGAAACCGAAGGCCTCGCGGCGCAGCCAGGCGAGTTCGTCGCTGTCGAGCCGGGCGACGTTTTCCCCAGCGAACAGGTAGTCGCCCTCGGTGGGGCGGTCGAGGCAGCCGAGGATATTCATCAGCGTGGATTTGCCGGAGCCGGAGGCGCCGACAATCGCCACGAATTCCCCGGCATGGATCGCCAGGTCGATGCCGCGCAGCACATCAACCTGCGGCGTGTCGCCGCCGCCGTAGGATTTGCGGATGCCCTTGAGTTCGATCAGTGGGGTCGACATTCAACCTCCGCTGCCATCGGCCGGGCCGATCAGCAGGTGATCGCCTTCGTTCAGGCCTTCCAGCACCTGGACCCGCAGGCGGTCGCTGAGGCCCAGGCGGATTTCGCGTTGCTCGATGCTGCCGTTTTTCGCCACCACGCGGGCGATCTGTTTGTCGCCGCCGAGGCTGCCTTGCAGGGCGGCGACCGGCGCGGTCAGGGTGTCCCTGGCCTGGCCGGCGACGAAGAATACCTGGGCGGTCATTTCCGCCATCAAGGCGTTATCGGTGTTGTCGACGTCCAGCAGCACCGTGTAAAGCACCACTCGCCCGGTGCCGCTTTTGCTGGCGCTGCTCGGGCTGCCACCGCCCTGGCTGGTTTCGTTGAGCGGCTTGGGCGGGATCGGCAAAATCTGCCGTACGGTGCTGGTCCAGCGTCGGCTGCCGCCGCTCAGGGTGGTGAAGTAGGCCGTCATGCCGGGTTTGACATGGCCGATGTCGGCTTCCGAGACTTCGGCCCATACGGTCATCGGCGAAAGCTTGGCGATCCGCAGGATCAGCGGGGTTTGCTGCTGGGCGTTGAGTGTCTGGCCTTCCCGGGCGTCCACCGCGACCACGGTGCCGCTCATTGGCGCATAAATGCGCGTGTAGCCCAACTCTGCCTCGTCACTGCGCAGGCTGGCCCTGGCCTGGCGAATCTGCGCCAGGAACATGTCGACCCGCGCCTGGGTGGCGCTCAGTTCGGCCCTGGCAGTTTGCACGTCTTCTTCCCGGGTGGCGTTACCGGCTTCCAGGCGTTGCTGGCGCTGGTACTTCTGTCGGGCCAGTTCGTGCTGGGCCCGTTGCTCCTGCAACTGGGCCTGCAGGTTCTCGATGGCATAGCGGCTGGCGTCGAGCTTGGCTTTTTGCGTGGAGGGGTCGATCTCTACCAGCAATTGGCCTTCCTTGACCTGGGCACCGGCCTCGACATGAATCTTCTGGATCTGTCCGGACGCCTGGGCGCCCACGTCGACGTAGCGCCGGGGTTGCAGGGTGCCCAGGGCGGTGACGCTGCTTTCGATATCGCCCCGGGTCACGGTGACGGTCGCCAGCTTGTCCCGGCCCGGCGGCAGGACCTGCCAGGCAGCTAAAGCGATGACGGGGATCAGGCACGCGACCACAAGCAGGGCGCGTCGGGCAGGTCGAGGACGTTTCATGCAGAGTTCCAGCCAGGAAAGATCGGCCCGCAGGAGCGGGAAGCTGACAGGTAGACGAGGAAATTGTCCGGGGATTTAGGCCGTTACATATGCCGTTACAGGTGTGTCAGGCAAAATAATTGGCCGGCGTTGCAAGTCTTGTTTAAAACTAGATGAGAATTACTATAAATTACACGCACCTCAAACTGCCATCATCGAATCGGCCGTTATCTTCGTACTCAAAGGACCTAATGCCGCCTACAGGCGGTCGGGAGTCATGTTGGAAAACTACTATCGCGAGCTGGTGTGTTTCCTCAACGCCAAGCTGGGCAACCGTCAGGTGGCCGAAGATGTGGTGCATGACGCTTATGTGCGGGTGCTGGGGCGTGCCAGTGAGGTCCCGATCGAGCAGCCCCGGGCGTTTCTCTATCGCACGGCGCTGAACCTGGTGATCGACGGGCATCGGCGCAACGCCCTGCGCCAGGATGAACCCCTGGAAGTACTCGACAGCGAGGAGCGTTTTTCGCTGTCTTCGCCCCATCACTGCCTGGACCACGGCCAGCGCCTGGAAATGCTTGAGCGCGCGCTGGCCGAGTTGCCGCCGCTCTGCCGTGACAGCTTCCTGCTGCGCAAGCTCGACGGCCTGTCCCACCTGCAAATCGCCGAGCGCCTGGGTATTTCCCGCGCGCTGGTGGAAAAACACATCGTCAATGCCATGAAGCATTGCCGGGCGCGCATGCGTGAGTGGGATGCGCACTGATTCCAGCGTTAGCTAAATTTTATTTCATTGTCCTCGTCTCCTATCAACACACGACCTGTTGCTGTGCCTTCAGGTCTCTGAGGCTTTCCCGCCCCACTGCCACGGGGCTTATCCAGAGGACACTGGAATGACACAGGCAATTGCATCGCCCGCCGTTCACGACCTGATCGGTATCGGGTTCGGCCCTTCGAACCTGGCGCTGGCCATCGCCCTGCAGGAACGCGAGAAAGCCCAGGGCAAACTGGACGTGCTGTTCCTCGACAAACAGGCCGACTACCGCTGGCACGGCAACACCCTGGTCACCCAGAGTGAATTGCAGATTTCCTTCCTCAAGGACCTGGTGACCCTGCGCAATCCCACCAGCCCTTATTCCTTCGTCAATTACTTGAAAGCCCACGGGCGCCTGGTGGATTTCATCAACCTGGGTACCTTCTATCCGTGCCGCATGGAGTACAACGACTACCTGCGCTGGGTTTCCGGGCAGTTCCAGGCGCAAAGCCGCTACGGCGAGGAAGTGCTGGCCATCGAGCCGATCCTGCATCAGCAGCAGGTAGAGGCGCTGCGGGTGATTTCCCGGGACGCCCAGGGTGAACAGCACGTGCGCACCACCCGCTCGGTGGTGGTCAGCGCCGGTGGTACGCCGCGTATTCCGGCGTCGTTCAAGGCGCTCAAGGATGACGGTCGGGTGTTCCATCACTCCCAGTACCTGGAACGCATGGCCCAGCAACCGTGTGTCGACGGCAAGCCGATGCGCATCGCGATCATCGGTGGTGGCCAGAGCGCAGCCGAGGCGTTTATCGACCTCAACGACAGCTTCCCGTCGGTGCAGGTCGACATGATCCTGCGTGGCTCGGCCCTCAAGCCTGCGGATGACAGCCCGTTCGTCAACGAAGTGTTCTCGCCGGAGTTCACCGACCTGGTGTTCCAGCAGAACGGCAGCGAGCGCGAGCGCCTGGTCAACGAGTACCACAACACCAACTATTCGGTGGTGGACCTGGACCTGATCGAGCGCATCTACGGGATCTTCTACCGCCAGAAAGTTTCCGGCATTGCCCGTCACGCGTTCCGTACCCTGACCACCGTGGAAAAAGCCACGGCCGGGCCGCTGGGTGTGGAGTTGGCGCTGCGCAACAACGCCACCGGCGAAACCAGCCTCAACCATTACGATGCCGTCGTACTGGCCACCGGTTACGAGCGCCAGATGCATCGTCAGTTGCTCGCACCGTTGGCCGACTATATGGGCGACTTTGAAGTCAGCCGCGACTACCGCATCGTCACCGACGAGCGCTGCAAGGCCGGCATCTACATGCAGGGCTTCAGCCAGGCCAGCCATGGCCTGAGCGATACCTTGCTGTCGATCCTGCCGATCCGTGCCGACGAGATTGCCGCGTCGCTGTACGAACACGACCGCAGCCGCGGCAAGAGCCGTTCGGTGCAGGACGTGTTGCTGGCCACCGCCAGCTGACAGGCTGCACTTGAACCGCGGGGGCGGCTGCTGATACTGTACAAAAAACCAGTATCGGTAGAAGCCCCATGCAGTTGATCGAAAAACTCAGCATCCTCGCCGACGCCGCCAAGTACGACGCGTCCTGCGCCAGCAGCGGTGCGCCCCAGCGCAGCTCGGAAGGCAAGGCGGGGCTGGGTTCCACCGATGGCATGGGCATCTGCCACAGCTACACGCCCGACGGTCGCTGCGTGTCGTTGCTCAAGGTGCTGCTGACCAACTTCTGCCTCTACGATTGCCAATACTGCGTCAACCGCCGCTCCAGCGACGTGCCCCGTGCACGCTTCAGCCCGGAGGAGGTGGTGACCCTGACCCTCGACTTTTACCGGCGCAACTGCGTCAGCGGGCTGTTTCTCAGCTCCGGCATCATCCGTTCGGCCGACTACACCATGGAGCAGCTGGTGCGGGTCGCCAAACTCCTGCGCGAAGAGCATGACTTTCGCGGCTACATCCACCTCAAGACCATTCCCGAAGCCGACCCGGCACTGATTGCCGAGGCGGGGCGGTATGCCGATCGCCTCAGCGTGAATATCGAGTTGCCAACGGACAAGAGCCTGCAAACCCTGGCGCCCGAGAAGCAGATCGTCTCGATCAAGCAGGCCATGCAAACCATCTATACCGGTGAGCAGACGGTGCTCAACGAACCCCGCGCGCCGCGTTTCGCGCCGGCCGGGCAGAGCACGCAGATGATCGTCGGCGCCGATGACACCGACGACAGCACCATCCTCCACAGCGCCGAGGCGTTGTACGGCAATTTCAAACTGCGCCGGGTGTATTACTCGGCGTTCAGCCCGATCCCCAACAGCCCGAAAAGCGTGCCCCTGGCCGCGCCGCCGCTGATGCGCGAGCACCGCTTGTACCAGGCGGATTTCCTGTTGCGCAGCTACGGGTTCAGCGCCAATGAACTGTTTGAAGGGCCGGGCGACCTGGCCCTGGATATCGACCCCAAGCTGGCCTGGGCGCTGGAGCACCGCGAGGTGTTCCCGCTGGACTTGAACCGGGCCGAGCCGACGCTTATTGCGCGCATTCCCGGAATTGGCCTGCGCACCACCCAGCGGCTGGTGGACCTGCGTCGCCAGCGCAAGATCCGCTTCGAAGACCTGGCGCGCATGCGGTGTGTGCTGACCAAGGCCAAGCCGTTTTTTATCACCAGCGACTACCACCCGCAGCAAGCGGAAAGCACCAGCGTGCTGCTGCGCGAACAACTGCGCGACCGCCCGCAGCCGCAGCAAATGGGGCTGTGGGGATGATCAGCCTGGAATGCGACAACCTGTTCAGCACCTGGCGCGAGCAGGCGCGCTGGTTGCTCAGCCATCAGATCGACCCCAGCCACGTGAGTTGGGGCGTGGCCGAGGTGGCGGACCTGTTTGCCACCGACGAGCAGTACCCGGCGGAGTGCGGGCCGTTCCAGGCGCGGATTCCCAAGGCGCTGCTGGAGCTGCTGGAGTCTGCCGCGTGTTATCACGGTGAACAGCGCTGGAGCCTGTTGTATGAGGTGCTGTGGCGCGTCAGCCATGGGGACCGCACGGCGATGATGTCGGGGGACAAGCTGGGCAGCGAATTGCAGAGGCGGATCAAGCAGGTGCAGCGCGAGGCCCATCACCTGCATGCGTTTGTGCGGTTTATCGCATTGCCGGCAGAGGCGGGGCCGCAGTTGCCGGAGTACGTGGCGTGGCATGAGCCGGCCCACGATATCTTGAAGGTGGCCAGCCAGCATTTTGTCGGGCGCATGGGGCGTCATCGCTGGATGATCGCCACGCCCCTGGATGGGGTTTATTACGACGGGGAGCAGTTGATTCAGCAGCGGCAATGCCCGGTGGAATGGCAGGCGTTGGCGCAGAATGTCGAGGATCCCCACAGTGCGATGTGGTTGACGTACTACAGCCATATCTTTAACCCGGCGCGGTTGAATCCGAAGGTGATGGAAGGGCATTTGCCGAGCCGGTTCTGGAAGAATCTGCCGGAGGGCAAGTTGATTCCGGGGCTGATCAGCGAGGCGCGCACGGGCAAGCAGCGGGATGGGCAGGCGAAGATGATTGGGGCGCGTCCAGGCAAGCGAATTTCAAGCGGGCACGGTTAAATGTGGGAGCGGGCTTGCTCGCGAATGCGGTGTATCAGTCGCTGGATGTGCTGCTGACACACCGCATTCGCGAGCAAGCCCGCTCCCACATTTGATCTCTATTGCCTGTAGGGGCGGATTCAGGCCAGTTCGGTGGCGGTGTTTTTTACGACCGCCAGCTCGGGATGCGCCACCAATTTATCGATGTGCAATTCATCATTGTTCAGCCAGGTTTCCGTCAGCACGCGGTAGTGCTCCATGTCCCGGCAGCGCATGCGCAGGCTGTAGTCGAACGGCCCGCTGATTAACTGGCACTCGAACACTTGCGGGCAGGCTTTGACACATGCCTCGAACGCCTTCTGCGCCGAGCGCCCGCTCTGGTTGGAGAGGGCCACCAGCACCAGCAGTGACAGCCCCGGCGAAACCATCTGCACGTCGATGATCGCCCCATAACCCCGGATGACCCCGCGTCGTTCCAGCTTGCGTACCCGTTCCAGGCACGGCCTGGGCGTCAGGTGCACCAGCGACGAGAGTTTTTCGTAGGTGATGCGTCCCTGGTGCCGTAACACGTCGATGATGGCTTCATCGATGCGGTCCAGCACAGGTGAGGCGTTCGGTCCGGTGGCCTTGGTATCCATGGTGTGTGGTGTTCACTTCAATCGGTTGGAAAGAAATTGCTGCAAGCGTTCGCTGTTCGGCTGGTCGAGGATTTCGGCTCCGCCTTGTTCCTCGACACGGCCCTGGTGCAGGAACAGCACTTGGCTGGACACCTGGCGGGCAAAGCCCATTTCGTGGGTGACCATGAGCATGGTACGACCTTCCTCCGCCAACGTCTGTATGACTTTGAGCACTTCTCCTACAAGTTCAGGGTCGAGGGCCGAAGTGGGTTCGTCGAACAGAATGATCTCCGGTTCCATCGCCAGGGCCCGGGCGATGGCCACGCGCTGTTGCTGGCCGCCGGAGAGGAATGCCGGGTATTGGTCCGCCACCCGGCCCGGCAGGCCGACCTTGTCGAGGTACAGGCGTGCGCGTTTTTCCGCCTCGGCGGCGCTCACCCCCAGCACCCGGCGCGGCGCCATGGTGATGTTTTCCAGCACGGTCATGTGGCTCCACAGGTTGAAGTGCTGGAACACCATGGCCAGGCGGGTGCGCAGGTTCTGCAATTGCGCCTGGTGCGGCGCGCGCGTGCCGGCGCGGCCTTGCTGCATTTCGATGCTGATGCCATCGAGGGTGATAACCCCGGCGTCCGGCTGTTCGAGGAAGTTGATGCATCGCAGCATCGTGCTCTTGCCGGAGCCGCTGGCGCCGATCAGGCTGATCACGTCGCCGTTGCGCGCGTTCAGTGAAACGCCCTTGAGCACCTCATGCTCGCCATAGCGTTTGTGCAGGCCTTCGACCTGGAGTTTGACGTTGGCGTTTTCGGCCACGGCGACCGGCTGGGTAGCGGGGCGTACATCGGTGGGATAAGCGGCCAGGGCCTGCGCGGACTGATTCATGGGTTAGCCTCGGGTAGGAACAAGAAAACGCATCCAGCGACGTTCGGCCAGTCGAAACAGGCCCACCAGTGCAAAGGACAGCAGCATGTACAACAGGGCAGCGATGCCGAAGGCCTGGAACGTCAGGAACGTCTCGGCGTTGGCGTCGCGGGCCACCTTGAGGATGTCGGCAATGGTGGCGGTGAACGCCAGGGACGTGGCGTGCAGCATCAGGATCATTTCATTGCTGTAGGCCGGCAGTGCGCGACGCAGTGCGGCGGGCACTACCACAAACAGGTTCAGGCGCCAGCCATGCAGGCCGTAGGCCTTGGCGGCTTCGATCTCGCCGTGGGGGATGTTGCGAATCGCCCCGGCAAAGATTTCCACGGTGTAGGCACACGTGTTCAGTACAAACGCCAGCAGCGTGCAGTTCAGTGCATTGCGAAAAAACTGGTTGAGCAGGGCGTTGTCCTGCACCACGTCCAGGCCGTAGAGGCCGGTGTAGCAAATCAGCAACTGGATATACAGCGGCGTGCCGCGAAACAGGTAGGTGTAGACCTCCACTGGCCAGCGAATCCAGAAGTGTTCCGACACCCGCGCGATCGCCAGCGGGATCGACAGGATGAAGCCCAGCACCACCGAGATAATGAACAGCCACAGGGTCATCGCCACCCCGGAAAAGCCGTTACCGTCGGTGAACAGGTAGGCCAGGCCGTATTGCTGGATCAGTTCGATCATCGCACCATCCCCTTGATGCCCACGTTGTAGCGCCGTTCCAGGCGTTTGAAGATGCGGTTGGAGAGGGTGGTGATCACCAGGTACACCAGGCCCGCGAGGATCAGGAAATACAGCGGGTCATTGGTGGTCTTGCCGGCGTTTTGTGCGGCCTTGACCAGGTCTGACAGGCCGATGATCGACACCAGCGCGGTGGACTTGAGCAGCACCAGCCAGTTGTTGCCCAGGCCCGGCAGGGCAAAGCGCATCAGTTGCGGGAACAGCACCAGGCGAAAGCGCTGCCAGCGGCTCAGGCCGTAGGCGGTGGCGGCTTCGAGTTGGCCGGCGGGCACGCTGAGAATCGCCCCGCGAAAGTTTTCGGTGAAATACGCACCGTAGATAAAACCGAGGGTGATGACACCGGCGGTGAACGGGTCGATTTCGAAGTAGGCCCAGCCGAGCATTTCACTCAGGTCGTTCAGCCACAGTTGCAGGCTGTAGAAAATCAGCAGGATCAGCACCAGGTCCGGCACGCTGCGAATCAGCGTGGTGTAGAGCGTGGCCGGAACCCGCAGCAGCTTGACGCTGGAGAGCTTGGCGGCGGCGGCGAGCAGTCCCAGGGACAGGCTCAGCAGCAGCGCCAGGAACGCCAGCTTGACCGTCATCCAGGCACCCTGGGCCAGCAGCGGGCCGAAGCCTTGCAAGTTGAGGAATTCATTCATGGGAAGTATCTCGATGGAGCGCAGAGTTTTACGGTGGGAGCGAGCTTGTGTGGGAGCGGGCTTGCTCGCGAAGACAGAGTTTCAGTCAATACATGTGTGACTGACCCACCGCTTTCGCGAGCAAGCCCGCTCCCACACAAGCTCGCTCCCACAGGAGGCGTCACTCGTTGTAGATATCCTGATCGCCGAAGTATTTCTTCTGGATCTGCGTGTAGGTGCCATCGGCCTGGACGGCGGCGATGCCTTTGTTGATCAGCTCCACCAGGTCCTTGTCGTTCTTGCGCAGGCCCATGGCGATGTCGAGCGGCAGGGTCGGGTCCTTGAAGGCCGGGCCGGTCTTGAAGTCGGCGCCTTCAGGTTTGGACAGGAAGTTGAGCTGGGCTTCAAGCTTGTCGGTCAGGGTGGCGTCGAGGCGACCGTTTTGCAGGTCGGCGTAGTTCTGTTCCTGGGACTGGTACGCCTTGATCTGCGCGCCAAGTTTTGCCAGGTGCGCACGGGCGTAGGCTTCCTGCAGCGAGCCTTGCAGCACGCCGACCTGTTTGCCTTTCAGGGATTCGGGGGTGTCGCCGAAGTCGGCGCTTTTGCGGGTGATCACCGAGGTCGGGCTGAGGAACAGCCGGTCGCTGAAGTCGATGACTTTCTGGCGGGCCGGGGTCACGGCCATGGAGGACATGATGGCGTCGAACTTGCGGGCGCGCAGGGCCGGGATCATGCCGTCGAATTCGTTGTGGACCCACACGCATTTGACTTCCAGCTTGGCGCAGATGGCGTTGCCCAGGTCGATGTCGAAACCTTGCAGGCTGCCGTCGGCGGCGACGGATTCAAACGGTGGGTATTCGGGGAAAACCCCAAAGCGGATTTCTTTCCATTCCTGAGCCTGGGCAGCGGTTGCGGCCAATGGCAGGAGCAGCGCAGCGAAAAGTGATCGGAGCGGAGTCATGTGTATTCCCTATATTTTGTAATTGATGTCAGGGCAGTAGAAAAGTTGAAAGCTAAGGCGAGCTGGCTTTTGTGGCGAGGGAGCTTGCTCCCGCTGGGCTGCGCAGCGGCCCCAAAATCCCGGGAGCGCTACGCACTCCAGCGGGAGCAAGCTCCCTCGCCACATTGGGCTGCCTCACTAAATTGGGCTGTTTGTTGTCAGAGAGAATGCTTCAAGATGGTGCGTTTTTTGTGTCGTTTACCCCTGCCGCGGCGGGCGGAATGTGCTGTTAAAACGCGGGTCACAGCGGAAACGGCTGCGGCACCCGCTGAATCGGCTTGTTGACCGGGTTTTTCCGGCCTGCCTTTCACGCAAAGCGGCAGGCCAGAGCGGTCTCAGGCGCGCTTTTTCTGCTGTGCCACCGGTGCTTGGGCCAGGCGGGCAAACAGGTCCTTGGGGTCGGCAAGGTCCGGCACCAGTTCCAGTTCGCTGCCCACGTCCAGCGCCGTGGCCACGTCCAGTACGTAACGCAGGGCGGAGTAGTCTTCGATGGCAAAACCTACCGAGTCGAACAGGGTGACCTGGCGCGCGTTTTCGCGGCCTGGCGCCTGGCCGTTGATCACTTGCCACAGCTCGGTGACTGGCGAATCCTCCGGCATGTGCTGGATCTCGCCTTCGATGCGGCTTTGTGGCTCGTACTCGACAATCACGCGGGCCCGTTCGACGATTCGTCGGTCCAGTTCGGTCTTGCCGGGGCAGTCGCCACCGACGGCATTCAGGTGCATGCCCGGTTCGATCATCTCGTCCGTGAGGATGGTGGCGTAGGCCTTGTCGGCGGTGACGGTGGTGACGATGTCGGCGCCTTTCACGGCTTCGGCCACGCTGCCTGCCAGGATCACCTTGATCGCCGGGAAGGCTTTGAGGTTGGCGGCCAGTTTGGCGGTGGCCTTGGCGTCGATGTCGAACAGGCGGATTTCAGTGATGCCCAGCATCGCGTGGAAGGCCAGGGCCTGGAACTCACTCTGGGAGCCGTTGCCGATCAGCGCCATGCTGCGGCTGTTGTCCCGGGCCAGGTAGCGCGCCACCAGGGCCGAGGTGGCGGCCGTGCGGATCGCGGTGGTCAGGGTCATTTCCGCCAGCAGTACCGGTTTGCCGGTGTCCACATCACCCAGGGCGCCGAAGGCCATGACGGTGAGCATGCCGCTCTGGGTGTTTTTCGGGTGGCCGTTCACGTATTTGAAGGCGTACAGCGACGCGTCGGACACCGGCATCAGCTCGATCACGCCCTCGGGGGAATGGTTGGCCAGGCGCGCGCATTTTTCAAAGTCCTGCCAGCGCAGGTAGTCGGCGCGGATGTACTCGGCCATCTCGGTAATGCAGGTTTGCAGGCCTTTTTGCGAAACCAGGTAGCTCAAGTCGTTGACGTCGATATAGCGGGTCATGGGAAGACTCCTTATTGAAATGAGGGGCGGGCGGGCAGATGTACTTCCGCCAACATGCAGCGGGCACTGCCGCCGCCGATGCGTTCGATGTTGTCGATGTTCACCACCACCGGCCGCGTGTGGCGCTCCACGTGCTGGCGCTGGGCGGGCTTGAGGGAGCCCCAGGCGCTGGCCGACATCACCAGCAGCGGCTGGCCGTCGCGGTCATGGACTTCGAGCATGTTGCCGGCGAAGGCTTCCAGCTGGTCGAAGTCCAGGGCGACGATGTCTTTGCCGGTGTCGCGCAGGGAGCGTTCAAGGGCCTGGCGCTCGTGGTCATCGGGCAGGGCTTGCAGGCACACCACGGAGAGGTCGCGGCCGACACTCATCATTACGTTGCTGTGGTAGATCGGCGCGTGGTGACGGTCTACGGCGTGGAATACGCAGACCTGGTAGTCAAGGCGTTCGGCGAACTGGCGCAGGGCATCCTGATGGGTCCGCCCGGAATGGCAGGCGTAGCTGATGCGGTGCTGGCGGTCGAGGACCATGCTGCCGGTGCCTTCGAGGAACATGTTCTGTTGTTCGAGGTGGCTGAAGTCGATGGTGTTGTGGATCGCGAAGCGTTGCTCCAGCACTTGCAGTACGCCTTTGTCGCGTTCCAGTCGTCGGTTCTGGCCTTCCATCGGGTACAGCACCAGGCTGCCGTCGGCGTGGCTGCTCCACCAGTTGTTGGGGAAGATCGAATCCGGGGTATGGGGAGCGGGGGTGTCTTGTACCACCAGCACTTCCACGCCGTGATGGCGCAGGGTGTCGACGTAGCCGTCGAACTCTTCCAGCGCTTTCTGCTGTGCCGCCAACGGGTCGAGGGGCGCACGCTGGAAGCGGTTGTTGATCGCGGTGTCCGGGTTGAAGGCAAAGTGCGCCGGGCGGATCATCAGGACAGTGTTGGTGGTTTGCATGGGGGCACGGGTCCATGGGGTTGGGCAGTGAGGCTATTTTGTGCGGTGTGAAGGAAGAATCCCGGCTGAACTGAGGGGGTGGCTCAGCCGGGAAAGCTGAAAAGTGGGGTGGGGCAGCCGAATCGGCTGTGGAGGTGAGTGGAGATCAAAATGTGGGAGCGGGCTTGCTCGCGAAAGCGGTGGGTCAGTTAATAAATTCGGTGGCTGATACACCGCCTTCGCGAGCAAGCCCGCTCCCACATTGGTATTGTGTTGCCTGAGGTTTTTTGTCTGGATGGAGAAACCATGCCCACTGAAGTTCGTCTCGCCCAAACTACCGATGCCGAGGGCATCAGCCAGGTCATCCTGGCGGCCCTGCATGACAGCAACGCCCGGGATTATCCGGCGGATGTGATTGCGCGGGTGGCGAGCAACTTTACTCCCGAGGCTGTCGTGGCGTTGCTCGCGCGTCGAACGGTGCTGGTGGCCATTCAGGATGAGGTGATCGTTGCCACGGCGGCACTTGACGCCAATGTGGTGCGCTCGGTATTCGTCAATCCGGCGCTGCAAGGGCAGGGCATCGGGCGCTTGCTGATGATTGAAATCGAGCTGCGCGCCCGGGAAGCCGGGGTGACCTTGTTGCATGTGCCGTCTTCGCTGACGGCCGAGCCGTTCTACACCAAGCTGGGTTTCCACACGGTGCGCGATGTCTACCATGGCAATGAACGCACGCTGGTGATGGAGAAGGCGTTGTCATCCCGCCATCCCATCGGCGTCTATCGCGATCGGGCCCATCGGGCGCAGGTGGTGGCGTTGTGGCAGGCGGCGTTTGGTTATGACGCGGCGCATAACCTGCCGAGCCTGGCGATCGACAAGAAGCTGGCGGTCAACGATGGGTTGTTCTTCGTGGCCACCGACAAGAAGGCGGTGATCGGCACTATCCTCGCCGGCTACGACGGGCATCGTGGCTGGTTGTATTCAGTGGCGGTGCACAACGACTATCGCCGCCAGGGCCTGGGCGCCTCGTTGGTGCGGCATGCGGAGCAGGCGTTGACGGCGCTGGGTTGCATGAAGATCAACCTGCAGATCACCAGTGGCAATGACGCGGTGATGGGGTTTTATGAGGCGCTGGGTTATGGCGCGGAGCCGCGGATCAGCATGGGCAAGAAGATTCTGGAAAACATCCCGATGGATAAAGCTTGAACGTCGGTTTTCCAAACGCTGAAATCAAATGTGGGAGCGGGCTTGCTCGCGAATGCGGTGGATCAGTCAATAAATCTGTCGACTGACACTCCGTATTCGCGAGCAAGCCCGCTCCCACAGTTTGGTTTTGCAGTGTTGCTTAGACCTTGACGATCCAGCCCTCAGGCGCTTCGACGTCGCCGGACTGTACGCCAGTCAGCTCTTTGTAGAGCTTCTGGGTGACCGGGCCGACTTCTTTTTCGCTGTAGAACACGTGCAGCTTGTCTTTGTACTCGATGCCGCCGATCGGGGTGATCACGGCGGCGGTGCCGCAGGCGCCGGCTTCCTTGAAGTCCGACAGCTTGTCGATCAGCACGTCGCCTTCAACCACTTCCAGGCCCAGGCGCGATTTTGCCAGCTCGATCAGCGACAGGCGGGTGATGCCTGGCAACACCGACGGCGAGTTCGGGGTGACGAACTTGTTGTCGTGGGTGATCCCGAAGAAGTTGGCCGAGCCGACTTCTTCGATCTTCGAGTGGGTGGCCGGGTCGAGGTAGATGCAGTCGGCGAAGTTGGCTTTTTTCGCCAGGGAACCGGGCATCAGGCTGGCGGCGTAGTTGCCACCGACCTTGGCGGCGCCGGTGCCGTTGGGAGCCGCACGGTCGTAGCCGGAGATCAGGAAGTTGTGCGGGGTCAGGCCGCCCTTGAAGTAGGCGCCGACCGGGATGCAGAAGATCGAGAAGATGAATTCCGGCGCGGTGCGCACGCCGATGTTGTCACCGGTGCCGATCACGAACGGGCGCAGGTACAGCGCGCCGCCGGTGCCGTACGGCGGGATGAACCGCTCGTTGGCGCGGACCACTTCCTTGCAGGCTTCGATGAAGGCGTCGGTCGGCACTTGTGGCATCAGCAGGCGGCCACAGCTGCGCTGCATGCGCGCGGCATTCTGGTCGGGGCGGAACAGGTTGATCGAACCGTCCTTGCAGCGGTAGGCCTTGAGGCCTTCAAAGCATTGCTGGCCGTAGTGCAGGGCGGTGGAGCCCTCGCTGATGTGCAGCACGTTGTCGTCGGTCAGGGTGCCTTTTTGCCACTCGCCGTCTTTCCAGGTCTGGAGGAAACGCTTGTCGGTCTTGATGTAGTCAAAACCCAGCTTGTCCCAATTGATGCTTTCGTTACCCATGACACCCTCTATCTTTTGTCAACCGCCTGGTCGAAGGCAGGCTTATGGTTTATTTCTGGATGGGCGCAACAATACTTCATTCTTGGCTTGTGTGGGAGCGGGCTTGCTCGCGAATGCGGCGTGTCATTCGATGCATTCGGTGCTGATCCACCGCTTTCGCGAGCAAGCCCGCTCCCACATTTGAACTTCGCCATTTTATAGATGCAATGCATGCCCCAGGGCCCGCAGGGCTGCTTCCTGTACCGCTTCGCCGAGGGTCGGGTGGGCGTGGATGGTGCCCGCCACGTCTTCCAGGCGTGAACCCATTTCCAGGCTCAGGCCGAAGGCCGTGGACAGTTCCGAGACGCCAACGCCTACCGCCTGCCAGCCGACGATCAGGTGATTGTCGCGGCGCGCCACTACCCGCACGAAGCCGGTTTTCGACTCCAGGGTCATGGCCCGGCCATTGGCGGCGAACGGGAAGCTCGACACGATGCAGTCCAGCCCGGCCGCCCTGGCTTCGTCCGGGGTCTTGCCGACCACTACCAGTTCCGGGTCGGTGAAGCACACCGCCGGGATCGCGGCCGGGTTGAATTCGCGGGATTTACCGCTGATCAGTTCGGCGACCATTTCGCCCTGGGCCATGGCCCGGTGGGCGAGCATCGGTTCACCGCTGAGGTCGCCGATGGCCCACACATTGCGCATGCTGGTCTGGCAGCGGCTGTCGATCTTGATCGCCGAGCCGTTCATGTCCAGGTTCAAGGCTTCGAGGTTCCAGCCCTGGGTGTTGGGTTTGCGACCAACGGCAACCAGCACCTGGTCGGTTTCCAGCGACAGCGTCTCGCCGCTGGGGTCGCGCACTTGCAGGGTATTGTTCTCGAAACCGGTGACGCTGTGTTTGAGGAACACCTTCACCCCCAGTTGCTTCAGGGATTCGGCAACCGGTTGGGTCAGTTCGGCGTCGTAGGCCGGCAAAATCCGGTCCTGGGCCTCAACCACGCTGACCTCGGCACCGAGCTTGCGATAGGCAATCCCCAATTCCAGGCCAATGTAGCCGCCGCCCACCACGATCAAGCGTTTCGGGATGCGTTTCGGCGCCAGGGCTTCGGTGGAGGAGATGATCGGCCCGCCAATCGGCAGCATCGGCAGGTTGACACTTTTCGAGCCGGTGGCCAGCAACAGGTGTTCACACTGGATGCGCTGGTCGCCGACATCGACGGTCTTGCCGTCCACGACCTTGGCCCAGCCCTGAATGACCTGGACCTTGTGTTTTTTCAGCAGCGCGGCTACGCCGGTGGTCAGGCGGTCAACGATGCCGTCTTTCCATTCAACGCTTTTGCCGATGTCCAGGGTCGGCACATCGACTTCGATACCCAACGGCGAACCCTGGCTGTGGTGCACGGTTTGCTGGAACTGTTCGGCGACATGAATCAGCGCCTTGGACGGAATGCAGCCGATGTTCAGGCAGGTGCCGCCCAGCGATTGGCCTTCCACCAGGATGGTCGGGATGCCCAGCTGGCCGGCGCGAATCGCTGCCACGTAACCGCCAGGCCCACCGCCGATAATCAGCAGCGTGGTGTGCAATGTTTGAGACATGGGTTACTCCAGGAACAGGCTGGCGGGTTGTTCGAGCAGGCCACGGATGGCCTGGATGAATTGCGCCGCGTCCATGCCATCGACCACCCGGTGATCGAAGGAGCTGGAGAGGTTCATCATCTTGCGGATCACGATCTGGCCCTTGATCACCATCGGCCGCTCGACAATGCGGTTGACCCCGACGATGGCCACTTCCGGCAGGTTCAGCACCGGGGTGCTGACAATCCCGCCCAACGCACCGAGGCTGGTCAGGGTAATGCTCGAGCCCGACAGCTCATCGCGACTGGCCTTGCCATTGCGCGCCGCATTCGCCAAGCGATTGATTTCTTGCGCCGTGCCCCACAGGTCGCGGGCTTCGGCGTGACGCACCACCGGCACCATCAGGCCGACATCGCTCTGGGTGGCGACACCCACATGCACCGCGCCGAGGCGGGTGATGACCTGGGCTTCGTCGTCATAACGCGCGTTGATCTGCGGATAGTCGCGCAATGCGACGACCATGGCCCGCACCAGGAACGGCAGCAGGGTCAGCTTGCCGCGGGTAGCGCCGTGTTTCTCGTTGAGGTGCACGCGCAACTCATCGAGGGCGGTGACGTCGATCTCTTCCACATAGCTGAAATGCGCGGCGCGCCGGGTGGCGTCCTGCATGCGCTGGGCGATCTTGCGGCGCATGCCGATCACCGGGATTTGCTGCTCGTCGTTGCGTTCGGCGTACGGGTTGGAGGCCCCGGAATTTTTCGCCGGACCCTGGAGCAAGTAAGCGTCCAGATCTTCATGCAGAATCCGGCCAGCCGGGCCTGAGCCCTGGACCAGTCGTAGCTGGATGCCAGCATCCAGCGCATGTTTGCGCACGGCCGGGGAGGCCAGCGGGCGGTCATCGGCCTCGCGGGCCACGGGCGCTTGCGCAGCCGCCACCGCAGGTTTGGCTGCCGGCTTGGGCTCAACCACGGGCGCGGCCTTGGCTTCAACTTTCGGCGCCGGTGCGGGTACCGGCGCGAGGTCTTCAACCACTGCCGATTCCCGGGTATTGCCCGCGCCTTCCACTTCGATACTGATCAAAACACTGCCCACCGCCATGACTTCCCCCGGCTCGCCGCCGAGGGAAATCACCTTGCCGTGCACCGGCGACGGAATGTCCACCATGGCCTTGTCGGTCATCACGTCCGCCAGCACCTGGTCTTCTACCACCAGGTCGCCGACCTTGACGTGCCATACCGACAATTCAACTTCTGCGATGCCTTCGCCAATGTCCGGCATCTTGATAACGTGCGTGCCCATTCAGACCTCCATAACCCGATGCAAAGCCGCGCCCACTCGGGTCGGGCCAGGGAAATACGCCCACTCTTGCGCGTGGGGATACGGGGTATCCCAACCGGTGACGCGCTCGATCGGCGCTTCCAGGTAGTGGAAGCAATGCTCCTGCACCAGCGCCACCAGCTCGGCGCCGAACCCGCAGGTACGGGTGGCTTCGTGAACGATCACGCAGCGACGGGTTTTCTTCACGGAATTGACGATGGTTTCCAGGTCCAGCGGCCACAGGCTGCGCAGGTCGATGACTTCGGCGTCGATGCCGGTTTCTTCGGCGGCGACTTGCGACACATACACCGTGGTGCCGTAGGTGAGGATCGTCACGTCCTTGCCCGGGCGGGCGATGGCGGCCACATCCAGCGGCACGGTGTAGTAACCGTCCGGCACCTGCGCTTGCGGGTGTTTCGACCACGGGGTTACCGGGCGGTCGTGGTGGCCGTCGAACGGGCCGTTATACAGGCGCTTGGGTTCGAGGAAGATCACCGGGTCATCGTTTTCGATGGAGGCGATCAGCAGGCCCTTGGCGTCGTACGGATTGGACGGCATCACCGTGCGCAGGCCGCAGACCTGGGTGAACACCGCTTCAATACTCTGGCTGTGGGTCTGGCCGCCGTAGATGCCGCCGCCGCAGGGCATGCGCATGGTCAGCGGTGCAGTGAACTGGCCGGCCGAGCGATAACGCAGGCGGGCGGCTTCGGAAATGATCTGGTCGGTGGCAGGGTACACGTAGTCGGCGAACTGAATCTCGGCCACCGGCCGCAGGCCATAGGCGCCCATGCCGACCGCCACGCCGACGATCCCGCTTTCGGAGATCGGTGCGTCGAACACCCGCGAGGTGCCGTACTTGTTCTGCAAGCCTTCGGTGCAACGGAACACGCCGCCGAAGTAACCGACGTCCTGGCCGAACACCACCACATTGTCGTCTCGCTCAAGCATCACATCCATGGCCGAGCGCAAGGCCTGGATCATGGTCATGGTCGTGGTGGTCATGGCGGTTTCCAGCTCGATATTGTTGTTGTGATCGTTCATGTCAGATCCCCAACTCTTGACGCTGGCGCTTCAAGTGCTCCGGCATCTCTTTATAAACGTCTTCGAACATGGTCGCGGCGCTTGGAATCTGGCCACCGGCCAGGGTGCCGTACTGTTCGGCTTCTTTCTGGGCCTTGAGCACTTCGGCTTCAAGTTCGGCACTGACCGCCGCGTGTTCCTCTTCGGACCACTGACCAATCTTGATCAGGTGCTGCTTGAGGCGGGCGATCGGGTCGCCCAGCGGGAAGTGGCTCCAGTCGTCGGCGGGACGGTATTTGGACGGGTCATCGGAGGTGGAGTGCGGGCCGGCACGGTAGGTCACCCATTCGATCAGGGTCGGGCCCAGGTTGCGGCGGGCACGTTCGGCGGCCCAGGCGGAGGCGGCGTACACCGCGACAAAGTCGTTGCCGTCCACCCGCAGGGAGGCGATGCCGCAACCCACGCCGCGTCCGGCAAAGGTTGTGGCTTCACCGCCGGCAATGGCCTGGAAGGTGGAGATCGCCCACTGGTTATTCACTACGTTAAGAATCACGGGTGCCCGGTACACGTGGGCGAAGGTGAGGGCGGTGTGGAAGTCGGACTCAGCGGTGGCGCCGTCGCCGATCCAGGCCGAGGCAATCTTGGTATCGCCCTTGATGGCCGAGGCCATGCCCCAGCCCACGCCTTGTACGAATTGGGTGGCGAGGTTGCCGGAAATCGTGAAGAAGCCGGCATCTTTTACCGAGTACATGATCGGCAACTGGCGGCCCTTGAGCGGGTCGCGCTCGTTGGACAGCAGCTGGCAGATCAGGTCTACCAGCGGCACTTCCCGGGCCATCAGGATGCTTTGCTGGCGATAGGTGGGGAAGCACATGTCGTCGATGTTCAAGGCCAGGGCCTGGGCGCTGCCGATGGCTTCTTCGCCGAGGCTTTGCATGTAGAACGACATCTTCTTCTGACGCTGGGCGACCACCATGCGGTTGTCGAAGATCCGCGTCTTGAGCATGGCGCGCATGCCCTTGCGCAGAATCTCGACTGGCACGCCTTCAGCCCATGGGCCGAGGGCCTGGCCTTGATCGTCGAGCACGCGAATCAGGCCCTTGGCCAGGTCGGCGGTGTCGGCGGGTTCTACGTCGATTGGGGGTTTGCGCACCAGGCCAGCGTCAGTCAGGCGCAGGTAGGTAAAGTCGGTCTTGCAGCCTGGGCGGCCCGAGGGTTCGGGAACGTGCAGGCGCAGTGGTTCGTACTGCTGAGTCATGGCTTTCTACGCTCTATCTTGTGAATTTCTTGTAGTGGGCGCGGTAGCTGACAGTCCTTCTTCGGGTAGAAGAAATCTTGTCCTACAACAATCATAGGCTCGGCTCAGGAGAATATTTATCTCTGTTTCATTGCGTTGGAGATCATTTGGGGATAAAAAAACTGCATAAACATAATAAACAGGTGGTTTTGTCTCATGCGCAAACTGGACCGTATCGATATCGGCATTCTGAACGCCCTTCAGGAGAACGCTCGCATCACCAACGCCGACCTGGCCCGTTCGGTCAACCTGTCGCCCACGCCGTGTTTCAACCGGGTCAAGGCCATGGAAGAACTGGGGCTGATTCGCGACCAGGTGACGCTGCTGGACGCCGACCTGCTGGGGCTGCACGTCAATGTGTTCATCCACGTCAGCCTGGAAAAGCAGAACGAATTGGCATTGCAGCAATTCGAAGGGGCGATTTCGGATCGCCCCGAAGTGATGGAGTGCTACCTGATGGCCGGCGACCCCGATTATCTGATTCGGGTGCTGGTGCCGACCATCCAGTCCCTGGAGCGTTTCATGATGGACTTCCTGACTAAAGTCCCGGGTGTCGCCAACATCCGCTCCAGCTTTGCCCTCAAGCAAGTGCGCTACAAGACCGCACTGCCGCTACCGGCTAACGGCATCAACCTCGGCTAACGAACGACACAAAACAAATGTGGGAGCGGGCTTGCTCGCGAATGGGGAGTGTCAGTCACCGAAAATATAGACTGATACACCGCATTCGCGAGCAAGCCCGCTCCCACATTTTGTAGTGCATTTCAAAGCTGGTTGAGGGGAATCTTCAAATAAACCACCCCATTTCCTTCCGCCGGCGGCATCACCCCGGCCCGCACATTCACCTGAATCGCCGGCAACAACAGCGTGGGCATGCCCAACCCGGCATCCCGCGTGGTGCGCATCTCGACAAACGCCGCCTCATCCACCCCGTCATGCACATGAATATTCCCCGCCCGCTGTTCAGCCACCGTGGTCAGGCACTTGGCTGCGCGTCCTTCGGGCGGATAGTCATGGCACACATAAAGGCGGGTTTCAGGCGCGAAGGCCAACAGCTTGCGCATCGACCCATACAGCTGGCGCGCATCCCCACCAGGGAAATCGCAGCGCGCCGTGCCCACGTCCGGCATGAACAGCGTGTCGCCCACCAGAATCAACTGGTCATCAATCAGGTAAGCCATGTCCGCCGGCGTATGCCCCGGCACATGCAGCGCCTGGGCCTTCAGGTTGCCAATGTGAAACACCTCATCCGGCGCAAACAGATGGTCGAACTGCGACCCATCCACCCGAAACTCCGGCTCCAGGTTGAACAGGTTCTTGAACACTCCCTGCACCTTGCTGATGGACTGGCCAATCGCGATCTTGCCCCCCAGCTGGCGACGCAAATAAGGCGCAGCCGACAGATGATCCGCATGGGCGTGGGTTTCCAGCAACCACTGCACCTGCAAGCCATGCTCGCGCACAAACGCGATCACCTTGTCCGCCTGGCCGGTGCCGGTGCGTCCGGAGGCCGGGTCGTAGTTGAGCACCGAATCAACGATGGCGCATGGGCCACCGTCCGTTTCGTAGACGACGTAGGTGTAGGTCGACGACGCCTCGTCCAGAAAGGATTGAATCAACGCTGACATGACGGGTTTCCCAGATAGCTAATGGCGACTTACATTCAGTTAGGTTTCCACATAACCTTGTGAGCTTAAGTGAATTAAAGGACCCGAGGCAAAGGATGGCATCGTGGTGGCAAACAGCTAGGGCGTGGTGCCATACGGCAACGACCCTTGCGTGCATTAACTGAAAAAGGCCATAGACCATGAACGACCAACACTGGGGACCTACCATCAGTGGCGATATCGTTGTCATCGGTGGCGGCTCGGCAGGCATCGGCCTGCTGGCCAGCCTGCTCAAGCGCGACCCGCACCTGAACATCATCCTGATCGAGCCCAGCGACCACCACTACTACCAGCCGGCCTGGACCCTGGTGGGCGGTGGGGCTTATGACGTTACCAGGACCGTGCGCCCCATGGCCGACGTGCTGCCCAACGGCGTCACCTGGATCCAGGCCGCGGTCAGCGAATTACTGCCCGACGAGCAAACCCTGGTGCTCGACAGTGGCCAGCGCGTCAGTTGGAAGAACCTCATCGTGTGCCCGGGCCTGCGCCTGGCCTGGGAGAAGATCGAAGGCCTGCAAGAGACCCTCGGCCGGCATGGCGTAACGTCCAACTACAGCTATGAGCACGCCGCCTACACCTGGCAGCTGGTGCAGCAACTCAAAAATGGCAAGGCGATCTTTACCCAACCGGCCATGCCGATCAAATGTGCCGGCGCTCCGCAAAAAGCCATGTACCTGTCGTGCGATCACTGGCTCCGCCAGGGTGACCTGAAAAACATCAAGGTCGAATTCAACCTGGCTGGTGCCGCCTTGTTCGGCGTGCCGACCTTCGTGCCGCCGCTGATGAAGTACGTTGAAAAGTACTCGGCGCAACTGGCATTCAACTCCAACCTGGTCAAGGTCGACGGCCCCGCGCGCAAGGCCTGGTTCGAAATCAAGGACGCCGAAGGCAATGTGCGCGTCGAAGAGAAAACCTTCGACCTGCTGCACGTCGTCCCGCCACAGGTCTCGCCGGACTTCATTCGCCACAGCCCCCTGGCCGATGCCGCCGGCTGGTGCGAAGTGAATCCCCAGAGCCTGCAACACCTGCGCTACCCGCACATCTTCGGCCTGGGCGATGTGTGTTCCACCACCAACGCCAAGACCGCCGCGGCGGTGCGCAAGCAAATCGTGGTGGTGGCGGAAAACCTGCTGGCCCTGCGCAGACAGGCACCGTTGCCCCTCAAGTACGACGGCTATGGCTCCTGCCCGCTGACCGTGGAGAAGGGCAAGGTGGTGCTGGCCGAGTTCGGCTATGGCGGCAAGTTGCTGCCGACCTTTCCCCTCGACCCGACTGTGGCGCGGCGTTCGGCGTGGTTCCTCAAGGCGAGTTTCCTGCCGTGGTTCTACTGGAACGGCATGCTCAAGGGCCGCGAGTGGCTGACCCGTCTGGCCAAGGTGGATTGAGGCAACCCTATGCTGCTGGCAAGTTTTCTGGGCGTGTTGATGGGGTTGGTCATGGGCTTGACCGGTGCCGGAGGCGGCATTCTTGGTGTCCCGGCCCTGGTATTGGGGCTGGGGTTGACCATGACCCAGGCCGCGCCCGTGTCGTTGTTCGCGGTGGGCGCGGCCGCTGCCGTGGGGGCTGTCGACGGTTTGCGCCATGGCCTGGTGCGTTACCGCGCGGCGCTGCTGATTGCGCTGCTTGGCGCGCTATTTTCGCCGCTGGGGGTTTTCTTCGCCCACCAGATGTCGGAGAAAGTCCTGATGGGCCTGTTCAGTGCGCTGATGGTGCTGGTGGCCTGGCGCATGCTGCAACGGGAGAAGCTTGAGGCCGGGCCGAGCGACCACGGCACCGCGTCCTGGGGCCAGAAGAACTGCATGCTCGATCAACAGACCGGGCGCTTTTCCTGGACCGCCAAATGCACCGCCACCCTGGCCGCCCTCGGCGCAGTGACCGGTGCGGTATCGGGCCTGCTCGGCGTGGGCGGCGGCTTCCTGATCGTACCGGCCTTCAAGCAACTGACCGATGTGCAGATGCGCGGCATCGTCGCCACCTCGCTGATGGTGATCAGCCTGATCTCGTTGATCGGCGTGATCGGCGCGTTTCATGCCGGGGTCAGTATCGAGCCGATGGGCTGGGTGTTTATCGGTTCGAGCATTGTCGGCATGTTGGCGGGGCGGCGCCTGTGCTCGGTGATCAAGGCGCGCACCTTGCAGGTGGGTTTTGCCACCCTGTGTGTGCTGGTGGCGGCGGGCATGCTGTTTCGGGCCCTCATTCAGGTGCCTTGAAATGCGGTCAGCATCCCGCCCCTACGGGTATCAGCGCCGCAGGTAGGCACCAAAGTCGATGTCCCCGGCGCTGAGAATCGCCTGCACCCGATTGTGCACGTTCAACTTGCGCAGGATTGCCGAGACATGGGCCTTCACCGTGGTCTCGGCAATCTCCAGGCTATAGGCGATTTGCTTGTTCGAGTCACCCTTGGTCATCCGCTCCAGCACCAGCAATTGCTTGCGGGTCAGGGCCTGCAGCAGCTCCGGCGCAAGCCCCAGGCAATCATTCATGCGCCGTTGCCCGCTGATTTTCTGGCTGCGAATAATCTCCGGCGGCAAATACACATTGCCGTTGAGAATCTGTTGGATTGCCTCGGTCATCTGCAGCCTGGGCGAGGACTTGGTGATAAACCCCACCGCGCCATAGGTGATGGCTTGCAGCACGACCTGCTTGTCCTGCTCGGCAGACACGATCACCACCGGAATCGTCGGCGACTCGTTGCGCAGGTTGATCAGGCCATTGAGGCCGTGCATGCCCGGCATGTTCAGGTCCAGCAGGATCAGATCCAGATCGTCGTGCTCCTGGCTCATGGTCAGGGCGCTGTCCAGGTCGCCGGTTTCCATCACTTCGCTGCCCGGGAACCCGTCGCTGATGACGTTGTGGATCGCCTCGCGAAACAGTGGGTGATCGTCGGCTATCAGAATTTTGTACATGGACGTTCGCCTTATTATTTTTGCTTATTCAAGCAGGTCCGATCCATAGGGTCATGCGCCCATTACATGCCAGTCTCGATGCCTTGGGAATGCGACGATAGAGAGGGGAATCAGTACCAAAGTAGTAGATCGTGCCGTACGTCGCGGTTTCAGCGCCACCCATTGGTCTGATTGCAATCAGTGTCGGATGGGTTAGTGTGGAGCGCATCTTCCAGAATAATAAAAACAGGCTTACCAATGAGCCCGAACCTGAGTCTCCTGCGTAAATTCGTTTCCCCTGAAATCATCTTTGGCGCCGGCTGCCGGCACAACGTAGGCAACTACGCCAAGACCTTTGGCGCGCGCAAGGTGTTGGTGGTGAGTGATCCCGGCGTGGTTGCTGTCGGCTGGGTGGCCGATGTCGAGGCCAGCCTGCAAGCCATCGGCATCGACTACTGCCTGTACACCGCCGTTTCGCCCAACCCCCGGGTTGAAGAGGTGATGCTCGGCGCCGAGGTCTACCGTGAAAACCATTGCGACGTGATCGTCGCCGTCGGTGGCGGCAGCCCGATGGACTGCGGCAAGGCCATCGGCATCGTGGTCGCCCATGGCTGCAGCATCCTCGACTTCGAAGGCGTCGACACCATCCGCGTGCCGAGCCCGCCGCTGATCCTGATCCCGACCACCGCGGGCTCCTCGGCGGATGTCTCGCAGTTCGTGATCATTTCCAACCAGCAGGAGCGCATGAAGTTCTCCATCGTCAGCAAGGCGGTGGTGCCCGATGTTTCACTGATCGACCCGGAAACCACGGCGAGCATGGACCCGTTTCTCTCGGCCTGTACCGGCATCGATGCGCTGGTGCATGCCATCGAGGCCTTCGTGTCCACCGGCCACGGCCCGCTGACCGATCCCCACGCGCTGGAAGCCATGCGCCTGATCAATGGCAACCTGGTGCAGATGATCGCCAACCCCGGCGACATCGCCCTGCGGGAGAAAATCATGCTGGGCAGCATGCAGGCCGGGCTGGCGTTTTCCAACGCGATCCTCGGCGCGGTGCATGCCATGTCCCACAGCCTTGGCGGCTTTCTCGACCTGCCCCATGGCCTGTGCAACGCGGTGCTGGTGGAACATGTGGTGGCGTTCAACTACAGCGCGGCACCGGAGCGTTTCAAGGTGATTGCCGAGACCTTCGGCATTGATTGCCGGGGCCTCAACCACCGGCAAATCTGCGGCCGGCTGGTGGACCATTTGATCGCGTTGAAGCATGCGATCGGCTTCCATGAAACCCTCGGCCTGCATGGGATTCGAGTGGCGGACATTCCCTTTCTGTCGCAGCACGCCATGCACGACCCGTGCATCCTTACCAACCCGCGTGAGTCCAGCCAGCGTGACGTCGAGGTCGTCTATGGCGAAGCTCTCTGACGATCAGCAACGGGCACTCGCGGGGCTCCTGGGGCTGGGCAACCACTCGGCGCGCAAGAGTCATTACCCCGAACTGACCGCGCGCCTCGACGAGCTGGAAGCCGAGCGCAATCGCTACATCCGCCTCAACGACGAATTGGAACAGCGGGTCGCGGCGCGTACCGACGAGTTGCTGGAAGCCAACCGCAACCTGCAACAGCAAATCGCCCAGCGCGAGAAGATCGAGCAGGACCTGCGCGATGCCCGGGATGCCGCCCAGGCCGCCAACCGCAGCAAGGACAAATACCTTGCCGCCGCCAGTCATGACCTGCTGCAACCCCTCAACGCCGCACGCTTGCTGATTTCCACCCTGCGCGAGCGCAACTTGCCCAGCGTCGAACACGTGTTGGTGGAGCGCACCCATCAGGCCCTGGAAGGCGCCGAGGATTTGCTCACCGACTTGCTGGACATTTCCCGACTCGATCAAGCGGCGGTCAAGCCGGACATCGCCCTGTACCGTCTCGACGAACTGTTCGCACCGCTGGTCTCGGAATTCCAGTCGGTGGCCGCGGCGTCCGGGCTGAACCTGCGGGCGCGTACAGGCCATTACGCAATCAACACCGACCTGCGGCTGGTGACGCGGATCCTGCGCAATTTCCTCAGCAACGCCTGCCGCTACACGAGCGCGGGCTCCATCCTGCTGGGCGCCCGCCGCCGGGGTGAGCGGTTGCGCCTGGAGGTGTGGGACACCGGGCGCGGAATTGCGGCGGACCGCCTGGACGCCATCTTCCTGGAGTTCAATCAACTGGACGTGGGCCGCGCCGCCGACCGCAAGGGCGTGGGACTGGGGTTGGCGATTGTCGAGCGTATCGCCGAGGTCCTCGGTTATCCGGTGGCGGTGCGTTCGTGGCCGGGGCGCGGTTCGATGTTCAGCATCGAAGTCCCCATCAGCGAGGACATGCCGCTGCCCATCAGTGTAGTGGCCGCGCAACCGAGCACCGGCAACCCGCTGCCGGGGAGGCGGCTGCTGGTGCTGGATAACGAAGTCGGCATCCTCGACAGCATGAGCGCGCTGCTTGGGCAGTGGGGCTGCGAGGTGGTCACTGCGACCGATCAGGCCGGCGCACTGGTTGCGTTGCAGGGCCGGGCACCGGAGCTGATTCTCGCGGACTATCACCTGGACCATGGCGTGGTGGGCTGTGAGGTCGTGCACCAGTTGCGCGAGCATTTTGGCTGCAGGATTCCGGCAGTGATTATCACCGCCGACCGCACCGACCAATGCCGCCGTGCATTGCAGCGCCTGGACGTGCCATTGCTGAACAAGCCGGTCAAGCCCGGCAAGTTGCGGGCGGTGTTGACCCAGTTATTGGCCTAGCCACTTGATACCCGTCAACACCGGGCGTGACGCTTTGCCTCATGCTGTGGGCCAGATTTCACGGCCGACGGAGAACCCCATGAGTGCCCCCGCAACAACAGCTGCTTCATTCAAGTTGCCCCTGGGCCTGGTGGTCGGCGTACTGGTGATGGTCGGCGTGCTGCTGTTGCCGCTGCCGGCCGACTTGCCGGTGGCCGGGCACCGGATGCTGGCGATCCTCGCGTTTGCGGTGGTGGTATGGATCACCGAAGCGGTCTCCTACGAGGCCAGCGCGATCATGATCACCTCGTTGATGGCGTTTTTGCTCGGCACTGCGCCGTCGCTGCAAGACCCCACGCACCTGATCGGTTCCAGCCCGGCCATCAGCATGGCGTTGACGGGGTTTTCCAACCCGGCGCTGGCGCTGGTGGCCGGCGCGTTGTTTATCGCCGCAGCCATGACCCATACCGGGCTGGACCGGCGCATCGCGTTGGTCACCCTGACCCGCGTGGGTACCAGCACCCGGGGCATTCTCGTCGGAGCAGTTGCCGTGACCATCCTCTTGAGCCTGGTGGTGCCCAGCGCCACGGCCCGCAGTGCGTGTGTGGTGCCGATCATGATGGGGGTGATTGCCGCGTTTGGCGTGGACAAGCGTTCGAATATTGCGGCCGGGATCATGATCGTCGTGGCCCAGGGTACGAGCATCTGGAACGTCGGTATCCAGACGGCGGCGGCGCAGAACCTGCTGACGGTTGGCTTTATGGACAAGATGCTGGGGCAGCGGGTGTCGTGGATCGACTGGTTGATCGCTGGGGCGCCGTGGGCGCTGATCATGTCGGCGGTGTTGTTGTTTTTGGTGTTGAAGCTGCTGCCGCCGGAGAGTGACAGCATTCCCGGAGGCAAGGAGGCGGTGGCGCAATCGCTGGTGGACATCGGGCCGATGACGGGGCCGCAGAAGCGCTTGCTGACGGTGTCGGTGTTGCTGTTGCTGGCGTGGGCGACTGAGGGGCGGTTGCACAGCTTTGATACGACCTCAACGACGTATGCCGGGCTGGTGTTCTTGCTGATGCCGGGGATCGGGGTGATGACCTGGAAGGATGTGCAGTCGCGGATTCCGTGGGGCACGGTGATTGTGTTTGGGGTTGGCATCAGCCTGGGTACGGCGTTGCTGACCACCCAGGCGGGGCAGTGGCTGGGGTCGCAGGTGGTGGCGCATACCGGGTTGGACCAGGTGGGGCCGCTGGGGGTGTTTGCGATTCTGGGGGTGTTTTTGATCGTGATTCATTTGGGGTTTGCCAGTGCCACGGCGTTGACCTCGGCGTTGTTGCCGATTTTGATTGCGGTGTTGCAGACGTTGCCCGGGGAGTTCAGTCGGCTGGGGATGACGATGTTGCTGGGGTTTGTGATGAGCTACGGGTTTATCCTGCCCATCAATGCGCCGCAGAATATGGTGTGTTTGGGGACCGGCACGTTTACGGCGCGGCAGTTTGCCAAGGTGGGGATTCTGGTGACGTTGATTGGGTATGGGTTGATGTTGGTGTTTGCGGCTACGTATTGGAGTTGGTTGGGGTGGATTTGAGGTGGGGGCATATCCGTTATTTCGGTAACGGCCGCTTATGGTTCCGCTCTTACAGCGGCCCGCTTCGCACTGCCTGCGTTCGGCCTCGGGCTCATTGGGGCAGTCAGATCAAGGTCAAAAGCAAAAGCACAGCGGCCTACCGGCCGGCTT
>NZ_JACAPM010000027.1:59777-116305 GCF_013385695.1 Pseudomonas sp. D8002
GTTTTGCTTACTTTTGCGCTGTTAAGAAGTGAGCCGATGTAAGAGCGGAACCATAAGCAACCGTTACCGCAGCAACGGATATGCACCCCAACCGCCCAAATCCCTCCCAAGATGGCAAGTTGAACTCCACTCAGGTTTACTACTCCCTGAGTAACCGTTCCACCGGCCCCAAACGCCGGTCATCAAGGCCACCGAATGGACAAATACACCCCCCACACCTGGCAGCCCCACGAGCGCCCGAGCCTGCCGGGCTCGCCGTCGACGCCGCTGCATTCCACCCGCAAGCGCTGGGCCTACGCCCTCGTTGGCGTACTGGTGGCAATCACCGGTGGCCTCGGCAACTCGCTGGTGATCGCCAACCTTGTGTACCTCCAGGGCGCCCTGGGCGCGACGACGGCCGAGATGGCCTGGCTCCCCGCCGCCTACGTCATGACCAACGTCTCCATGAACCTGCTGCTGGTGAAATTCCGCCAGCAATTCGGCCTGCGTGCGTTCACCGAAGTGTTCCTGGTGCTCTACGCCCTGGTCACCTTCGGCCACCTGTTCGTCAACGACCTCAGCTCGGCCATCGCCGTACGCGCGGCCCACGGCATGGTCGGCGCCGCCCTCAGTTCCCTGGGCCTTTACTACATGATCCAGGCCTTTCCCGCAAAGTGGCGGATGAAAGCCCTGGTGCTCGGCCTGGGCACCGCGCAATTGGCGTTGCCCCTGGCCCGACTGTTCTCCGAAGACCTGCTGCAAATCGCCGAATGGCGCGGCCTGTACCTGTTCGAACTGGGCATGGCCCTGACCTGCCTGGGCTGCGTATTCCTGCTCAAGTTGCCCCCGGGCGACCGCTTCAAGACCTTCGAAAAACTCGACTTCCTGACCTTCGCCATCCTCGCCACCGGCGTTGCCTTGCTCTGCGCGGTGCTGTCCCTGGGCCGTATCGACTGGTGGCTGGAAGCGCCGTGGATCGGTATCGCCTCGGCCTGCTCGCTGGTGCTGATCATGGCCGGCCTTGCCATCGAGCATAACCGCTCCAACCCGTTGCTGATGACCCGTTGGCTGGGCAGCGGGGCGATGATTCGCCTGGCGTTGGCGGTGGTGCTGATTCGCATGGTGCTCTCGGAGCAGTCCACCGGCGCCGTGGGCTTCATGCAGATGCTGAACATGAGCAACGAGCAGATGCGCACGCTGTATTGGGTGATGCTGGCGGGGGCGATTGCCGGCCTGGCCGTGAGCGCGCTGACCATCAACCCCGCGCATTTGCTGATGCCGCTGATCATCTCCCTGGCCTTCATGGCAGTGGGCTCGGTGATGGACAGTTTCTCCAGCAACCTCACGCGCCCGCAAAACATGTACATCAGCCAGTTCCTGCTAGGCTTTGGCGGCACGTTCTTCCTCGGGCCGACCATGGTCCTGGGCACGAAGAACGTACTGACCAACCCCAGGAACCTGGTGAGTTTCTCGGTGCTGTTCGGGATCTGCCAGAACCTCGGCGGCCTGATTGGTGCGGCATTGCTCGGTACGTTCCAGATCGTGCGGGAGAAATTCCATTCCAGCATGATCGTCGAACACCTGACCCTGCTCGACCCGCGTGTGGCCGCACGGGTGGCCAGCGGCGGCTCGGCCTATGGCGGGGTGATCGCCGACCCCGAGCTGCGCAACCTCATGGGCATTCGCAGCCTGGCCACGGCCGCCACCCGCGAGGCGAATGTGATGGCCTACAACGATGTGTTCATGCTGATCGCGATCATCGCCATACTCACCATGATCTGGATCTTTATCCGCAGCCTCTGGCTGATGAGTACCACTAAAGCTGCCGCCAGTGCAGCGCCTCCCGTTCAACCCAGCGGCGCACTTTCTTCATGACCGAACCGACGACGACCACCACCAACGCCATCGCTTCCACGCCGGAAGGCACCGCGCCGCCGAGCATGCCGGCCACCGAACCGCGCTCCTTGCGGGTGCGCATCATCTCTTCCATGGGCTTTGCCGCGATTGCGATTATCGGCGTGCTGATCGTGCTCTACGCCTGGCAGTTGCCGCCCTTCAGCAGCGCCGTGGAAACCACCGAAAACGCCCTGGTGCGCGGCCAGGTGACGATCATCGGGCCGCAGCTCAGCGGCTACGTGTATGAAGTGCCGGTGACGGACTTCCAGTACGTCAAGGCCGGGGATTTGCTGGTGCGCCTCGATGACCGTATCTACAAGCAGCGCCTTGATCAGGCCCAGGCGCAATTGGCGGTGCAGCAGGCGTCCTTGGCCAATGTGGTGCAGCAACGCAACAGCGCCGAGGCGACCATCAAGCTGCGTCAGGCGGCCTTGATGGACAGCCAGGCCCAGGCCCGCAAAAGCACCGCGGATTTGCGCCGCAATGAGGAGTTGATCAGCGATGGGTCGGTGTCCAAACGCGAGCTGGACGTGACCCGCGCCGCCAATGCGCAAACCATCGCGGCCGTGGCCCAGGCCCAGGCCAACCTGGAAATCGCCCGGCAGGATTTGCAGACAGTGATCGTCAATCGCGGTTCGCTGGAGGCGGCGGTGGCCAGTGCCGATGCGGCGGTGGAGCTGGCGCGTATCGACCTGTCGAACACCCGGATCATCGCCCCGCGTGACGGGCAACTGGGCCAGATTGGCGTGCGCCTCGGGGCCTACGTCAACAGCGGCGCGCAGTTGATGGCGCTGGTGCCGAACCAGCTGTGGGTGATCGCCAACATGAAAGAAACCCAGATGGACAACGTGCAGGTTGGCCAGCCGGTGACCTTTACCGTGGATGCCCTGGACCACCGCGAGTTTCACGGCACGGTGCAGCGCATTTCCCCGGCGACCGGGTCGGAGTTCAGCCTGTTGCAGGCGGACAATGCTACCGGCAACTTCGTCAAGATCGCCCAGCGGGTGCCGGTGCGGATTACCGTGGATCCGGGGCAGGAGCAGAGTGAACGGCTGCGACCGGGGTTATCGGTGGTGGTGAGTATCGACACGGCGGGGCGCCTGAAAAACACCCCTCCCTAAGACACAATGGAGATCAAAAATGTGGGAGCGGGCTTGCTCGCGAATGCGGAGTGTCAGTCGCAGATGTGTTGACTGATCCACCGCATTCGCGAGCAAGCCCGCTCCCACATGGGTTTTGTGTTGTTAGAGGGTTTTGTATTGCAGGCTGAAACTGAGTTCTGCCGACTGGCCTTGTTCCAACAGCTTCAATCCCGGCCTACCCGGCAGGTGATGGGCATTCACCGGATGACTCACCGGCTCGAAGCAGAAAAAATCCAGCCCCGGCGGGCAATACAGCAGGTAATAGTCGCTGCCGGTGGCCTGGCATTCCAGGGTGTAACCCAGGTCTGGCTGCTGGATGACGCAGCGCCCGTCCCACTGGCAAAAACCGTTGTCCACCAGTGTCTCGGGCAACGATTCTGGGTGTTGAAAATCCCACTCGGCGGGCACGGCAGCCAGGCCTGTCGGCAATTTCGCCGCATCACTCATCCATACCTGCGAAGCCTTTGCCTGCAATTGCGTGCCCGGCCTGCGGGGTAGATACGGATGCAATCCCAGCCCATGCCACGTCGCCGTTTCCGCCAGGTGCGTGACGCGCAAGGTGATGCTCAACTTGCCGCCCTTCAACTGAACCCGCTGCTCGGCGCGATACGCAAAGGGTGTGCTGCTGTCCAGTTGCAACACCACTTCGTCTGACGTCTGGCTGACCACCTGCCACACCTGTTGCCAGGCACTGCCATGAATTGGCAGCGGGTCCAGCGGGCTGTTGGGCTCAAGTCCCAACCACCCTGATGGGTTATCAAAGCCACCTTCGGCAACCCGGTTCGACCAGGGCGCCAGCGGGAAGCACGCAAGCTTCCCCGGCAGGCCGCTGGCCAGCGACTGTTGATCGGTGTGGCGTAGCAAGGGCTGGCCGCTGCTGCGTACTGTCCAGTTGACGATACTCCCGCCCAACGCTGGCGCCAGCGTCAGGTGGGTCAGGTTGTCTTCGAGTTCAAGCATCATGAGTGTCAGCAGACCTATTGAATGATGAATGCTTGTGTGGCGAGGGAGCTTGCTCCCGATGGGCTGCGGAGCGGCCCCAAAAAAGCGGGAGCGCTTCGCACTCCAGCGGGAGCAAGCTCCCTCGCCACAGAAAGCTCCCTTGCCACAGCAGCTCCCTCTCCACAATAGCTCCCTCGCTACACGCAGTGTGGGGCTTATAACACCAACCCCGGCAACCACAACGACAACGCCGGAATGTAGGTCACGGCCATCAGCACCAAAAACAGCACGCCATAAAACGGCAGCAACGCCTTCACGGTCTTCTCGATGCTGACTTTGCCCACCGCCGCCCCCACAAACAACACCGCACCCACCGGCGGGGTGATCAGGCCGATCCCCAGGTTCACCAGCATGATCATGCCGAAGTGCACCGGGTCGACGCCAATCCCCAGGATCACCGGCAGCAAAATCGGCGTGAGGATCAAAATCAGCGGCGCCATGTCCATCACCGTACCCAGCAACAGCAGCATGGCGTTGATGCACATCAGGATCACGTAGCGGTTGTCCGACAGGGTCAGGAACATCGTGGTGATCTTCGCCGGGATCTGCATCAGGGTCATGATGTAGCCGAAGCTGGCGGCGAACGCGATCAGGATCATCACGATGGAGATCGTGCGCACCGTGCGGTGCATCAGCTTGGGCAGCTCGCTCCATTTGTAGTCGCGGTAGATGAACATGGTCACGAAGAACGCCCACAACACCGCAATCGCCGCCGACTCGGTGGCGGTGAAGATGCCCGACAGAATCCCGCCAAGAATGATCACCATGGCCATCAGGCCCCACAATGCGTCGGCGCAGATTTTCAGTGCCTGTTTCAGGGGGATCACTTCGCCTTTGGGGTAGTTGCGCTTTTTCGCGAAGATCAGGCACAGCACCATCAGGCAGGCGCTCATCAGCAGGCCCGGGACCACGCCGGCCATGAACAGCGAGGCGATGGACACGGTGCCGCCCGCCGCCAGGGAGTAGAGCACCGAGTTGTGGCTCGGAGGCGTCAGCAAGGCTTGTACCGAGCCGCTCACGGTGACGGCGGTGGCGAATTCACGGGGATAGCCCTGGCGTTCCATTTCCGGAATCAGCACCGAACCGACAGACGCCGTATCGGCCACCGACGAGCCGGAGATCGCGCCAAAAAACGTCGAGGCCATGATGTTCACCAGGGACAGGCCTCCGCGCACAAACCCCACCAGCACCCCGGCAAACGCCACCAGCCGGCGCGACATGCCGCCCTCGGCCATGATCGCCCCGGCCAGCACGAAGAACGGAATCGCCATCAGCGAAAACTTGTTCACCCCGCCGGCCACCTGAATCATCAGGGCCTGGAACGGAATGTCGATCCACCACGCGCCGATCAGCGCAGAAAGCCCCAGGGCGTAGGCCACCGGCATGCCAATCAGGATCAGGGCGATAAAGCTGCCCAACAGAATCAATGCGTCCATTCAGGCAGCCCCTTCACTTTCTTCAACCAGGTCGAAGCGCACGACCCGACGGTTGCTCTGGTCACCCAGCAGGAGTTTTTCCAGCACAAAAACCAGGGTCAGCAAGCCACCGATCGGGATCGGCATATAGGTGATGCCCACCCGCAAGGTCGGCATGGCGCTCATGAACTGGTTCCAGGTCGACAGGCACAATTTGCTGCCCCAAATCGTCATGAACAGGCAGATGGTTGCCATCAGCAATTGCGAGACGATGCCGACGATTCGGCGTTGGCCGGGCGGCAGGCGGTCGGTGACCATGGCCACCGACATGTGCGCCCCGGCGCGGTAGCTGGCGGCGGCGCCGACAAAGGTGAACACCAGCATCAGCAGGATGGCGGTGGGCTCCGGCCAGCTGGAGCCGGTGCCGAGCACGTAGCGGGCGAAGATGCCCCAGGGAATGATCAGCGCGACGCCGAGAACGGCGAGGCCGGCGATCCAGATGCAGCTCATGTAAATGCGGTCGTTGATGCGCAGCAGTAAATTCTTCATGGCGTTCACCGTAACCGGGCGCGTCGATGCCGACCGCGCCGGGCCTTATCTATGAGAGGAAAAAGGGTTACTCGACGGCTTCGATGCGCTTGATCAGGTCGGCGTAGGGCGCGCCGTACTTGTCGCGAATCGAAGCGGTGGCCTCATAGAACGGTTTTTTGTCGATGTCGATGAACTCGACGCCAGCAGCCTTGAGCTTGGCTTCACTGCTGGCAGACTTGGCGTCCCACAGCTCGCGCTCCTGGATCTGCGCGGCTTTGGCGGTGTTCTTCACCAGCACCTGTTGCTCGGGGGTGAGCTTGTTCCAGGTGATTTTCGACATCACGATGGGCTCGGGCAGAATCAGGTGGCCGGTCAGGCTGTAGAACTTGGCGTTCTGGTAGTGGTTGTGTTCCAGCAGGGTGGGCGGGTTGTTTTCCGCGCCGTCAATCACGCCGGTCTGCAGGGCGCTGAAGATCTCGCCGGTGTCCATGGCAATGCCGTTGCCGCCCATGGCGTTGATGGTTTCGATGAAGATCGGGTTGCCCTGCACGCGGATCTTCATGCCCTTGAGGTCTTCGATCTTGCGCACCGGTTTCTTGGTGTAGAGGTTGCGCGTGCCGCCGTCCATCCAGGCGAGCGCCACCAGGTTGAATTCGGAGTCGGTGATCTTGGCGAGGATTTCATCGCCGATCTCGCCGTCGATGACCTTGCGCATATGCACCTGGTCGCGGAACACGAACGGCATGTTGAACACGTTCACGTCCGGCACCACCGGGCCGACGATGCCGAGGCTGACCCGGGCCATCTGGATCGCGCCGACCTGGGCCTGTTCCACCACTTCCTTTTCCGAGCCCAGCACGCCGCCGGGGAACATCTTGAAGGTCAGGCCGCCGTTGCTTTCGGCCACCAGGGTTTTACCCAGCTGTTCTTCGGCGACGACGGTGGGGTAGCCGGCGGGGTGGATGTCGGCGAATTTGATTTCCAGCGCGTGGGCGGCACCGGCGAAGACGAAGGTGAAGGGGAGTGCGGCGAGGAGCAAAGTGCGTTTGAAGTCCATGGGGTGTCTCTCCAGTCTTGTTATTGTTTTATTCAAGGCACAGCGATGCAGCTAGAGGATGAAGGTGGGCTCCGGCAATCCGGTGACCCCGGGGTTGAGGGCAAACACGCCGCCGGCCAGCGACTGGGCACTGTGGTCGTCGCGGATCGAGGTGACGAACAGGGTGTCCAGGCGGCTGCCACCGAAGGCGCACATGGTGGGTTTTTTCACCGGCACGGCCAGTGAGCGGTCGAGACGGCCGTCGGGGGTAAAGCGGTGGACCAGCCCGGCATCGTTGGCGCAGATCCAGTAGCAACCTTCGGCATCCACGGCGGCTCCGTCGGGGCGGCCGAGGAACTGGTGCATATCCACAAACAGCCGCCGATTGGACGGCGTGCCGCTGTCGATGTCGTAGTCGAAGGCCCAGACCTGCTGGACCAACGGGTGCGAATCCGAGAGGTACATCGTGCGCCCGTCCGGGCTGAAGGCCAGGCCGTTGGGGGTGATGAAACCGTTGAGTGCAGTGTGAACCGCCCCGCCTGTTTCGTAGCGGTACAGTGCACCGTCGGCCGCATTCTCGGCCATGTTCAGCACCATGCTGCCGGCCCAGAACCGGCCCTGGCGATCACAGCGGCCATCGTTCAGGCGCATGTCCGGGCGGGCGTGCTCGACGCTGGCCAGGGGCGCAGTGTCGAGCCTGCCATCGTTGTGGGGCGTCAGCCGGAAAAACCCGGTTTGCATGCCCGCAACCCAATCGCCCGCCGAGGTGCGGGCGATGCAGGCGAGCATCTGCGGAGCTTTCCAGGCCTGCGCCTGGCCGCTGGTGGCGTTCCAGCGTTGCAGTTCGCCTGTGGGAATATCCACCCAGTACAGGGCGTTTTCCCCGGGTACCCACACCGGGCATTCACCCACGGCGTTGCGGGCGTCGACAATCAGTTCTGCTTGCATGGCCACTCATTCCCTTGGGTTGGTCTGTGGTCAGTCACCGAACGGGCCGGCGGCGCAAAACGCGCCACCCTGGTACACCCGCGCCGGGTCGTCGGCAGCGGGCATCGGCTGGGCTTCCACCTGTTTGCGGAATACTTCGGAAGAGTCCCGCGGGGTGAAGCCCAGGTGCGCGGCGAAGCGGTTGTCCCACCACACATCGAGGTTATCCGACATGCCGTAGACCACGGTATGCCCGACATTCGGTGTGTACAGCGAGCGTTCGAGCAGTTGGGTGAGGTCGTCGAAGCTCAGCCAGGTGTGCATCATCCGGCGGTTCTGGGGTTCGGGGAACGAGGAGCCGATGCGGATGCTGACGGTCTCGATGCCATAGCGATCGAAGTAGAAACTGGCCATGTCCTCGCCGTAGGATTTGGACAGCCCGTAGTAACTGTCGGGGCGGCGCGGGGAGTGGGCGTCGAGGGCTTCGTCCTGCTTGTAGAAGCCGATCACGTGGTTGGAGCTGGCGAAGATGACGCGCTTGACCCCATGGCGGCGCGCCGCTTCATAGATGTGGAAGATCCCGCAGATGTTCGCGCCCAGCACTTCCTCGAACGAGCGTTCCACCGATACGCCGCCGAAATGCAGGATCGCATCGACGCCTTCCACCAGTTGGTGCACGGCTTGTTTGTCGGAAAGATCGCAAGGCAATACTTCTTCGCTGTCGTCAGCGGCCGGGGCCATGTCGGCGATATCCGACAGGCGCAGTACCTTGGCGTAAGGACGCAGGCGTTCGCGCAAGACTTTGCCCAGGCCACCGGCGGCACCGGTGAGCAGCAAGCGGTTGAACGGGGTAGGGGCGGTTGTGGTGGTCATGGTGATCCCGTTATTGTTGTAGGTTGTCGTATGACTGATCCGAAGTATCCTTAGGGTTTCCTACACTTGTCAACGCACTATTGGTCGAAGTTGATAGAGGCTCATCGCTGTCCTGTGGCGAGGGAGCTTGCTCCCGCTGGAGTGCGAAGCGCTCCCAAGATTTTGGGGCCGCTGCGCAGCCCAGCGGGAGCAAGCTCCCTCGCCACAGCAAGCTCCCCCGCCACAAAAGCCTTTCCGGTTGTTTGTAAACCGCTATAACAACGACAGCGGGTAACTGATGAATATCCGGTTTTCATCAAACTCGTTGGTACTGAAATCCCGGCGCATCGTTGCGTTGCGCCAGCGCACATTCAGGTCCCGCAGTGGACCGCTTTGTACCGTGTAGGCCAGTTCCGACTCACGGCCCCACTCCTTGCCATTGGTGATCGCCCCGGTGTGCACGTTATCGCCACTGATGTAGCGGTTCATCATGGTCAACCCGGGAATGCCCAGTACCACGAAGTTGAAGTCGTGCCGCACCTGCCAGGATTTTTCCTTGGCGTTGTCGTAGCTGGCGTTGTAGCTGTCGTTGGCCAGGGTGCCGCCGCTGGTGCCGTTGACCCGCATCCAGGCGCTGTCGCCGGTGAGTTTCTGCAGGCCGATATAGAAGCTGTTGCCTTTGTATTTGGCCGAGAGCAGGGCGAACGCGGTTTTGTTGTCGAGGTCGCCGGCCAGGGCCTTGCCGTCTTCCTTGCCGGTGAAGAACCCGAGGTTGGCGCCCAGGGTCCAGTCGCCCACGGGCTGGCTGTGGGTGAGGTTGAAATACTGTTGCTGGTAGATGTCACTGAGTTCGGCGTACCACACGCCAACCTGGGTGCGCTTGTCGTTGAAGGTGTATTCGCCGCCGCCGAAGTTGAAGCGGTCCGAGGTGAATGCGGCTTTGCCGTTGAGAAACATGTCATCCATGCTCGCGTCGTTGCGCGGGCTGTTGCCGCGGAACTGGCCGCCATACAAGGTCAGGCCGGCGATTTCCCTGGACGTTACCTGGCCGCCGCGGAACGTTTGCGGCAGTGAGCGGCCGTCATCCGAGCGCAGGATCGGCAGTACCGGCATCCATTCGCCGACTTTCAATTCGGTGTTCGACAGCTTGGTTTTCAGCGCCACGCCCAGGCGCCCGAAGTTATCGGCAGGGCGGCCATCGCTGCGGGTCGGCAGCAGTTGGGTGCCGGCGGTACCTTTGCCGCCGTCGAGTTTCTGCGAGTACAGGCCCAGCACGTCCAGGCCGAAACCGACGGTGCCTTGGGTGAAGCCGGACCTGGCATCGAGAATGAAGTTTTGCGTCCACTCCTCGGCCTTGCCCTGGGGGTAGGCGGGGTTGGTGAAGTTGCGGTTGAAGTAGGCGTTGCGCAGGTTGAGCGTGGCGGTGGCGTCATCGATGAAGCCTTCTGCCGAGGCGGTGGCGGGGAGGGTAAAGGCCAGGCTGCTCAAACCGATGGCGGCAAAACGGGTGGTGCCGGAGAACTGGCGGACGTGTTGGCTCACAGTGACGCTCCCTTGTCTTTTTGTTGTTTTTATTTTTTGTTATACGTTGTCGTACAACATTGAGGGCGATATTTGCGAGGTTTCAGGGGGATGTCAATCGAAAGTTATACGATGACTCCCTGCGTGAAGGGAGTCAGGGGGGAAGGAGTTATCCCGCTGCAACCATGGGCGGCAAGGTGCCAAGCAGCGAAACGGCGGCTACCGCTGAAACACCTAGTAACCATTCAATCATTACGCTGGCCTTCAAGGCAGGCAGCCGCTGCTCACAGTTGTGAATCCGCAGGCGGTTCAGCAGCGCCAGGGCGAGCATGCCGAACACCAGCAGCACCTTGATCAACAGGATCAGGGCGAACCCTGTGAACAAGGGCGTCGGCCAGAACTGCCCGGTGAGCACCCGCACGTTGATCAATCCGGTCACCAGCAGCCCTGTCACCAGGCCATAACCGATGCCACTGAAGCGCTTGAGGATCGGTTCCAACGGATAGCGGGGCGATTGCCTGAGGATCAACACCAGCAGGAGCAGGCCGCCCAGCCAGGCACCGACACACACCAGGTGCACCACCTGATTGAGGATCAGCAACTGTCCGGCCATGCCATTGAGCATGGCGCCATGGCCCACCGGTGCCAGTGTCGCCAGCAGCAATGCACAGAGCGGCAGGCGCAACGCTTTCCACGGCGTCATCAGGCCCAGAACCAGCAGCACGTTCAGTAGCAAGTGCCAGGTCCAGACCTGGCCGAAGAAGGTTTTGCCCAGCACCAACTGCACGGTCGACCATTCCAGCGCGCCCAGCCCGACACCGGCCATGCTCGCGCTGATCAACAGCAGCCACGCCACCCCCGACACCAATGCCAGCCACGCCAACCCTTGGGTGATGCGCGACAGTTGGCGGTCCAGCACCGGTTGCGGTCCCGCGCCCAGCAGCCAGGGCCTGAACACACAGGCCCCGAACATCAACAGCACGACGATGAAATGCAGGAAACGGCACAGCACCAGCAGGGTGGCCATGGATTACTGGCCGACCTTGAAGCTGTATTCACCGTTGCTCTTGTGGGTATCCACCGAGACCGCGTTCCACACCACTTTGTAGGTGCCGGCGGCCAAGGGTGCGGCCGGTGTCACCACCAATACTTTCTTGTCGGCGTCCGGGGTTTCCAGGCCCTTGATCGCGACTTCGGTGCCGTCCTTGCTCAGGGATACCTTGGTGAAGGTCGCTTCAACGCCTTCGCTGAACGTCAGGCGCAGGTCCTTGGGCGCGGCGACGCTGCTGTCGGCGGCAGGCTCCGAGCTTTTCAGGTGGGCGTGGGCAAACGCGGCCGAGGCGCCCAGCAGGGAAGCGAGCAGGGCAACGGTGGTGAGGGTCTTCTTGATCAACATTGTTCAATACCTTCAGGTGAGAGTCAGTCGTTCGGTAGTGCCATGTGCAACAAGGGGAAGGGCTTGCCTTCGCCATCGACGGGCGAGCGGCCGGTCTGGATAAAACCATAGTGCAGGTAGAAACCCACGGCCTGTGGATTCTGCTCGTTCACGTCGACCCGCAGGGTGTCGTGGCGGGCGCGTACGAAGTCCAGCAACTGGCGACCGATGCCCTGGCCGCGTCGGTTCGGGTCGATAAACAGCATCTCGACATTATTGCCGCCGGTGCCGACGAAGCCGCCAATGCCTTGGGTATCTTCGTACACCCACACTTCAAGTGCGGGCATCGGCAGGTAGCAGTCGCGTACCAGGGGCAGCAGGCGCTGGATGTCGTCTTCGCTGAGAAAGTCATGGGTGGCGCGCACCGAGCGTTCCCACAGTGCACCCAGCACCGGGTCGTCGCACGCGCTTCGCTGTCGAATAGTCATGGGGGATGATCCTTCGAGGGGATGGCGATGCTAACCAATCCGCTATCGGCGGGGAAGGTTCTTGTACGAAGTTTCACAGTGGCGTGTCGCCGCGATCTAGAGCGGATGGTAGTCTTGAAGCCATGTTGTTGTCAGGGAGCCCTTATGGGCAATCACAAGATCGGTATTCGTCGGGTCAACGTCGAAAAGATTCTGCTGGCGGCTGAAAAGGTCTTCGCCGAGAAGGGCTATGGCAGCACCGCCATGGCCGACATCGCTGAAGAAGTGCAACTGCCGCGCTCCAACCTGCATTACTACTTCAGTACCAAGAGCGAGCTGTACAGCGCGGTGTTGTTCGACCTGCTGGAGGTGTGGAAGCAGGACGCCTTGTGCTTCGAGATGTTCGACGACCCGCGGGTGGTGCTCAGCAGCTACATCCGCGCCAAGATGCAACATTCCCGCAGCCGGCCTTATGGTTCGAAAGTCTGGGCGAATGAAATCATCCACGGCGCGCCAACCCTGGGGGAGGCGCTGGATGTGAGCCTGTATGACTGGGCCAAGATGAAGGAAGCGAAGATTCGCCAGTGGGTGGAGGACAAGCGGATTTTGCCGGTGGAGCCGTCGAGCCTGCTGTATATGATCTGGGCGTCGACCCAGCACTATGCCGACTTTGACCATCAGGTGAAGATCCTGAATGACCATCAGCCGTTGTCGGACATGCAGTTTGAGCGGGCGGTGCAGACGGTGACGAGTGTGATCCTGCGGGGGATCGGGTTGGAGCCCTAGATCGTTCCCACGCTCCGCGTGGGAATGCCGCCCTGGACGCTCTGCGTCCGCTCTTAAGGTCGTGACGCGGAGCTTCAACGGATGCATTCCCACGCGGAGCGTGGGAACGATCATTCAGGCTACACCGCCTCGCGGTAGGGGTTCCTCGGATCCTGCGTCCAGTTCAAAAACGGCTTCCCGGTATCCACCGGCACCATCTCGATACAGTCCGCCACCGGGCAGGTGATCTGGCACAGGTTGCACCCCACGCACTCATCATCGATCACTTCGTATTTATGTGTCCCATCCGCCTGCTTCAAGCTGGCAATCGCCTGGTGCGACGTGTCTTCACAGGCAATATGGCAACGCCCACAGCCAATACATGCCGCCTGGTCAATTTTGGCGATCACCTGGTAATTGATATCCAGGTACTTCCAATCCGTCGTATTGCCCACCGCCCGCCCGGAAAATTCCTGCAGGCTGCTGTAACCCTGGCTGTCCATCCACCGCGACAGCCCGTCCTTCATTTCTTCGACAATCCGAAACCCATGCAGCATCGCCGCCGTGCACACCTGCACCGCGCCGCAGCCCAGCGCGACGAATTCCGCTGCATCGCGCCAGTTGCCAATCCCGCCAATCCCGCAGATCGGCAAGCCTTGTGTCTGTGGGTCCCGGGCAATCTCCGCCACCATGTTCAGTGCGATGGGTTTCACCGCCGAGCCGCAGTAACCCCCGTGGGTGCTTTGGGTGCCGACCATCGGCAGGGCGACCATGCGCTCCAGGTCGACACTGGTGATGGAGTTGATGGTGTTGATCAGCGACACCGCATCCGCGCCCCCGCGATACGCTGCCCGCGCCGCCACGCGTATGTCGGTGATGTTCGGCGTGAGCTTGACGATCACCGGCAGCGAGCAATAGGTCTTGCACCAGCGCGTCACCTGTTCCACATACTCCGGCACCTGGCCCACCGCCGCGCCCATGCCGCGTTCCGGCATGCCGTGGGGGCAGCCGAAGTTCAGCTCGATGCCGTCACAGCCGGTGGCTTCCACCAGTGGCAGGATGTGCTTCCACGACTCCTCAACACACGGCACCATCAATGACACGATCAGCGCGCGGTCCGGCCAGTCCTTTTTCACCTGGGTGATTTCCCGCAGGTTGATCTCCAGGGAGCGGTCGGTAATCAGCTCGATGTTATTGATGCCGAGCACTTCACGGTTGGCACCAAAGTGCGCCGAGTAGCGCGATGAGACGTTGACCGCGGCCGGGTCTTCGCCGAGGGTTTTCCAGACCACGCCGCCCCAGCCTGCTTCAAAGGCGCGGACCACGTTGTAGGCCTTGTCGGTAGGCGGCGCGGAGGCCAGCCAGAACGGATTGGGGGCTTTGATGCCGGCGAATACAATCGAGAGATCGGCCATTACGCAGCCTCCACATTCAGCATGAGTTGGGCGTGCATGGCTTCAGCGGCCAGCTTGCCATGTTGCACGGCCTGGACGGTGAGGTCCTGGCCGAGGCTGACGCAATCGCCGCCGGCGTACACACCGGGGATGCTGGTGCGCAGCTGTTCGTTGACGAAGATCCGATCGCCCTGGCGTTGCAGTTGGTGGGCCAGCGGGTCGTGCAGTGCCTCGTCGTCGAAGCCTTGGCCGATGGCCTTGAAGATCGCGTCGGCGGCCAGTTCGAAGGTCTCGCCGGTGGCTTGCAGGCGGCCATCGACCATGCGGGTGCGGGCGAAACGCATGCCGCGCACATGGTCCTGGTCGTCGAGCAACACTTCTTCGGGCTGGGCCCAGGTCAGCAGGCGTACCTGGTTGGCCTTGGCGATGTCCTGCTCATGGCCGGTGGCGCCCATTTCAGCCAGGCCACGGCGATACACCAGGTTGACGTCACGGGCACCGAGGCGGGCCATTTGCACCGCCATGTCGATGGCCGTGTTGCCGGCGCCGAGCACGATGCAACGGTCGGCCAGGGGCAGTTGACTGAGGTCGTCGGCCTGGCGCAGTTCACGGATGTAGTCGGTGGCGGCGAGCAGGCCGGGGGCGTCTTCGTGTGGCAGGCCGAGCTGTTTGCTGGCAGCCAGGCCAAGGCCGAGGAACACTGCATCGAACTGCTGGTGCAGTTCGCTCAAGGTCAGGTTGTCGCCCAGGCGCTGGCCGTGACGGATCTCGATGCCGCCAATTTGCAGGAGGAAATCCAGTTCCTTTTGCGCGAAGTCATCCACCAGCTTGTACTTGGCGATCCCGTATTCATTCAGGCCGCCGGCTTTTTCCCGGGCTTCGAAAATCACCACGTCATGGCCGTGCAAGGCGCTGCGATGGGCGCAGGACAACCCCGCAGGCCCGGCGCCGACCACCGCGATGCGTTTGCCAGTGGGCGCGGCGCGCTGGAACGGGTGTTCGCTGAAGTGCGCGTTGTCCACCGCGTAGCGCTGCAACAGGCCGATCAGCACCGGGGCGCATTCCTCGGCATTGTTGCGCACGCAGGCTTGCTGGCAGAGGATTTCCGTCGGGCAGACCCGGGCGCAACTGCCGCCGAGGATATTCGCCGAGAGAATCTTCTGCGCGGCGCCCTGGACGTTCTCCGTGTGGATATTGCGGATGAACGACGGGATATCGATCTCGCTGGGGCACGCGTTAACGCACGGCGCGTCGTAGCAGTAGAGGCAGCGCGAGGCTTCCAGTTGGGCTTGCCGGGCATTGAGCGGCGGCGCCAGGTCGGTGAAATGCGCGGCGAGGGCCGCCGCATCTTCATGGGGGTGGGGAAGATGGTTCAGGGTCTGGATCACGGTATTGGCCTCACGGTTTTTGAGGTGCTGCCTCTGGTGGGCAGTGGTTTTTTTTTTTTGCCTGTACCGGCCTCTTCGCGAGCAAGCCCGCTCCCACATTCGACTGCATTTATCCTGTTGGAATGGGGGCGAATGTGGGAGCGGGCTTGCTCGCGAATGGCGGCCTCAGCGTTTCACAGCAACCGGCCTGGAACGCTCCGCCCGCCTGCTCAACTGCTCAAACACCGGCGGATACGGCGGCCGTTCGATATACCGACCCGCACCCCGTTCGGCGCGCAAATCCCCATCCGCCCAGACCAGCTTGCCCTGGCTGATGGTATGGCTCGGCACGCCGCGCACGGTCTTGCCTTCGAAGATGTTGAAGTCGACTTTCTGGTGGTGAGTCTTCGCGGAAATGGTCCGTGTGCCTTGCGGGTCCCACAGCACCAGGTCAGCATCGGCCCCCACGCGGATCGCTCCTTTGCGTGGATACAGGTTGAAGATCTTCGCGGTGTTGGTAGACGTCAGCGCAACGAATTCCTGCATCGACAAGCGCCCAGTGTTCACGCCCTCATCCCACAACAGCGCCATGCGGTCTTCGATACCGGCAGTGCCATTGGGAATTTTGCTGAAGTCATCCCGCCCGGCGGCTTTTTGCTCGGCGCAGAAGCAGCAATGGTCGGTGGCGGTGGTGTGCAGGTTGCCCGATTGCAGGCCATGCCACAGTGCCTCCTGATGCCCGCGCGGGCGGAAGGGCGGGCTCATCACATAGCCGGCGGCGGTCTGCCAGTCGGGGTGTTGATACACGCTGTCGTCCAGCAGCAGATGCCCGGCCAATACTTCGCCGTACACCGGCTGGCCCTTGCTGCGGGCGTAGGTGATTTCATCCAGCGCTTCCTTGGTGGACACGTGCACCAGGTACAGCGGCGTGCCGATGGTTTCGGCAATCCGGATCGCCCGGCTGGCGGCTTCACCTTCCACCTGCGAAGGCCGCGACAACGGATGCGCTTCAGGCCCGGTAATGCCCTGGGCCATCAGCTTGCGTTGCAGGTGATACACCAGCTCGCCGTTTTCGGCATGCACCGTCGGTACCGCACCCAGTTCCAGGCAGCGTTCGAAGCTCGCCACCAAGGTGTCGTCGGCGGCCATGATTGCGTTCTTGTACGCCATGAAATGCTTGAAGCTGTTGATGCCGTGTTGGCTCACCAGCTCGGCCATTTCCTCGCGGACCTGCTCGCTCCACCACGTAATGGCGACGTGAAAGCCGTAGTCGGACGCCGACTTCTCGGCCCAGCCGCGCCACTGATGGAAGGCTTCCAGCAGGGATTGCTGCGGGTTGGGAATCACGAAGTCGATGATCGACGTGGTGCCGCCCGCCAACCCGGCGGCCGTGCCACTGAAAAAATCTTCACTGGCCACGGTGCCCATGAAGGGCAACTGCATATGGGTATGGGGGTCGATGCCGCCGGGCATCAGGTATTGACCGCTGCCGTCGAGTATCTCGGTGCCGGCGGGAATATCCAGATCAGTGCCAATGGCGCGGATTAGACCGTCTGCGCATAAAACATCGGCTCGGTAACTTTCATCATGGGTAATAACGGTAGCGCCACGGATCAACAGCGACATGTCGAGTTCCTCACAGGCTTGACCGGCTTGTGCCAGTTCTAAGTGTTGTCATGCATCGCGCCGCTGGAAAGTTAATTCCTGTCAGCGGTGACAGGAATAGAAACTAGCCCGAGTTTTTCGAATGAGCAAGAATATTTTTTATAAGCTTATGTCTGTAATAAATTATTGAATTTTAACGATAAAAAATCAAAATCACCAAAATGTAGCGGCCTCTCACCATTTTGACGCACTTGACAGGTTCCCAATATGAGCAACATTTCCTATTGCAAATCAGACGCTTGAGACATGCCTCTTGACGGGGCCGGTAAATAAAAATAATTGTGTTGCACCAGATTGAGTCCTGAGGGTTCGGACAACTTCTGCGTTAGTTGGCCTGAGTAACGCTGAAAGTAACGAGGGGCTCTTCGGTCGAGACAATAAAGCTGATAAACATCAGCAAGTTATATAAGCGGTGCGGGCAGGTTGACGGTTTACGGCACGGTTATTGAGTGCGGTGGCGGTTGGCCGGGTCCCGGATGTCATGTTGTCAACGAGGTACTCCGGCCATCCCGTGCACGTCACGGGGTGAGCAAAAATAATTCGAAAAAACCGTGGAGCGGCCATGCAACAGAACAGATCGCAAGTCATTGAGCGCAACGGCCTGTACGAACTCGACGCCGGCCCCGACGTCCTCGACAGCCCCCGCTACAACCACGACATGGCACCGACCAAGGTGCGCGAACGCACCTGGAACAAGTGGCATATCACCGCGCTGTGGATCGGCATGTCAGTGTGTGTGCCGACCTACACCCTGGGCGGCGTGCTCACCGCGTACTTCGGGTTGTCGGTGGGCGAGGCGCTGATGGCGATCCTGCTGGCCAATATCGTGGTGCTGATCCCGCTGACCCTCAACGCCTTCCCCGGTACCAAGTACGGCATCCCGTTTCCGGTGTTGCTGCGCTCGTCCTTCGGCGTGCTCGGCTCCAACGTGCCGTGCCTGATCCGCGCGTTGGTGGCGTGTGGCTGGTTCGGTATCCAGACGATGTTTGGCGGCCTGGCGATCCACCTGTTCCTGGGGTCGATTTTCGAGGGTTGGAAATCCCTTGGCGGCACCGGTGAAGTGATCGGCTTCATGATCTTCTGGACCCTGAACCTGTGGGTGGTATTGCGTGGCGCCGAGTCGATCAAATGGCTGGAAACCCTGTCGGCACCGCTGCTGGTGGCGGTGGGTATCGGGCTGCTGGTGTGGGCGCTGCCGAATGTGTCGCTGACCGAGTTGATGGCCATCCCGCCCAAACGTCCCGAAGGCGCGAGTCTCACCGGCTACTTCATGGCGGGCCTGACGGCGATGGTGGGTTTCTGGGCCACCTTGTCGTTGAACATCCCCGACTTCAGCCGCTACGCCAAGAGCCAGAAAGACCAGATCCTCGGGCAGATTTTCGGCCTGCCGCTGACCATGTTCCTGTTCGCCGCCCTCGGCGTGATCATGACCGCCGCCTCGGTAAAACTGGTGGGCGTCAGCGTCTCCGATCCGGTGACCCTGATCGGCCATATCCAGAGCCCGGTGTGGGTGGCCGTGGCGATGGCGCTGATCATCATCGCCACCTTGTCCACCAACACCGCGGCGAACATCGTCTCGCCCACCAACGACTTCCAGAACATCGCCCCCAAGCTGATCAACCGCACCACAGCGGTGGTGCTCACCGGCCTGGTGGGCCTGGCGCTGATGGCCCACGAACTGCTGAAAAAGCTCGGGCTGATCATTTCCGACGTGAGCCTGGAAACCGTCTATTCCAACTGGTTGCTGGGTTACTCAAGCCTCTTGGGGCCGATCGCCGGGATCATGGTGGTGGACTATTTCATCATCAAGAAACAGCAACTGGACCTCGCCGGTTTGTATCGCGATGACGTGTACCCGGCGTGGAACTGGCATGGCTTCCTGGCGTTTGGCGTGCCGGTGGTGTTGACGTTGCTGTCCCTGGGCAGCGACGCGTTCAGCTGGTTCTACAGCTATGGCTGGTTCACCGGCTCGGCGCTCGGTGGCCTGTTGTATTACGCCCTCTGCATGAAGCGCGGGGCTCGTGTGGTCGCGGTGAAAACACCGCTTTAATCGATGTGGAATGCAATCAAATGTGGGAGCGGGCTTGCTCGCGAATACGGTGTGCCAGTCGCCAGATGTGTTAGCTGAATCACCGCCTTCGCGAGCAAGCCCGCTCCCACATTTTTGATCGCAGTCCTCCAGTGAGAGTCTGGTCAAATTCATAAGAACTACTGCCTGAGGAGATCCCCATGAACGCTGCCATAGACGTTCTGCAATCCACCCATCAGCACATCAACCGCGATCGTCTGTGGCTGTCCCTGATGGAACTCGCCAAGCTCGGCGCCACCCCCAAGGGCGGCGTCTGCCGCCTGGCCCTGACCGACCTCGATCGCCAGGCCCGCGACCTGTTTGTGAAGTGGTGCGAGGAAGCGGGCTGTACCGTGACCATCGATGGCGTCGGCAATATCTTCGCCCGCCGGCCCGGGCGCAATCCCCAGTTGCCGCCGGTGATGACCGGCAGCCATATCGACACCCAGCCCACCGGCGGCAAGTTTGATGGCTGTTTTGGTGTGCTGGCGGGCGTTGAGGTGTTGCGCACCCTCAATGACCTGAAGGTGGAAACCGAAGCGCCGCTGGAAGTGGTGGTGTGGACCAACGAAGAAGGCTCGCGCTTTCCTCCATGCATGATGGGCTCCGGGGTGTTTGCCGAGAAATTCACCCTGGCCGACACGCTGGCGAAGACGGATGCCGACGGCGTGACCGTGGGCGATGCGCTGAATGCCATTGGGTATGCCGGATCACGCCCGGTGAGCGGGCACAAGGTGGGCGCATATTTCGAAGCACATATCGAGCAAGGTCCGATTCTTGAGGATGAAAAGAAAACCATCGGTGTGGTGCTGGGCGCCCTTGGCCAGAAATGGTTCGACCTGAAACTGCGGGGTGTCGAGGCGCATGCGGGGCCGACCCCGATGCACCTGCGCAAGGATGCCCTGGTCGGTGCCGCGGCCGTGGTGGCTGCAGTTAACGCGGCGGCGTTGGGTCATCAGCCTCACGCCTGCGGCACCGTCGGTTGCCTGCAAGCGTATCCGGGCTCACGCAACGTCATTCCTGGCGAAGTGCGCATGACCCTGGACTTCCGCCATCTGGAACCGGCGCGGCTGGATTCGATGATTGCCCAGGTGCGCAAGGTGATCGACGAGACCTGCGCCAAGCACGGCCTCACGTTCGAGATGACACCCACCGCTGACTTCCCGCCGCTGTACTTCGACAAAGGCTGCGTGGATGCCGTGCGTGATGCGGCCAATGGGTTGGGGTTGTCGAACATGGATATCGTGAGCGGGGCAGGGCATGACGCGATTTTCGTCGCGGAACTGGGGCCCGCGGGGATGATCTTTGTGCCGTGTGAGGGTGGCATCAGCCATAACGAAATCGAGAACGCGGCGCCGGATGATTTGGCGGCGGGGTGTGCGGTGTTGCTGAGGGCAATGGTGGCAGCTTCGGTGGCAATCGCCAGCGGTAAGTTGGCTGCCTGAGTACGTCCAGTCACTGCGATAAAATGTGGGAGCGGGCTTGCTCGCGAAGGCGGTGTGTCAGCCAGCATATCCGGTGCTGACCCACCGCCTTCGCGAGCAAGCCCGCTCCCACAGTTGATCACTGTCGTTCTTGAGACAGGTATCAGGCGTCGGGCTTCCAGCCTCCGCCCAGCGCCGTCACCAAACCCACACTCGCCTGCAACTGCCGCGTCTGCACCGCCTGCAACGTGCGCTGCGCCTGCAACGCCGCCGTCTGCGCCGTCACCACATCCAGATAACTCAGAGCCCCCGCCAGATAACTGTTCATCCAGCGCTTTCTGCTGCAAATCCGGCAGTTGCCCCTAGTTATCTTTAACCTTGCGCACGGCGCGTAAAACCTGGCTGAGGTAGTGGGCCGAGGCCTCTTCAAACTCGGCCTTGGCTTGGCACTCAGGCGCCCGCCGTTGAAGATCGGCCGGTTTACCAAGGGCCCCAGAGCCCAGTGGATACTAGTAACTGCAGATAATGGGTTAAATAGTATGAAGGTCACATCCGAGCAGCTTGTGTGAAAGTTCCCTTTTTCATTTTTCCGTTATCGGTGCTACCTGAAGGTGTTAGTTTTTTTTGCAAGCACCTAACCGTTTTGCTAGCTATTTACTTTTGCAATGTTTTGATAGGGTCAAATGCATCGGAATAAATGCTTGGGTTAAAGGAGGAATAATGAAGCTAGGTGATATAGGAGATACGCCACTTGTGGAGGTTAAAAGCGACAGCGGAAATCGGGTGTTTTCAAAGTGCGAGTTTATGAACCCGTCGGGCAGTCATAAGGATAAAACCTACTTGAGTATCATTACCAAGCTAGAGGCATCGGGGGTTATTCAACCTGGCATGATACTGGTGGATAGTTCCACAGGGAACGGAGGTGCCGCGCTCGCATGGATAGGCAGAGAAAAAGGTTATTCAATAAGAGTTTTTATGCCAGAGGGCATGACGCAGGAACGCAAAGCACAAATTTTATCTTATGGGGCACAAATAACCGAAACTCCAAAGGAAGAGTTTTTAACTGGAGCGGCTACGATGGCCAAAAAGTTTTCCTCAGAAACACTAGAAGGAAATACCTACTTTCTGGATCAGTCCAATACGCTACTAAATAAAGAGGCATGGCACGGCTGTGGCGAAGAAATCGTCAATGCACTAAAAAAGATGAATGTCATACCTGACTTTTTCATATGCTCCATCGGTACAGGGGGAACGTTTTCCGGTATTGCAGAAGTGTTGAAACGAGAATACAAAGAAATTAAAGCTATAGGTATAGAGGTCAAAAGTTCGGCACCTCTCTACGCGATGAAGAAAAATACGGCTTTTAAGCATCGTCCTCATAATCTTATGGGGCTGGGGGCTGGAGTATTATCCATTAATACGATACCTGAACTTGTAGATGAGGTGAGGTTAGTGGGTGGCGCCCGGTCTTGGCAGCGCATGAAGCAATTTATCGTTGATTCGGGTATCCAGATTGGACCAACTTGCGGCGCAAATTTATTGGTCTGTGACGAGATTATTCGGGAGTGTAACAATCAAAATATCGTGACTCTATTTTTTGATAGTGCGTGGAAATATAGAAGTCGCTGGGATGGTATTTATCCAGAATACAGGGAGGATTGAAAAAATGTTACTTGAAGATGTTTATAGGAACGCCGATGTTGTGAATTCTGGAAAAGCATTGACTACGGTTAATGAATTTGCGGATCAGATTCCCGCGCTGCGGCCACAAGTTTTGATGGAAGTCGCTCAGAGGTCAATTAGGCTTATGGATCTGACTGCTACTAAAATTGTTACTGAGGAGGATAAAGGGGCACCTCTCGCCACAGCGGTTTCGTTATTGACTGGCATTCCTCTTGCGATGGCGCGCTGGTATCCCTATAGCCTGGATTGTCTAAATGAGCAGGTTGTGGGTATTAGTTCAGAATACTTTGACGGGAAACTATATCTCAACGGAATAGGTCGCGATGATCGAGTTGTCATCGTTGATGATACGTTGAGTACCGGGGGGACGATTGTTTCATTGGTTGACGCCGTTAGAGCAAGTGGCGGGGAAGTTTTAGGTGTTATCTGTGCAGTAGAAAAAGTAGGCGGCGGAGGAATCGGGGAAGTGTTTGAGAAAACTGGGATTTTGGTAAAAACTATAATAAAAATCAATGTGAGGGCTGGAGGTGTTGAGGTGATTGACTGATGCGGATTTTAGATGGCATCAAGACGATGAAGCAATTCGAAGCCCGTCAAGGTTGCACACCATCTGGTGATTTAAATGAGTAGCTTGATGCGGCGCGGAATGGTGCTTGGGCTGATTTTTTGCTTTATCAGTGCTGCATTTGACGTGTATGTGGCTTTTGTTACCCAAATGATAAATCCCTTGGTAGTCATTTTTTACTGCTTCAGTTTTTCAGGAGCGTTTTTTCTAAGTTTTACGCTCTTGCGAAGTAACAAAAAACTTATCTTAAAACTGTGCGAAAACATATTGTTAGTTTTTTTAGTCAATGTTGCAGTTCTATTGAACTGGGGCGGCCTATTCTACGCACTCCGTTATCTGGAACCTGCCGTTGTCGGCGTGGCCTCAGTGGCATGCGGGCCGGCGCTAACGCTCATCCTCTCTGCTCTTGATAAAAACAGAGTTAAAACCGCGTTGGCGGATACATTGATTTCCTGGCTGGTACTGATTTCCGTGGGAATCATGTTGTTCAAGTCATTCATGGGTGACAGTGGTGTGTCTTCCACCACTACCGGGCAGCGAATGCTTGGCATCGTCAGCGTTCTGGTGTGCGCGTTGGGCACCGTGATGTATACGATCGTCTCGAAAAAGCTATTCGCTCGACAGTGGGTTGTTTATGAAATTCTGGCGGTCCGAAATGTGGTGATGATCATTGCCTGTGTCGTCTTGATTCCCGCGACGGGTGTCGGTTTTGCCTTGGGCCCTGAGCTGTTCTGGCCGATGCTGACGTTAGTGGTGATTGGCCATTTGCTGCCGATTTATCTGATTCAAAAAACCATTCATTATCTCAGTGCTATCCATGTCTCGCTGTTACTGCTGACACTGCCGGTGTTTGTCCTGCTGCTTCAATATCTCGACACACGAGTGGAGTTTTCGGCAGCCAGTGTCACGGCGGTTGGCGTCATTATTTTTTTACTCTCTGGACGAGCAATCGCAAGTCTGTATCTCGAAAGGCGGGGATTGAGATGAGCAGAGTCGTGATAGTCGATGGTTTTTCATCCGGTAAGTTTGTCGCGAAAGCGTTGCGTGAGCGAGGCTGTACGTTGATCCATGTGGCGTCGTCCGCGACGCTCGATGATTATTACTACATGGGTTTCGATGCCTCGATTTATGAATGTCTGATCGTCAATAAGCAGTTGGAAGCGACGGTCGAACGCGTTGCGACGTTCGATCCCCAGTACATCATCGCTGGGGCTGAAACCGGTGTGTTGTTGTCTGATTGGCTCAACGAGCAGCTCAATCTTCCTTATCGCAACCAATTCAACCGAACTCAGGCGCGCAGGAACAAGTTTGAAATGATCCGTTGTGTCGCCGACGCTGGGCTGCCAGCCGCGCAACAGGCTATCGTTGAGTCATGGAGTGCGGCCAAGGCCTGGATCCTGGGGCATGGCAGGTTTCCCGTGGTGCTGAAACCTCTGGATAGTGCAGGCGCGGATGGGGTTTATATTTGCGATGATTTGCAAGATTGTGAGGTCGCCTTCGGAAAGGTTTTGGGAACGACCAATCGACTCAATATTAGGAACGCTCAGGTCCTGATCCAGGAATATTTGGTTGGTGTGGAATATGTTGTGAATATGGTCTCCCTGGGCGCGAGGCAGATGGTCACTGAAGTGGTGAGATACCGAAAGGAGCGGCTGGACAGCGGTAGCGTCATTTACGACATTGATGAACTGGTCAGCCCTGCCGAGCCTGAGTGTGAGCTGCTGGTCGACTACACCCGCAAGGTCGTCAGAAGCCTGGGCATTGAAAATGGCCCTAGCCACGCGGAGGTTATGCTGACCGAAAAAGGTCCCAGACTTGTGGAGATCGCAGCGCGCACCGACGGAATTCTTCGTCCTGAAGTATCCGAACAGACGACAGGACTGGGGCAGATTCGCGCCACGGTTATGTCCATCGTTGAGCCGGAACAATTTGAGCGCTTGCTTGACGCCCAGGTAGGTTATGAATTGTTGCTGCACAGCTATAACGTCTGCCTAATCAATCGTTCGCCGGGTTGTTTCACCAAAGAGCTGTTTTTAAGCGAGCTTCTGAAGCTCGAGTCCTATTTTTATTCGGTGTTCTACGTTGGCAGCGGGCAGCCGATTGGCATGACCAAAGACGTATTCAGCCAACCGGGTACCATTTATTTGGTGCATGCCGACAACGCGGTCATCAAGGCGGATTATTTGAAGCTTCGAGCACTCGAGGCTGTGGGAGCCTACTTGGCGCCCTGACGTCCGGATCAACAAAACTCCCGTATGTGATCCCGGTTGTAGGAAGCAACCTCACGCCCCAGGCAACCAGCCGCCGCCCAGCGCCGTCACCAACCCCACACTCGCCTGCAACTGCCGCGTCTGCACCGCCTGCAACGTGCGCTGCGCCTGCAACGCCGCCGTCTGCGCCGTCACCACATCCAGGTAACTCACAGCCCCCGCCTGGTAACTGTTCATCGCCAGTGCCTGTGTGTGCTCGGCGGCATTCGCGGCGGCTTGTTCGTCCATCGCCTCCTGCTGCAAGTCGCGCAGTTGCCCAAGGTTGTCTTCCACCTCACGCACGGCTCTTAACACCTGGCTGCGATAGTGCGCCGAAGCCTCTTCAAACTCCGCCTTGGCCTGGCGCTCATTGGCGCTTAACCGGCCGCCATCAAAGATCGGCAGATTCACCAGCGGCCCCAGCGCCCAATACCGATTGGCGGCGGAGAACAAGTTGCCCACACCTTGGGTCTGCCCGCCAATCAAGCCGGTCAAACTGAAATCCGGGTACCACGCCGCCTTGGCCACGCCGATATTCGCGTTGGCCGCAAACACCCGCCGTTCCGCCGCCGCAATATCCGGCCGACGTTGCAGCAACTGGCTCGGCAACTGCTGTGGAATTCCCGGCAAGGCGATCAATTGCTGGCTCGGCGGCAGCTGGAATTCACTGGCGGATACGCCCACCAATTCACCAATCGCATGCTCGGTGAGATTGCGTTGACCGCGCACATCGTCAAGCTGCGCCTGTGCTTCAGCCAGCTGATTCTGCGCCCGGGTCAGGTCGAGCTCCGAGGCGATCTGCCCCTCGTACCGGCTGCGGGTCAGTTTCAGCGCCTGGCCAAAATCATCCAGCGAACTGCTGAGAATCCGGCTCTGGGCATCCAGTCCGTTGAGCTGCACGTACAGCGTCGCCAACTGATGCTGCAGGCTCAGGCGTGCCACCGCCAAATCATCCCCGGAGGCTTGGGCCTGTGCATCGCCAGCCGCCACCTGGTTGCGGATTTTGCCCCACAGATCCAGATCGAAGCTCAGCGCAAACCCCGCCGTGTTGCTGTTGTACACCGAAGGCTGGGTATCACCCCGCAGTGGCCGATTGTCCGATTGCCGCTGGCGCAACGGTTGCGCGCTGGCGGTTATTTGCGGGAACAGCCCGGCATGCAACTGGCTGGCATACGCCTGGGACGCATCGAAATGCGCCAGCGCCGCCGCCAGGTCCGGGTTGGCCTTGAGCAGTTGTTCCTGCAGGTCGTTCAGGCGCGGGTCCTGGTAAAGCTGCCACCACTTCGGCGCCAGTTGGTCGGACGGTTGCGCGCTGTGCCACGGGCCGTCGCTGGTCTGTTCGCGGTACTTGGCCGGCAGGTCGATGGTCGGCGCCTTGTAGGTGGGCGCCAGCGAGCAACCGTGCAGTGCCACCAATACCAGGGCCGCGAGGGGTTTAAGCCTTGGGCGCATGGGCACCTCCGGCATCGGCCATTTGCACGGCGTCGCCTTCGCGCAGTGCGTCGGGTGGGTTGTCGACTACGCGATCGGCGGGTTTCAGGCCCTGGTCAATCACCAGGCGCTCGCCGAGGTCGAGGCCGATGTGGATGTCTTGCAGGTGCACGTGGTTCTTGGCGTCCAGTACCGCGACCTGGGTGCCTTCGGCGCGGAAGATCAGGGCGCTGGCCGGGATGCTCACGCCATGGGTATCCGCCGGAATCGCCAGGGTGGCTTCGGCGTAGTCGCCGGGCAGCAACTTGCCGTCCGGGTTGTCGGCCACGAACTGTGCGAGCAGGGTGCCGGAGCGGCGGTCGATGGCGGTGGAGTCGCCCATCAGCTTCGCGCTGAAGTGTTCGCCGGGGTGCTCGGGTACCGTCAGTTGGGCGGCCAGCCCGGGATGAATCACCGCGGCGTAGTTCTGCGGCACCGGCACGTAGAGGCGCAGTTGGTGGGTGTCGGCGATGTCGAACAGTTCCGGATCGCTGTCGCTGTCAGCCTTGATCAACTGGCCGATGTCGGTGTTGCGCGCGGTGATCACACCGGCGAATGGCGCGCGAATGGTCTTGTAGTCTTCCAGCGCCGAGAGCCGCGCATAGTCAGCCTCGGCGGCCTGGGCGTTGGCCTTGGCGGCCAGGGCATTCGAGGTTTTTTCATCGGCCTCCTGGCGCGATACCGAATGGCTGTCCAGCAGGTTTTTCCAGCGGGTGGCAGTGGTTTCTGCCAGTCGTGCGTTGGCCTGTTCCTGCACCATGCGCGCGTGGGTTTGCGCCACTTGCTGGTCGAGGTCGGGGCTGTCGATCTCGGCGAGAATCTGCCCGGCCTTGACCTGGCTGCCGATGTCGACTTTCCAGTCTTTCAGGTAACCGCTGACCCGCGCATGAATCGGTGCCTTGCTCCAGGCTTCCAGATGAGCGGGCAGGCGCAGGGTGTCGCCGGCCGCGTTCTGTTTGGGCTGGAACACCAGCACCTGCGGCACGGCGGCGGTTTCGGTCCAGGCGGTGACGGATTTTTCATGCATCGTACGGGCGTGCAGGCCGTTGGCGACCAACAGGGCAGCCAGTGTCAGGCCGCCGACACCCATGAGCATCAGACGCTTGCGCGAGGGTTTGTGATCAGACGACATGTGAAGTTTCTCCAGCAGCAGCGCGAGTAGGGTGACGACCGTGGACCAGGCTGAAGACCACGGGTACAAACAGCAAAGTGGCAGTGGTGGCGAGGATCAGGCCGCCGATCACGGCACGTCCCAGCGGCGCGTTTTGTTCTTCGGACAAGGCCAGCGGCAACATGCCGATGATCATCGCCAGGGCGGTCATGCAGACCGGGCGGAAACGGGTGTAGCCGGCTTCCAGTGCGGCCTTGAGTGCATCGCCATGTTCGGCCAGGCGCTCTCGGCAGAAGCTCACCACCAGGATCGAGTTGGCGGTGGCCACGCCCATACAGAGGATGGCCCCCGTGAGTGCGGGCACCGACAATGACGTGCCGCTGAGGAACAGCATCCAGACGATTCCCGCGAGCGCTGCCGGCAGCGCGGTGATGATCACGAACGGGTCGGTCCAGGACTGGAAGTTGACCACGATCAGCAGGTAGATCAGCACCACCGCACCGAGCAGGCCGAAGCTCAAGCCGTTGAACGCTTCATGCAGCGCATCGATCTGCCCGTGCAGGCTGATGGTCGCGCCTTTGGGGCGCATCGGGGCCATGTCGTTCAGCACCTTTTGTACATCGCTGGCAACGCCGCCGAGGTCGCGGCCTTGCACGTTGGCGTACAGGTCCAGGGTCGGCTCGATGTTGTAGTGGGTCACCACCGCCGGGCTTTGTACCCGCGAGATGGTCGCCACGCCGCCGAGGATCTGCGACTGACCATCGGCACCGGTTACCGGCAACGCTTCCAGGGACGGCAGGCTGTCGAGGCGGTATTGCGGGGTGGCTGCCACGATCGAATAAGACACGCCGTTGGCCGGGTTGAGCCAGAACGTTGGTGCGGTTTGCGAGCTGCCGGCCAGGGACGCAACCATGCTGTTGGTTACGTCACGCTCGGTGATGCCCAGGCCGTTGGCACGCATGCGGTCCACGTTGACTTGCAGTGACGGGTAGCCGGTGGACTGCTGGATGCGCAGGTCGGCAATGCCCGGTATGTGTTTCAGGCGACGTTCCAGTTCGATGGCGTAGGCGCGGTTTTCTTCATCGCTGCGCCCGGAGATTTTCACGTCCAGCGGGGCCGGCGAACCGAAGTTGAGGATCTGGCTGCTGATGTCTGCCGGGAGGAATGCGAACTGGCTGCCGGGGAAGCTTTCGGGCAACGCTTCACGCAGTTTTTTCACGTAGTCGGCGGTGGGCGCATGGTCCTTTTTCAGGGTGACCTGGATATCGCCGTCCTGTGGGCCGATGGTGCCACTGCTGCTGTAGGCCATGTCGATGCCGCTCAGCGGGATGCCGATGTTGTCGACGATGGTGTCCAGTTCGTCGGCCGGAACGATCTCGCGAATCCGCGCTTCGATCCGGTCAAAGGCCGCCGCGCTCTCTTCGATGCGTGTGCCCAGCGGCAAGCGCACGTGCAGGGCCATGGCCCCGGCGTCGGTGGCCGGGAAGAAGTCCTGGCCCAGGCTTGGCAGCAGCAGGAACGAGGCGAGGATGCACGCCAGGAAGCCGATGATGAAGCGCTTGCGGGCGCCGAGGGCCAGGGTCAGCAGGCCGTGGTAAACGTCCCGCACGTTGGAGAAGTGACGCTCAAAACCCTGCTGGAAATTCAGCACCGATTGCAGCACCGCGTTGCGCTGCGGTTTGTGCTGGTCGCCCTCGTGATGGTTGATGAATTCATCTTCCGGGTGATGACCTTCACCTTGCTCCGGCACGTGCGGCTTGAGCAGGAACATCGCCAGGGTCGGCACCAGGGTCCGCGACAGAATGAACGAGCTGGCCATGGCGAAAATCACCGCCAATGCCATCGGGCGGAACAGGTAGCCGGCGATGCCTTGCAGCATGAACATCGGCACAAACACGATGCAGATACACAGCAGGGACACGAACGCCGGGCCGACGATTTGCTTGGCGCCGTCGAGGATCGCGTCCTTCACCGCCTTGCCTTGTTCCAGGTGCCAGTTGATGTTCTCGATGGTCACTGTGGCGTCGTCCACCAGGATCCCCACGGCCAACGCCAGCCCGCCGAGGGTCATGACGTTGAGGGTTTGCCCGGTGGCCGCCAGCAGGGCGATGGCCGACAGTACCGCGAGGGGAATCGACGCGGCGATGATGATGGTCGAGCGCCAGCTGCCGAGGAACAGCAGGATCATCGCACTGGTCAGCAAGGCGGCGATGATGCCTTCCTGGGCCACGCTGCCCACCGACTGTTTGACGAACACCGAGGCGTCGCCGAGCAGCGAGGTCTTCAGCGACGGCGGCAGGGTTTCATTGATGCGCGGCAGCATCTGGCGGATGCCGTCGATGATCGACAGGGTGGAGATGCTGCCGTTTTTCAGGGCCGGCATCAGCACCGCACGGTGGCCGTCGACGCGCACGATGTTGGTCTGCGGCGGCGAGCCGTCACGCACGTGGGCCACCTGGCCGATGGTGATGATCGCACCGTCGACTGTCTTGATCGGCAAGTCGTTGAGCTCATCAATCGCCTTCGGGCTGTTGTTGAGCAAAATCGTGTATTCGTTGGGGCCGAGTTTGGCGGTACCCACCGGGATAATCTGGTTCTGCAGGGCCAGGGCGTTGCCTACGTCCTGCGCCGAGAGACCTTTGGCGGCCAGCGCCTGTGGGTCGAGGTCGAGGGTGATCTGGCGTTGCTTGCCGCCCATTGGCGTGGGCATGGCCAGGCCGGGCAGGGCGCTCAGGGGCAAGCGGATGTTGTTCTGCACCAGGTCGCGGATCTTCGCTTCCGACAAGCTGGGGCTGGAGAACGCCATCTGCAGAATCGGCACCGTAGAGGCGCTGTAGTTGAGGATCAGCGGCGGCGTAATGCCCGGTGGCATCTGCTTGAGCACGGTTTGTGACACCGCTGTTACCTGGGCGTTGGCGGTGCGGATATCCACGCCAGGCTGGAAGAAAATCTTCACGATGCCCATGCCGGGTAACGACTGCGATTCAATGTGCTCGATGTCGTTGACGGTGGTACTCAGGGAGCGTTCGTAGGTGTAGATCACGCGACCGGCCATGGCGTCCGGAGACAGGCCGTTGTACTGCCAAACCACCGCAACGACGGGGATGCCAATATCGGGAAATACGTCAGTGGGGGTACGCAAGGCCGCCATGGGCCCGATGATGCAGATGAAAATTGCCAGCACGATAAACGTGTAGGGCTTGAGCAGTGCGGTCTTTACCAGCCCGAGCATGCCGTAACCTCCAAAGGAGTTGGATTGCAAACGCTCGCAGTCTTGACGGACCCACCTAACACGCACCTTTCAGCCAGGTGAAGGAAGATTTAGTTAACGGCTGAAGATCCTTTCATATGTATTCATTTGTTCAACAATGGTGACAGTAACAAGCTGGATACCGATCGAACGGGAGCTGTTTCGCCTGTTCACTCTTTATCCATTTGGAGTTCTGCCATGTCGCTTAAACCCTTGTTGTTGATCCCGGCCTTGAGTGCGGTCCTGTTGTTGTCGGCGTGTGCCGGCCCGATGCCGAAGGCGGACCCGAGCGAAGCCTGGATCGGCTTGCAAGAGGAGGCACCCAACGACCTGATGGCCGAGCGGGTAGACGGTAAAAACATTAATGATGGCCGCTACTTCGAAGTGAAACCCGGCGCGCATCGCCTGGACGTCACCTTGTTTGAAGAAGAGGCGGGGGATGATAACCAGCAGGATTGTCGCGGGCATGTGACCTACGGCAACTTCAAGGCCGGCGAGCATTACACCCTGGTGGAATCCAGCCTGGGTACGACGGTGCGTGCCGAGTTGAAGGATAGCCACGGCAAGGAATTGGCGCAGACCGAAGACTTCAGTTGCATGCCTGGCTAAGGCGTCAGGCGTGGTGCCCGGCGGGTTTGTGCAGCTTGCCGGGTGCTGCGGGTTTTACGTGTGGGTGATGGTGCCGGCGGGTCACGCGCATCACGCCCCACAGCATGGCGGCGGCGACGGCCAGCCAGCCACAGATCAAAAGCAGAATCGTTGTTGTCAGGCTCATAAGTGCCTCCTTTCGCCCGGTGCCGGGCACACACTGTCTTCTCAATGGACAGTCTAGCTATCCGCAGGTTGCCTGCTATTGACCAATGGTCGTGTGCGTCCAACTTGTTTGCTCTATCGCCGGCCTTTTACTGCGCTGCAAGGCTATACCCGCGCCCCGGAGCGTCCTATGATCAGGGCCCACGTCGACCGTTGATCAAGTGAGTGAAGAAGTTGCGGTTTCCCTCGAACATTAAAACCTCCTGGTGGGTCGCCGCCTGTTTCATGGGGCTGGCGGCCTGTTCCTCGCATCCAAAACCCACGAGCATCCCGGGGCTGCCGGAGAGTGTCGAGCTCAAGGGCGTGCCGGCGTTTCGCGGTGAGACTTACCTCGGTGGCCCAGCCGCTCTTGCCAGCATGCTGTCTCAACAAGGCATTGTGATTACACCGGGGCTATTGGATAAGCCACTGCATTTGCCGGGCGCTGAAGCGGACCTTGAACGCAACATGCAGGTGCTGGCCCGTGAATACGGGATGTTGGTGTACCCGCTGGAAGATCAGCTGCCGGCGCTGCTGGCACAGGTCGCGGCCGGGTACCCGGTGATGGCGCGTATCACCCAGGGCTCGACCTTCTGGGCCGGTCCGCGGTATGTCGTGGTGGTGGGTTACAACAAGCAGAAGAGCATGGTGCTGCTGCGTTCAGGCTTGGCGCGGCGCATGCCGATGGATTTCAGCGCGTTTGAGTCGGCGTGGAAAGACGGCGGCAAGTGGGCGGTACTGATTCAGCGGCCCACCCAGTTGCCGGTCAAGGTCGACGCCCAGCGCTGGCAGCAGGCTGCCAGCGCCACCGCGCAGGCGGGCCAGGAACAGGCGGCGGCCCAAGCAGTCAAGGCACTGGCCAGTCAGGCGAAATAAAAAAACGGCGCTCAAGGGCGCCGTTTTTTATGTCGCTATTTACGGATCAGCGGGATTCGGTGACCTGAACATTCGCCCGTGGGCGGTTCTTCAGGTTTTTGTCAGCCTTGTAGCGCAATGCGACGTCTGGCACCGAGCCGCTCTTGCCGGTTTCGACCCAGCTGCGGATGCGCCCGGCATCGGCAAAGTGGGTGAATTTGCCGAAGGCATCGAGGATCACCAGCGACACCGGGCGATTACCCATGCTGGTCACCAGTACCAGGCAATGGCCGGCCTGGTTGGTAAAGCCGGTCTTGGTCAGCTTGATGTCCCAGTTGGCGCGGTTGATCAGGTGGTCAGTGTTGGAGAAACCCAGGGTGTAGTTGGGTTTGCGGAACGAGACGGTCTTTTCCTTGGTGGTGCTCAACTGGCTGAGCATCGGGTACTTGCGTGCGGCGGCCAGCAGCTTGCTCAGGTCGCGGGCGGTGGACACGTTATGGATCGACAGGCCGGTAGGTTCCACATAATGGGTACTGGTCATGCCCAGTGCCTTGGCCTTGGCGTTCATCGCTGCGATGAAGGCCGGGTAGCCGCCCGGGTAGTGGTGGGCCAGGCTGGCGGCGGCGCGGTTTTCCGAGGACATCAGGGCAATCAGCAACATCTCCTTGCGCGGCATCTCGCTGCCGATCTTGACCCGGGAGAACACGCCTTTCATCTCTGGCGTGTCCTTGATGTTGATGTCGATGTATTCATCCATGTTCTGCTTGGCTTCCAGCACGATCAGGCCGGTCATCAGTTTGCTCACCGAGGCGATCGGCACGATGACATCCGGGTTGCTGGCATAGATGACTTTGTTGGTCTGCAGGTCTACCACCATCGCACTGCCGGAGGCGATGTGCAGGGTGGACATGTCGCGGGGAGCGGTGGTGGTTTCGCTTGCGCTCGCGAAGGTGCCTGTCAATGCAAAAAATAGGCTGACAATGGAAAGATGAATTTTCACGCGGATGAACTCGCTAAAAAAAGTAGGGATATACCGTTCTGCACGGACTTTCTGATAAATGCCGTTACATTTTAGGAGTATGGATCAGAAACTGTCGAATGTTCTTCTGAAAACAGATGAAACCCCTTAAAAACAAAGAAAAAACTACTTTTTTTCGGCCAATAAAAAGCCCTGCGATAAGGCAGGGCTCTTTCAGAACGGCTGGTTATTAGACGTGCAGGGTTTCGGCGGCGTACAGGGTGTTTTCCAGCAGGCAGGCACGGGTCATCGGGCCGACACCACCGGGTACCGGGGTGATCCAGCCGGCACGGGGCAGGGCGGTTTCGTACACCACGTCGCCCACGAGCTTGCCATCGTCCTGGCGGTTGATGCCCACGTCGATGACGATGGCGCCCTCCTTGATCCACTCACCCTTGACCAGGCCCGGCTTGCCGGCGGCGACGACCACCAGGTCGGCGCGGCCAACGTGGCCGGCCAGGTCCTTGGTGAAGCGATGAGTCACGGTCACGGTGCAGCCGGCCAGCAGCAGTTCCATGGCCATCGGGCGACCGACGATGTTCGAGGCGCCGACGACGACGGCATCCAGGCCATACAGATCGACGCCGGTGCTTTCCAGCAGGGTCATGATGCCCTTCGGGGTGCACGGGCGCAGCAGCGGGATACGCTGGGCCAGGCGGCCGACGTTATAAGGGTGGAAACCGTCGACGTCCTTGTCCGGGCGGATGCGTTCGAGCAATTTCGACGCGTCCAGATGCTCGGGCAATGGCAGTTGCAGCAGGATGCCGTCGATGGCCGGATCGTCGTTGAGGCTGTCGATCAGGTCGGTGAGGGCCTGTTGGGTGGTGTCTTCAGCCAAGTCGTAGGCTTTGGAAATAAAGCCGACCTCTTCACAGTCTTTACGCTTGTGCGAGACATAAACCTGAGAGGCAGGATCGCTGCCGACCAGGATCACCGCGAGGCCCGGCGTGCGCAGGCCTTGTTGGCTGCGCTCGGCGACTCGTTTGGCGATCTGCTGGCGCAGGCTGGCGGCGATTGATTTGCCGTCGATAAGTTGTGCAGTCATTACGCGTGATTAACCATCGAGAGGGGGAAGAAAAGTGCGCGCATTCTCGCATGCCATGGCGTGAGGGCAAAGGCGCTTGGTCTGCAAATTCCCCTAACCCCTTAAATAAAATGAATTTTTTATAAAAAGGATTTGACGGGTTTCGGGTCCATCTATACTATTCGTCGCACTTGTCGGGCACAGCCTAGCACTGGTTAGTTTGTAATCCTCCAAGAGTACAGATTAATAAGGCGCCCGTAGCTCAGCTGGATAGAGCATCCGCCTTCTAAGCGGATGGTCGCAGGTTCGAGTCCTGCCGGGTGCGCCATTAGGCAGCTTTGGCACAAGTAGCGCAATATGGTGGGCGTAGCTCAGTTGGTAGAGCACGGGATTGTGACTCCCGTTGTCGAGGGTTCGATCCCCTTCGTCCACCCCATATTTAAAAAGGCGCCAGATTAATAGTCTGGCGCCTTTGCTTTAAAAGCTTCAAGCGCGGATGTGGTGGAATTGGTAGACACACTGGATTTAGGTTCCAGCGCCGCAAGGTGTAAGAGTTCGAGTCTCTTCATCCGCACCAAATAAAGTTTCGTGAAGGCCTGCGGGTCGGCGCGAAGCTCAACAAATAGCCTTTTTGACGGGCTTTTTGGTCACGCAATATGGTGGGCGTAGCTCAGTTGGTAGAGCACGGGATTGTGACTCCCGTTGTCGAGGGTTCGATCCCCTTCGTCCACCCCATATTTCGAAAGGCGCCAGATTAATAGTCTGGCGCCTTTTTTGTTTCAGCGGTTTGAGTTTCAACGCAGTCGCAGGTGTTGGGCTGCAGGGCAGGGCGTTTCGTCGTATTTATGTTTCGCGATGATGCCGCACTGCTTGCCGGCCTTGTCCGCAGGGTCGGTTGTCAGGGAGATGATTGGCAACCGCTTCTATATATAGAAGGGTTGGCGCAGAGCCCTGGCATGATGGGATGTATTTGCCACCGGGGCGAGCTGCACTCGTGCATTCGCACCTATAAATTGCCTGCTGTTTTTTTACCCGTTTTCAGTAGGGTGACTTCTTGAGTTTGACCCACTAGAATGCATGCCCTTGATTCTGGGGTCGGAAACGGCCAGCTAACGTCTGTGCAACGAGGAATATCCATGCAAGTTTCTGTTGAAAATACTTCTGCTCTTGAGCGCCGCATGAGCATCACCGTGCCGGCCGAGCGCATCGAGACCCAGGTCAACAAGCGTCTGCAGCAGACTGCCCAAAAGGCCAAGATCGCTGGTTTCCGTCCAGGCAAAGTGCCAATGAGCGAAATCAAGCGCCGCTTCGGTGCTGATGCACGTCAGGAAGCTGTAGGTGACGTGATCCAGGCTTCCTTCTACGAAGCCGTTGTCGAGCAGAAGCTGAACCCGGCTGGCTCGCCTTCCATCGAGCCCAAGTCCCTGGAAGCAGGCAAGGATCTGGAATACGTTGCAATCTTCGAAGTGTTCCCTGAGTTCGAAGTTGCCGGTTTCGATTCGATCGCCATCGAACGCCTGAGCGCTGATGTTGCTGACTCCGACCTGGACAACATGCTGGAAATCCTGCGCAAGCAGAACACCCGTTTTGAAGTGGCCGATCGTGCTGCCCAGAACGAAGACCAGCTGAACATCGATTTCGTAGGCAAGGTTGACGGCGAAGCATTCGCTGGCGGCTCCGCCAAGGGTACTCAGTTGGTGCTGGGTTCCAACCGCATGATTCCTGGTTTCGAAGACGGCCTGGTTGGCGCCAAAGCCGGCGAAGAGCGCGTTCTGAACCTGACTTTCCCGGCTGACTATCAGAACCTGGACCTGGCTGGCAAAACCGCCGAGTTCACCGTGACCGTCAACACCGTTTCCGAGCCCAAGCTGCCAGAACTGAACGAAGAGTTCTTCAACCAGTTCGGCATCAAGGAAACCGGCATCGAAGGTTTCCGCACCGAAGTTCGCAAGAACATGGAGCGTGAACTGCGCCAGGCGATCAAATCCAAGGTCAAGAACCAGGTGATGGACGGTCTGCTGGCTGCCAACCCGATCGAAGTGCCGAAGGCCCTGCTGTCCAACGAAGTTGATCGTCTGCGCGTGCAGGCTGTTCAGCAGTTCGGCGGCAACATCAAGCCTGACCAACTGCCGGCCGAACTGTTCGAAGAACAGGCCAAGCGCCGCGTTGTACTGGGTCTGATCGTGGCTGAAGTGGTCAAGCAATTCGACCTCAAGCCTGACGAAACCCGCGTTCGCGAAATGATCCAGGAAATGGCTTCGGCCTACCAGGAGCCTGAGGCTGTTGTGTCCTGGTACTACAAGAACGACCAGCAGCTGAACGAAGTGCGTTCGGTTGTGCTGGAAGAGCAAGTTGTGGATACTGTTCTGCAGAAGGCTAAGGTGACCGATAAAGCGGTCTCTTACGAAGAAGCAGTCAAGCCGGCTGAAGCAGCACAAGCCGACTGATCGCTCAACTCGTTTGAAAATACACCCATAAGCCAGCCTCGCGCTGGCTTATGCGTATTCAAGACATGACTATTTGGGAGTAACTGCAGAGCATGTTCCGTAATTCGTATATTCAGCAGAACTCTGATATCCAGGCCGCTGGCGGCCTGGTCCCGATGGTTGTCGAGCAATCTGCTCGTGGCGAACGCGCCTATGACATCTACTCGCGCCTGCTCAAGGAGCGAGTGATCTTTCTGGTTGGTCCGGTAGAGGACTACATGGCCAACCTGATTTGTGCGCAGCTGCTGTTCCTTGAAGCGGAAAATCCGGACAAGGACATCCATCTCTACATCAACTCCCCGGGCGGTTCGGTGACAGCGGGCATGTCGATCTACGACACCATGCAGTTCATCAAGCCGAACGTATCGACCACCTGTATCGGTCAGGCGTGCAGCATGGGTGCTTTCCTGCTGACCGCTGGTGCTGAGGGCAAGCGTTACTGCCTGCCGAACTCACGCGTGATGATTCACCAGCCACTGGGCGGTTTCCAGGGCCAGGCATCGGACATCGAAATCCATGCCAAGGAAATCCTCTTCATTCGTGAGCGTCTCAACACGCTGATGGCCAAACATAGCGGGCATACCCTGGAAGAGATCGAGCGCGACACCAACCGTGACAATTTCATGAGCGCCGAAGCGGCTCGTGAATACGGGTTGATCGACGCAGTGATCGAAAAGCGCCCCGCTTAATATAAGCAGCTCAAAATAGGGCTGGTCGGCAGTTCCGACCACCAGTGGACTTGAAAAAGCCCTCAATAGCCTTCATCTTGTGTTGCAAGCCTATCGGATTTGGATCGAACGAATGACTGACACCCGCAACGGCGAGGACAACGGCAAGCTGCTCTATTGCTCCTTCTGTGGCAAAAGCCAGCATGAAGTACGCAAGTTGATTGCCGGCCCCTCGGTCTTTATCTGCGACGAGTGCGTCGACCTGTGCAATGACATCATCCGTGAGGAGGTGCAGGAAGCCCAGGCCGAAAGCAGCGCGCATAAATTGCCTTCGCCTAAAGAAATCAGCGGCATCCTTGATCAGTATGTGATTGGTCAAGAGCGTGCAAAGAAGGTTCTGGCCGTAGCGGTGTACAACCACTACAAGCGTCTGAACCAGCGTGACAAGAAAAGTGACGACGTCGAGCTCGGCAAAAGCAACATCTTGCTGATCGGCCCTACAGGCTCGGGTAAAACCCTGCTTGCAGAGACCCTGGCTCGCCTGCTGAACGTTCCCTTCACCATCGCCGACGCAACCACTCTTACCGAGGCCGGTTACGTAGGTGAAGACGTCGAGAACATCATTCAGAAGCTGCTGCAGAAATGCGACTACGACGTGGAGAAGGCCCAGATGGGCATTGTCTACATCGATGAAATCGACAAGATTTCGCGCAAATCCGACAACCCGTCGATCACCCGGGACGTTTCCGGTGAAGGCGTGCAGCAAGCGCTGTTGAAACTGATCGAAGGCACGGTTGCTTCCGTACCGCCACAAGGCGGCCGCAAGCACCCGCAGCAGGAATTCCTTCAGGTTGATACGCGCAACATCCTGTTCATCTGTGGCGGTGCGTTCTCCGGCCTGGAAAAGGTTATTCAAAACCGTTCCACCCGTGGCGGCATTGGCTTCAGTGCAGAAGTACGCAGCAAGGAAGAAGGCAAGAAAGTTGGTGAATCCCTGCGTGAAGTCGAGCCTGACGATTTGGTCAAGTTCGGTCTGATCCCGGAATTCGTTGGCCGTCTGCCGGTCCTGGCGACGCTGGACGAGCTGGATGAGGCTGCGTTGATGCAGATCCTCACCGAGCCGAAAAACGCCCTGACCAAGCAATACGCCAAGCTGTTCGAGATGGAAGGTGTGGACCTCGAGTTCCGTGCTGACGCGCTCAAATCGGTGGCCAAGCGGGCACTGGAGCGCAAGACCGGCGCCCGTGGTTTGCGCTCGATCCTCGAAGGCGTACTGCTCGACACCATGTACGAAATCCCCTCGCAGTCCGAGGTGAGTAAAGTGGTGATCGACGAAAGCGTTATAGAAGGCAAGTCCAAGCCACTGTATATCTACGAAAACAGTGAGCCGGCTGCCAAGGCTGCGCCAGACGCGTAAGCGTTGCACTGCCGAGCTGTACAAAATAAAGGGGCCTTAAGGGGCCCCTTTGTTTTTACTGCGTTTAACTGATGCCATTACGCTTGTTTTTTTTGCAGGCAGCCCCCATCTTGGTTTCAAGCTTACTTTCATCTGTCATAGAGGCGAAATCATGAAGACAACCATCGAATTGCCTCTCCTGCCGTTGCGTGATGTCGTCGTCTATCCGCACATGGTTATCCCGCTGTTCGTGGGGCGCGAGAAGTCTATCGAAGCCCTCGAGGCCGCGATGACGGGCGACAAGCAGATTCTGCTGCTGGCCCAGAGAAATCCTGCTGACGATGATCCGGGCGAAGATGCCCTGTATCGCGTTGGTACCGTTGCAACTGTCCTGCAACTGCTCAAGCTGCCTGATGGCACCGTCAAGGTGCTGGTGGAAGGCGAGCAGCGCGGTGCGGTCGAGCGCTTCATGGAAGTGGACGGCCACCTGCGTGCCGAAGTGGCGCTGATCGACGAAGTCGACGCCCCTGAGCGCGAATCCGAAGTGTTCGTTCGCAGCCTGCTGTCCCAGTTCGAGCAATACGTGCAACTGGGCAAGAAAGTCCCCGCAGAAGTCCTCTCTTCCCTCAACAGCATTGATGAGCCAAGCCGCCTGGTCGACACCATGGCCGCGCACATGGCGCTGAAAATCGAGCAGAAGCAGGACATTCTCGAGATCATCGATTTGTCGGCCCGGGTCGAACACGTCCTGGCGCTGCTGGATGCCGAAATCGACCTGCTGCAGGTTGAGAAGCGCATTCGCGGCCGTGTCAAAAAGCAAATGGAGCGCAGCCAGCGCGAGTACTACCTGAATGAGCAGATGAAGGCCATTCAGAAAGAGCTGGGCGACAGCGAGGAAGGCCACAACGAAATCGAGGAGCTGAAAAAGCGCATCGATGCCGCCGGCCTGCCGAAAGACGCGTTGACCAAGGCCACTGCCGAGCTGAACAAGCTCAAGCAAATGTCGCCGATGTCGGCCGAAGCCACCGTGGTTCGTTCGTATATCGACTGGCTGGTGCAGGTGCCGTGGAAGGCCCAGACCAAGGTGCGCCTGGACCTGGCCCGCGCCGAAGATATTCTCGATGCCGATCACTACGGCCTCGAAGAAGTCAAGGAGCGCATCCTCGAATACCTCGCCGTGCAAAAGCGCGTGAAGAAGATTCGTGGTCCGGTGTTGTGCCTGGTCGGTCCTCCTGGTGTGGGTAAAACCTCGCTGGCGGAGTCGATTGCCCACGCCACCAACCGCAAATTCGTGCGCATGGCCCTGGGCGGTGTGCGTGATGAAGCGGAAATCCGTGGTCATCGCCGGACTTATATCGGTTCGATGCCAGGAAGATTGATTCAAAAGATGACAAAGGTGGGTGTGCGCAACCCGCTGTTCCTGCTCGATGAAATCGACAAGATGGGCAGCGACATGCGTGGCGACCCGGCGTCTGCTTTGCTGGAAGTGCTCGACCCCGAGCAGAACCACAATTTCAACGACCATTACCTGGAAGTCGACTACGACCTGTCCGACGTAATGTTCCTGTGCACCTCCAACTCGATGAATATTCCGCCAGCCTTGCTGGACCGGATGGAGGTGATTCGTCTGCCGGGTTACACCGAAGACGAGAAGATCAACATCGCCGTCAAATACCTCTCGCCCAAGCAGATTGCGGCCAACGGCCTGAAAAAAGGCGAGATCGAATTTGATGCCGACGCGATCCGCGACATCATTCGTTTCTACACCCGCGAGGCCGGTGTACGGGGCCTTGAGCGTCAACTGGCGAAGATCTGCCGCAAGGCCGTGAAGGAACATGCGCTGGAAAAACGCTTCTCGGTGAAGGTCACCGCTGACCTGCTGGAACACTTCCTGGGCGTGCGCAAATTCCGCTACGGCCTGGCTGAGCAGCAGGACCAGGTAGGCCAGGTCACTGGCCTGGCGTGGACCCAGGTGGGCGGCGAATTGCTGACCATCGAGGCCGCCGTAATCCCGGGCAAAGGGCAACTGATCAAGACCGGTTCCCTGGGTGACGTGATGGTTGAATCCATCACCGCCGCGCAGACCGTGGTGCGCAGCCGCGCCAAGAGCCTGGGGATCCCCCTGGACTTCCACGAGAAGCACGACACCCACATCCACATGCCGGAAGGGGCAACGCCGAAAGACGGTCCTAGCGCAGGCGTAGGCATGTGCACGGCACTGGTATCAGCCCTGACCGGCATTCCGGTGCGCGCCGATGTCGCCATGACCGGGGAAATCACCCTGCGTGGCCAGGTACTGGCCATTGGTGGCCTCAAAGAGAAATTGCTGGCTGCACACCGCGGTGGTATCAAGACTGTGATCATTCCTGAAGAGAATGTTCGCGACTTGAAGGAGATTCCTGACAACATCAAGCAGGATCTGCAGATTAAACCGGTTAAATGGATTGACGAGGTCCTGCAAATTGCGCTGCAATACGCGCCGGAGCCCTTGCCGGATGTGGCTCCTGAGATAGTTGCAAAGGATGAAAAACGCGAGACTGACTCTAAGGAAAGAATTAGCACGCATTAATACGTTTAAGCCTGGGGGCTTCCTTGACAGCTTTTTAGAGCCCTTGTTATAAAGCGGCTCTTAAGTGTCTGTAGGCCATTCAGCACTGGTTTTTGCTTTCACCAAAAAACTTAGAATCATACTCAATAGATATAAGGGGACTTAGAGTGAACAAGTCGGAACTGATTGATGCTATCGCTGCATCTGCTGATATCCCGAAAGCCGCTGCTGGCCGTGCGCTGGACGCAGTAATCGAATCCGTCACTGGCGCTCTCAAGGCCGGCGACTCTGTGGTACTGGTTGGTTTCGGTACTTTCTCTGTGACCGATCGTCCAGCTCGCACTGGCCGTAACCCACAGACTGGCAAGGCTCTGCAAATCGCCGCTGCCAAAAAACCAGGTTTCAAAGCCGGTAAAGCCCTGAAAGAAGCCGTTAACTAAGCTTCGCTCAAGCCTTACCCATCCGGGTCGGACGCAGGTCTGACCTGGCAGCGGAGCGGCAGCTGACCCGAGTATCCATCGGGTCGCCACGCCGGGGGTGTGGGTTCAAACCCCCGTCCGCTCCGCCAGTTACGAGAAGGCGCATCCTCGGATGCGCCTTTCTTCTATCCGGACTCTACCCACGCTCCACGGTTGCCTAATTTTGAAGTTCAACCGTTTCTGGGGGACGCATGCTGCAGAATATCAGGGACAATTCACAAGGCTGGATTGCCAAGACCATTATCGGGATCATCGTCGCATTGATGGCGTTCACCGGTATCGAGGCTATTTTTCAAGCTTCGACCAACAACAAGCAGGACGTGGCCAAGGTCAACGGTGAAGAAATCACCCAAAGCGAACTGGGCCAGGCCGTCGACATGCAACGTCGCCAGCTGATGCAACAGCTGGGCAAGGACTTCGATGCTTCCTTGCTGGACGAAAAGCTGCTGCGCGACGCCGCCCTCAAGGGCCTGATCGATCGCAAGCTGCTGCTGCAAGGCGCGGCCGATTCGAAATTCGCTTTCTCCGAAGCTGCGCTGGATCAAGTGATCCTGCAGACGCCGGAATTCCAGGTGGATGGCCAGTTCAACGCTGAGCGTTTCGACCAGGTGATCCGTCAGCTGGGCTACAGCCGTATGCAATTCCGTCAGATGCTGAGCCAGGAAATGCTGATCGGCCAGGTTCGTGCTGGTATTGCCGGCAGCGGTTTTGTGACTGATGCCGAAGTGCTCGCGTTCGCCCGTCTGGAAAAACAGACCCGCGATTTCGCCACCGTCAGCGTCAAGGCCGACCCTGCAGCAGTGAAGATCACTGACGACGAGGTCAAGGCTTACTACGACCAGCACGCCAAGGAGTTCATGACCCCGGACCAGGTGGTCATCGACTATCTGGAGCTGAAGAAGGCTTCCTTCTTCGACCAGGTCGCGGTCAAGGACGATGAGCTGCAAGCCCTCTATCAGAAAGAAACCGCCAACCTCGCTGAACAGCGTCGCGCGGCGCACATCCTGATTGAAGTCAACGACAAGACCACTGACGAGCAGGCCAAGGCCAAGATCGAAGAAATCCAGGCGCGCCTGGCCAAGGGCGAGAAGTTCGAAGCCCTGGCCAAGGAGTTCTCCCAGGATCCGGGTTCTGCGAACAACGGCGGTGACCTCGGTTTCGCTGGCCCTGGCGTCTACGACCCTGCCTTCGAAACAGCGCTGTATGCGCTGAACAAGGACCAGGTCTCGGCACCGGTGCGTTCCAGCTTCGGCTGGCACCTGATCAAGCTGTTGGGTGTTGAAGCACCAGAAGTGCCATCGTTCGCCAGCCTGAAAGACAAGCTGACCCGCGAGCTCAAGACCCAGCAGGTTGAACAGCGTTTCGTCGACGCGACCAAGCAACTGGAAGACGCTGCATTCGAAGCTTCCGACCTGGCCCAGCCGGCGTCGGACCTGAAGCTGACCGTGCACACCTCCGCGCCGTTTGGCCGTGAAGGTGGCGAAGGCATTGCTGCCAACCGTGCCGTTGTGACCGCTGCATTCAGCCCTGAAGTACTGGATGAAGGTGCCAACAGCACCGCCATCGAGCTGGATCCGGAAACCATCGTGGTGCTGCGTGCCAAAGAGCACCTGAAGCCTACCCAGCTGCCGCTGGAAAGCGTTGCCACTGCCATCCGTGCCCAGTTGACCAAGGAGCGCGCGAGCGCTGCGGCGAAGACTCACGCGGACGAGCTGATTGCCAACCTGCGTGATGGCAAGACACCGCTGAACCAGCCGGTGGATGGCCAGGCCTGGAAAGTCACCGAAGCGGCCACCCGTGGCCAGGAAGGCGTCGAGCCAGCCGTGCTGCAAGCCCTGTTCCGCATGCCAAAGCCTGCGGCCAAGGACAAGCCGACCTTCACCAGCGTGACCCTGCCAGACGGTAGCCTGGTGATCGTACGCTTGAACGCGGTCAATGAAGCCGCTGCACCGACCGATGACGAGAAGGCTCAGTACCGCCGCTTCCTCGCGTCCCGTGTCGGCCAGCAAGACTTCGCCGCCTATCGCAAGCAGTTGGAAACCAAGGCTGAGATCAAGAAGTTCTGATCTCGTAACAGCCTGAATAAAAAGACCCCGGCCTGAAGAGGCCGGGGTCTTTTTTTATCCACTAATCAGCTGACTCAACCAGTCTTGATTCAACGCGCAAACTTGAGCTTGCCCCAACTCAGGCCAATCACAGCCGCCAGGGTCGAAGCGCTCAGCACACTCAGCTTGGCAGCCGACAGCAGCGTCGGATCGGAGAAGGCCAGCGACGAGATGAAAATCGACATGGTAAAACCAATCCCCGCCAGCAGGCCCACCAGGGCGACGCCGTTCCAGGTCACGCCCTCCGGCAATTGGCAGATGTTCAGTTTGACCAGCACCACGCTCGCCAGCATCACACCGAGCGGCTTGCCGAGCACCAGGGCCAGGATGACCCCCATGAACACGCCGTGGGGCAGTGGATCGTCCAGGTTGAACCCTTGCAGGCTCACTCCGGCGTTGGCCAGGGCAAACAGTGGCATGACGCCAAAGGCCACCCACGGGTGCAGTCCCGCCTGGATGCGCTGCACCGGCGGCAGCATTTCCCGCTGGGCCTGTCGCAACTGCTTCAGTGGTTTGGCGACCTGGTGCGCGCTTTCAGCCGATTGTGAAAGCCGCTCCATCAGCTCGTTGAACGTGCGCCCGATGGTGTCCAGGGGGCGTTCCCGAGTGGGTCTTGGAGTGACAGGCGTCATCAGGCCCAGCACCACGCCGGCAAGCGTAGGATGCACGCCGGTCTTGAGCAGCCCAAACCAGACAATCGCCCCCGGCAACAGGTACACCACCGCCTTGCCAATGCCCATCCGCTGAAAAATCAGCACCAGCGCCAGCCCGCAGGCCGCGATCACCAGGCCCATGTAGTCCAGGCTGGCGGTATAGAAAATCGCGATGATCAGGATGGCGACGATGTCATCAATGATCGCCAGCGCCAGCAGCAGGATGCGCACGCCGGCGGGGATGGATTTACCCAACAGCGCCAGCACACCCACGGCAAATGCAATGTCGGTGGCAGTGGGCACTGCCCAGCCACTGGCCGCTACGGTGCCATGGTTGAGCAGGGTGTAAATCAGTGCCGGCATCAGCACGCCACCCAGCGCAGCGCCGAGGGGCAGGGTGGCCAGTTTCAGGTTGGCGAGTGCGCCGTCCCTGATCTCCTGGCGAATCTCGGCGCCCACCACCAGGAAGAAGATGGTCATCAGCCCATCGTTCACCAGGAAGTGCAACGAGCGCGAGACCGTGAAGTCTCCCAGTCCGATAGTGAGTGGGGTGTTCCAGAAGTGTTCGTAGGAATCTGCGACGGGGCTGTTGGCCCAGACCAGCGCGACGATCGCTGCCAGCAGCAACACGATACCGCTGACTGCTTCGATCCTTGAAAACCGCTCCAATGCGGACAGGGCGCCTTCGACCAGAACCTGGGGGCGCGGAATAGCAGGGTGTTTATCAGGCACGACAAGTCTCCATTGGCGGCCCGACCAATGCTTATCCTTTAACCTGCGCTGTGCCGTATGCAGCAGCGCACCCGGTGCGATCATAAGAGTTAAGAAACATCACGTCACGTTTCGTTTAAACATCGGTTAAACGCAGCGTCGCGATCAGTGCCAGTACGACCAACGCGGCGACCGCCCATGGAAACGATGTCACTCCCCACCCTTGCAACAACATGCCGCCGAGTAGTCCGCCACCGGCGATGCCCAGGTTCCACACCGTCACCAGCATCGACTGTGCGGCATCGGCTGAATCCCCGGCCGACTTGGCCAGCGCCGTTTGCAGCAATGCCGGCAAACCGCCAAACGCCAGCCCCCATAAGGCCACCGTGGTGTAGATCACCGTCGCCGAGGTGATCCAGAACGCCAGCGCCAGGGCCGACAGCGCGAACATTGCGCAGCTGATTACCAATAAGGCGCGCAGCCGCTGATCAATCAGCGCGCCGACGATCCAGATACCCAGCAGCGCCGCCAGACCAAACACCAGCAGCACCTGGTCGATGTCCGCTGCAATCCCGGCAGGTACCAGGAACGGCGCGATATAGGTGTAGAGAATGTTATGAGCCAGCACGTAGGTGAAAGTCACAAACAGCACCGGACGAATCCCTGGCAGTGCCAGCACCTGGCGCAGCCCCAGGCGTTTTTCCGCCTGTTGCCCGGCAAAGTCCGGGACCTGCCAGCGCACCCAGGCCAGCAGCACAACCGTCAGGCCGGACATGATCGCGAAGCTCAGGCGCCAGCCAACCGTGGTGCCCAGGAATGTCCCGGCCGGTACACCCAGTGACAGCGCCAATGGCGCGCCGAGCATGGCCACGGCAATGGCCCTGCCTTGCAGGTGAGGCGCAACCATGCGGCTGGCATAACCGGCCAGCAGCGCCCAGAGCAATCCCGCGAACACCCCGGCGAAGAACCTGGCCACCAGGGTCAGCAGGTAATCGCTGGAAAACGCCGTCACACTGTTGACCAAGGCAAACCCGCCGATGGCAATCATCAGCAATGGCCGCCGGCGCCAGCCCCGGGTGGCGATGGTCAGGGGAATCGCGGCCAACAGCGAGCCCAGGGCGTACAGGGTCACCAACTGGCCCACCAACGCTTCGGACACCCCGAGGCCGGCGCCCATTTGCGGGAGCAAGCCTGCCGGCATGGCTTCGGTGAGGATGGTGATGAAGCCGGCGGTAGCTAATGCCAACAGGCCGCCCAGAGGCAGTCGTTCACGGCTCACCGTGGGGGTCGTGGAAGATAGGGCGCTGTCGCTCATGTTTTTTGGCTCCGGTTTTCAGACGAAAGGGCAGGGAGCCAGAGTAGGGTGCTGCACGGTGGAGAAAAACAGGCTAAGGTTCCGAACTTATCGGACGCCAATGTCCGCAATCCTCGGGAGCGAGACGATGGACAGCCTGGGCAGTATTTCAGTGTTTGTGCAGGTGGCCGAAACCCGCAGCTTTACCGAGGCCGGGCGCATGCTGGGGGTGTCGTCCTCGGCGATTGGCAAAAGCATCGCGCGCATCGAAGAGCGCCTGGGGGTGCGGCTGTTCCATCGCAGCACCCGCAGTATCACGTTGACCAGCGAGGGCGCGCTGTTTCTCGAACGCTCCCGGCGCATCCTGGCGGAAGTCGAAGCCGCAGAACAGGAACTGAGCCAGGCATCCGCCACCCCCAGAGGCAAGTTGCGCGTCAGCCTGCCGCAAGTGCGCGGCTTGTTGATGCCGGTACTGACGGATTTCATGCGCGCCTATCCCGAGATCGAGTTGGACGTGGACTTCTCCGACCGCATGGTGGATGTGATCGAGGAGGGTTTCGACGCGGTGATCCGCACCGGCAAACCCGAGGACTCACGCTTGATGGCGCGCCACCTCGGGTATTACCGCCTGGTGCTGGTGGCGTCCCCGGAGTACCTGCGCCTGCACGGTACGCCGCGCCAGCCCCGGGATTTGAGCGACCACGCCTGCCTGCGCCACAAATTCTGCGCCACCGGCAAGCTGGAAACCTGGCCACTGCGCCCGGAGTCGGGCCTGCCGGAGCCGACCCTGCGTGCGCCGCTGGTCTCCACCACCATCGAATCACTGATGCACGTGGCCCATGAAGGCCTGGGGATTGCCTGCCTGCCAGACTTCATGGTCCGCGAATCGGTGGAGCAGGGCCGGCTGCAACGGGTGCTGGACTATTACCTGGAGCACAGCGGCAGCTTCTGGATGCTCTGGCCATCAAGTCGCCATGCCTCGGCGAAATTGCGCGTGTTTATCGACCATATGGGCGAGCGGCTTTTTCCTGCGGACACCGTCCCGTAAGGCTGTGACGTTTTACCGACAGGAATTCGCGCGCCGAGGCCACGTTCTGTTGCACAATACCGCCCTGACTGTTTTCCTCAGGATTTTCGATGTCGACATCATTTCACTTGCGTAGCCTCGGGTTGGCGCTGGTGCTGGCGGGCGCTGCGGGCTGCTCGTCACCCAAGACCGCTATTTATGAACATGAGAACTTCGACGACTCCGGCACGTTTTCCCGTGATTACCCGGTCAGTGACACGGCGGCCTGCGAAGCGGCGCGGCGTGCGCTGTTGAGCCAGGGTTACATCATCACCAGCAGCGATCCAAAGCTGGTGGCGGGTAACAAGAGCTTCCAGCAGACCGGCGAAACTCACCTGCAGATCAGCTTCAACGTGGTGTGTGCCGACGATGGCAGCGGCAATCATCACTCGACGATGTTCGCCAACGCCTTGCAGGATCGCTACGCCTTGAAGAAGGTCAACAACTCCGCCAGCCTCGGTGTGGGTGTGTTGGGTTCGGTGTCGATGCCGATTGGCTCCACCGACGACTCCATGGTCAAGGTGGCCAGCGAGACGGTGTCTGCGCCGAAATTTTATGAGCGTTATTTCGCCCTGGTGGACGTTTTCCTGCCCCAGGAAGTGAAAAAGGCAGCGCATATTCCAGAGAAGCCCAAGGCTGACCTGGGCATCCCGGAACCTAAGGCAGCTCCGGCGGCCGATAAGGCCGATAAGGTTGAAGCGCCGAAAGAAGTGCCAAAAGAAGCGCCGGCCACACCGGCAGCCCCAGTGACGCCGGCGGTAGTGCCAGCGGCATCGGAGCCGGTGGTACCACCGGCGGAACCTGCGCCGATTGCACCAAAGGAAGCCCCGGCACCTGCGCCAGAGGCCACCACTCCTGCGCTGCCGGCGCCGACCGAAGCGATTCCGCCTCTGCCGACGCCTGCGCAGTAACTACACCGCTACGGGGTTGGCCTTGTCGACGTTGATCCCGTAACGGCTGATCGCCTCCGCCACCCTGGCGCGGCTGATCAGGCCGTCATCCGCCAGCGCCTTCAAGGCCGCCAGGGCAATGAAATACCGGTCCACCTCGAAGAACTGGCGCAAGGTTTCGCGGGTATCCGATTGCCCGAAGCCATCGGTGCCCAGCGCCACTAAGCGCCGGCCCGGTACAAACGGGCGAATCTGATCGGCAAAGATTTTCATGTAGTCGGTGGCGACCACCACGGGCCCAGGCTGGCCCTCAAGGCACTGCTCGACATAGCTGGTACGCGGTTCGCTTTCAGGATGCAGCAGGTTCCAACGCTCCACGGCATGACCTTCCCGGCGCAGCTCGGTCAGGCTGGTGACACTCCACACATCGCTGGCCACGGCAAAATCATCGCGCAGCAGGTCCGCGGCGGCGATGACTTCCCGCAGGATCGAACCGCTGCCCATCAGCTGTACCCGTGGTTGCTTGGTGTCTTCAGCCGCCTTCAACCGATACATGCCCTTGAGAATCCCGTCCTCGACGCCTTCGGGCATCGCCGGGTGCGGGTAGTTTTCGTTGAGCAGGGTGATGTAGTAGTAGATGTCCTCTTGCTCGACGTACATCCGGCGCATGCCTTCGCGAATGATCACCGCCAGCTCGAAGGCAAACGTCGGATCGTAGGAAATGCAGCACGGGATCACCGACGACAGCACATGGCTGTGGCCATCGTCATGCTGCAGGCCTTCGCCCATCAGCGTGGTGCGCCCGGCCGTCGCCCCCAGCAGGAAGCCCCGCGCCCGTGCATCGCCCGCGGCCCAGGCCAGGTCGCCAACCCGCTGGAAGCCGAACATCGAATAGAAAATGTAGAACGGCACGGTCATCAAGCCGTGGTTGGCGTAGGACGTACTCGCTGCGATCCACGAGGAAATGGCGCCGGATTCATTCAGGCCTTCCTGCATGATCTGTCCGTCCTTGCTCTCTTTGTAGTAGGACAGCTGGCCCGCATCCTGTGGGGTGTAGAGCTGGCCGACAGCGGAGTGAATGCCGATCTGGCGGAACAGGCTTTCCATGCCAAAGGTGCGGGACTCGTCTGGCACGATGGGCACGATCAGTTTGCCCAGGTTCGGATCCTTGAGCAGGGTGCCGAGGATGCGCACAAAGGCCATGGTGGTGGAGATCGCGCGCTCGCCGGTGTCCTTGAGCTGGGTGGCGAAGGCATCCAGTTCCGGGATCTTCAGCGACTCGACCGCGCTATGGCGAGCCGGCACGTAGCCACCCAGTGACTGGCGGCGGGCGGCGAAATAGCGGGCCTCTTCGCTGTCAGCGGCCGGTTTGAGATACGGGATTTCAGCCAGTTGGTCGTCGGCCACTTCCAGCCCGAAGCGATCGCGGAAGGCTTTGACGGCTTCAGCGCCCATCTTTTTCAGCTGGTGGTTGATGTTCTGGCCTTCGCCGGCCTCGCCCATGCCGAAGCCCTTGACGGTTTTCGCCAGGATCACCGTCGGCTGGCCGCTGTGACGCACGGCGGCGGCATAGGCGTTGTAGACCTTGTCCGGGTCATGGCCGCCCCGTGAGAGTTTCCAGATGTCGTCGTCGGACATGTCTGCCACCAGCGCCAGCAACTCCGGGTATTTGCCGAAGAAGTGTTCCCGCACGTAGGCGCCGTTTTGTGATTTGTAGTTTTGATAGTCGCCGTCCACGCACTCCATCATGCGCTGGCGCAGCAAGCCGCTTTTATCCTTTTCCAGCAGCGCATCCCAACCGCCGCCCCAGATTACCTTGATCACGTTCCAGCCGGCGGCGCGGTACAGGCTTTCGAATTCCTGGATCACCTTGGCATTGCCGCGCACCGGCCCATCCAGGCGTTGCAGGTTGCAGTTGACCACGAAGATCAGGTTGTCGAGCTTCTCGCGCCCGGCCAGGGAAATGGCTGCCAGGGATTCCGGCTGATCCATCTCGCCATCACCGAGGAACGCCCACACCTTGCGGCCCTGGTGCTGCTTGAGGTCGCGGAACTCCAGGTAGCGCATGAAGCGCGCCTGATACGCGGCGGTAATCGGTCCGAGGCCCATGGAAACCGTAGGAAACTGCCAGAAGTCCGGCATCAGGCGAGGGTGCGGATAGGATGACAAACCGTCGCCACCGGCTTCCCGGCGGAAGTTGTCCAGCTGCGCTTCGCTGATCCGGCCTTCGAGGTACGCCCGCCCGTAAATGCCCGGCGCGGAATGGCCCTGGATGTACACCAGGTCGCCATCGAAGCTTTCAGTTCGGCCACGGAAGAAATGGTCGAAGCCTACGTCATACAGCACCGCAGCCGACGCATAGGTTGCGATATGCCCGCCCACGCCGGAATGTTTGCCCGCGCGCAGCACCATGGCCATGGCGTTCCAGCGAATAAACGCATTCAGCCGGCGCTCGGTGGCCAAGTTGCCGGGGTAGGGCAGCTGGCGGTCTACCGGGATGGTGTTGACGTACGGCGTGGTCACCCGCCCGTAGAAGTCGCCATGCCGCGCCACGTCGAAATCCAGCAACTGATCAATCAGGTAATGCGCGCGCGGGCGGCCTTCGGTGGACAGCACCGATTCGATGGACTCCAGCCATTCGCGGGTTTCCTGTGGATCGTCGTCGAGGCGTACTGCAGTGTTCGGGGTCATGTCAGGCTCCAGGGTGGACGGGTTTCAGCGTGTGGGCTCCTTGTGGGAGCTTTGCGAATGTAGTTGCAATTGCAACTACATGGCTGAATCTAGCGCGGGATGAGCTACTATTGCAACCTTCTTGAAATTCCCCGGATGGTGTTGCATGTCGTCGAAAGAGCCTGATGTCTGGTTCCGTTTTGTTCGGGCCCACAGGACGGTCATCCGTGAAATCGAACGGCGCCTGGCCGATGCCGGTCTGCCGCCGTATGCCTGGTACGACGCTTTGTGGGGCCTGGAAAGTGGCCCCGATGGCACCCGGCGCATGCACGAATTGGCCGATGTGCTGGCCATCGAACGCTACAACCTGACGCGCCTGGTCGACCGCCTGGAAAAGGACGGCCTGGTGGTGCGTTCGCGCTCCGACGGTGACGGGCGTGCTGCCTTTGTCTCGATCACCGACGCGGGCCGGGTATTGCGTAAAAAGATGTGGAAAATCTACGAAAGCAGCGTGGATGAATTGTTTTTGTCGCAGCTCGACAGCGAGCAACGCCGGGTTTTTGCCGAGGCATTGGAACGTACCGCGGGGCTGGCGATGGAGGCGGGCGTGCAGACCCGCGGGCGGCGTAAGACCTGAAGCAAATATTCCAGGCGACGCGGATTCCGTGTGGGAGCGGGCTTGCTTGCGAAAGCGGTGTGTCAGCAACAGTAATATCAACAGGCACACCGTCTTCGCGAGCAAGCCCGCTCCCACATTTGATCTGCGATGGATTGCAGATCGTCATTTCAGGTGATATCGATTCAGGGCGGTCTCCACCTGTTCTGCTTCGATCCAGCCGTCATCCGCCAACGCCTTCAATGCCAGCACCGCTACCCAATATCGACTGGGTGCTGACGTTTCCACGGAGCCCGCACCCAATGCTACAAAACGCGCATCCACATGCCCTGCCAACTGGTCAACGATAGGCTGCGGATACCCGGTGACTGCGACCACCGGCGCGCCATCCCCAGCCAGGCAATCCCTTAGATGACAACTGCGCTTCGGTTCCAACGGGTGCAGGCGGTTCCAGCGTTGCGCTGCATCCGCTTCGCGGGCCAGCCGTGTATAGCTGGGGCAACTCCACAGTTGCGCCTCGACGTTCCAATCCGTCTCGAGCAACTGCGCGGCGTGCACGACTTCTTCAAATGCTCGACCCGCACCCAGCAACCGCACCCTCAATTCACTGGTGTATGAGCGCCGGACCCGGTACATGCCCCTGAGCGCATGGTCACTATCCTGCGGGCTCAGCCCTGGCCCTTCGTGTTGATCGTGCAGTGCCAGGTAGTAGAACCCCGGCTCGCCGTCGACATACAGCGCCTGCAAACCCGCCAGCACAATCGCCCGGGCTTCCTCGCCGGAGGCCGGGTCATAAGGTGTGCAGTGAGGATTGCTGGCCAGCCATAAGGGCAGTGAAGGGGAGGGCTGGGTTGCATTGTCGTTGCACAGGATGCCCCGCTGACGGGTCTCGCCGGACAGCGCGCGCAACTGCGCCGATGACGCGGCCGTGTGCAGGTACAGCATGGGTTTTTCCCCGGTATTGCGCGCGAACCAGGTGGGCCAGCTCACCACTCGGCGTGAGCGCGACTGGCCGCGAATCACCCACGCCTGCCGGCTGGACTCCAGGGTGTTGGCCATGGTCATTACGCTATACAGGGGCGAGCAGCGGGGCTGCTGCGTTGCATTCAGGGCGTCGATGCAGATCAGGGCAGAGCGTTCGGTGCTGGCAGTCATGAGCAGGGTCGCTTGGCAACGGGTGCCCATACCCTAAAGGAATTCGGCTTACGATTGCAATTGCAATGATTGCAGTTGCATCTAAAATTCATCCGGCTAAATCAAGGCAATCCTGCTACGTTTAATCCTGAAGTGCAGGAACGTCATGCCACGGACATTTTTTCGTCATGACGGCACTTTAGGCTGGTTGTGCAGGTCACTAAGCAACCCCTTTTCATAAAACAAGGAGTCAACCATGGACGATTACCAGGAAGAATTGCTCGAGTACCACGCCTTTGAACTGGATCCGCTGGATCCGGCCGATGATGCCACCGAGCTGTAAGACAGACGTCAGGCGGAATGCCGCTGACTGCGGCGAAATTCCCCTGGGGTCTGGCTGTTCCAGCGCTTGAACGCCCGTTGAAAGGCTTCCGCTGAAGCAAAACCGAGCAAATAGGCAATTTCACCGAACGCCAGTTCGGTATCGCGAATGTAGGTCATGGCCAGGTCGCGGCGAGTGTCGTTGAGAATCGCCCGGAACTGAGTCCCTTCTTCCGCCAGCTTGCGCCGCAGGGTCCAGGTCGGCAGTTTCAAGCGTGACGCCACTTCTTCCAGGTCGGGTTCCCGGCCACCATTGAGCATCGGCCCGAGCAAGCGGGTAATGCGCTCGCGCAGGCTGCGGGTGCGCGTCAACTGCTCCAGTTCCCGTTCGCACAACTGCACCAGTAATTGCCAGGTACTCGGGCAGTGTTCCGGGTTGCGCAGGGCCAGGGTTTGCTGGCTAAGGCGCAACTGATTGTGCTCGGCGCCAAACTGGATCGGGCAGTCCCCAAGCACGCTGTAGCGCTCGCTGTAGTCGGGGGTCTGGAACTCGATTTCGATCCGCTGCGCCTGCACCGGTTGCGCACTCAGACTCGACAACTGATGCAGCCAGCCGGCGATGATCGAGTCCACCACAAAGCGGTTATAGGCGTTGTACGGGCTGATGGAGTAGAAGCGCAGCCACGCACCGTCCGCATCCTCGTGAAAGCTCGACTGGCCGCGATAGTTGGAGCCGTACAAGGCTTCGAAGCGCGTCAGGGTACGGGCGGCTTCGCGCACGGTGGGCGCCTGGGCGGCGGTGACCCCGGCGAGCCCGGCCTGGCTCAGGCGGCTGAGCTGGCCCATGCGCAGGCCCAGGCTGGCGTCGCCGGTCAACTGGATGGCCGCAAAGCCCAGGCGCATATAGCGCGGGATCGACAAGCGTGCACCCGCCTCGGCCAGGCGTGCCGGGTCAAGGCCGTATTGCAGCAGCAACGGTTGCGGGTCCAGGCCATGGCTGTGGATCGCATCGGCCAAGGTGTGGACGAAGCCCACCGACAAATCCCCAAGCCGCACCGGCTTCATTGAGTTACAGCCACACGTTCAGCAGGCGCGCGCCACGGGCATTGCCGTCGGCGAACACCTGGCCGTTGCTGCTGAGGAAGCTTTGCCCGGCGCTGCCCATGTCAAAGAACTGCCCGCGCAGGAACACGCTCATGCCGGCGGTGGCCTGGCTGATGGGTTGCTGGCTGATCAGGGTCAGGCGGTGCCAGGCTTCGCCTTCGCTGAGCTCTTCGGGCTTGAGGCTGATCTCGGCTGGCGTCGACACGCTTTTGAAGCCGCGCCACGGCTTGTCCCAGGTCTCGCGGCCAATCACGAAGGCCGGCACCGCCACCAACTGGGCGCCTTGCTCGTTGAGCTTGCGGTAGTTGTCCGGGTACCAGCTGTCGCTGCCGATCAGGATGCCCAGGCGCCCGGCCGGGGTATCGACCACGCTGACGCTGTTTTCATCGCCCGGCTCAATAAAGCCGCGCTCGTCAAAAATCGGATACAGCTGGCGTTGCGGCTGGCCCAGCGGCAAGCCATCGCGGTCGAAGACCACACTGGTGTTGTACAGCGCGCCATGGCCGATCTGCAGCTGGCCCTGGCTGACGCTCGGGTTGGGCAGGGCAATGGAGCCGGCCACCAGGGTCACGCCGAATTCCTTGGCCAGGCCACCGAACAGCACTTGATAGTCGCGGGCCATGGCCGGGGCCTTCATGCGCAGGTAGGCGTCGTCGATGCGGTCGTCACCCTTGGCGCTGATCAAGGCCCGCAGGAACAGCAGCGGGTTGCTCGCCGACAACCAGTTCATCGCTTCCTTGAGGTTGGTGGCCTGGTACAGCTCGTTCTTTTCGCCGCTGACCATCAGCCAGGTGCCGATATGTTCCGGCAGTACCACGATGGTCTTGTCGTTGATCAGGCCCTGGTCACGGGCGTTTTGCAGATAGGCCGCCAGCTTGAGGTGCAGGCGTTCCAGGCTCTGGTAGTCGGCGGGAAACAGTTCCGGCTGGATGCCCAACAGGTTGCCGCGGTCGGCGGGCACGCCCTGGTCGACGGCCAGGTTGATCCGCAGGTCGGACAGGTAATGGCCCACGGGGCGCTCCTGGGTCCAGACCAGATAGGCGGAAACGGCGGCGACCAGGGCCATGATGAGGGTGAAGCCAAGAAGTTTACGCATGGGGCAAATGACAACGGACCGTGTGCTGGGTTTGCATTTTCTCTCAAATTTCTGGGCTGGGTACGAAAAACCGTGGTTTGGCACGAAAATCTCAAAAGCCTTGAGTGCGTGTTTTCGCCGCGGGCCGGATCTTCCAGGGTCGACAGTAACGGGTTGTGACCACAGGTGCACGCGCGCGGGTCAATGCCGTGGGATGTTACTCGTGCGCGCACCAGCTTCTGGCAGATTGTTACTTTGTGCCTCAATACCGTGCGCAAGTTCCTCGCCAAGGTTGATTCGCGCGATGGGCTCGCGGAGGGCTGGCCGCGCAACTCAAGTGTTTCAGCGCCTTACAGGCCTCTCTGTTTAAAGACACGTCGAGTTGGCAACAACCTTGCATATGCTTGTATGTACAAGTAAAGATGTGTGCGTAAGAGTCCATGAACTTCCTCTTCGCACCCATCAATGT
>NZ_JACAPM010000028.1:0-50811 GCF_013385695.1 Pseudomonas sp. D8002
TAAATAACGGATATACACCCAACCCCTGCGGGCTACTTCAAATTCCCACTCAAAAACTGCTGCAACCGCTCGCTCTTCGGATTACCCAGCACATCCTCCGGCGCACCCTGTTCCTCCACCAACCCCTTGTGCAAAAACAGCACCTGGCTCGACACCTTGCGCGCAAAGCTCATCTCATGGGTCACCATGATCATCGTCCGGCCTTCCTCAGCCAAACCCTGGATCACCTTCAACACCTCACCCACCAACTCCGGGTCCAGCGCCGAAGTCGGCTCGTCAAACAGCATCACCTCCGGCTCCATCGCCAGCGCCCGGGCAATCGCCACCCGCTGTTGCTGGCCACCCGACAAAAACGCCGGATATTGACCGGCCACCCGCGCCGGCAACCCAACCTTGTCCAGATACCGGCGAGCGCGATCCTCGGCGTCCTTCTTGCTGCAACCCAGCACCCGGCGCGGCGCCATGGTGATGTTCTCCAGCACACTCATGTGGCTCCACAGGTTGAAATGCTGAAACACCATCGCCAACCGCGTACGCAGGCGCTGCAACTCAGCATCATCCGCCACGCGCATCCCATGGCGGTCACTGACCATGCGAATCTGCTGCCCATCCAGCGTCATCGCGCCATCATTCGGTTGTTCAAGAAAATTGATGCAACGTAAAAAGGTGCTTTTGCCCGAGCCACTGGCGCCGATCAAGCTGATCACATCACCGGTCTTGGCCTTGAGCGAGACACCTTTGAGCACCTCATTGTCGCCATAGCTTTTATGCAGGCCTTCAACGGTCAATTTGTACATGGGGCGTGCATCCTCAAGGCGAAAGTAGGTAGCCGCTGCGATAGGCTTCAGTGCCGGCGACATGGGCAATGACCATCCCGGCAGTGGCCATGCGCCGCAGCGAACGAGCGTAAAGCAGCCCGGCATTGCGGCAATGCACTGGCGTTACGCGGTCGGAAATGGGGTCGATGATTTCGGCGATCAGTTGCCCGGCGTCCACGTATTCCCCAGGCAGCGCGCTGAATACCAGCAAGCCGCCCACGGCTGTGGCCACCGGCTCGACGCCCGCCAGCGGTGTGGCGGGGTAGGGCAATTCCGGCAGCGGTGCCGGCTCGCCGCTGATTGCGCCGAAGTGAATCAGGTAATCGATGATCGCCTGGCAGTCGAGGCTGGCCAGGCCGTGGTTGACGTCGCCCTGGCCGCGCAATTCGACGGTTACCGAAAAGCTGCCCATCGGGATCGGGAAGTGCTCGCCAAACCGTTGTTGCAATTGCCACCACACCAGCGTGAAGCATTCATCGAATGACTGCCCGCCGGAGTCGGTGGCCAACAGGCTGGCTTCCGAACCGATATAGCGCGCCAGCGGCTCCACCCGGGGCCACGCTTCGGGGGTGGTGTACAGGTGCGCCACGGCTTCGAAGTCGCAGTGCAGGTCCAGCACCATGTCGGCATCACACGCCAGTCGTTGCAGCATCAGGCGTTGGGATTCCAGTTGTGTGACGGGCGTTTGCGCCGCCAGGGCCATGGTCAGCGCATCGCGGATCAGTTCGACGTTGTGCGCAGGATCATCTCCCAGCAGGCCTTCGACTTGATTGCCAACCTCGTCGGACAGGTCGACAAACAGGCGGTTGAAGTTCTGCCCGCTTTCCAGCTCGTAGCGGCCCAGGGGGATGTCCATCAACACCTGTTCCAGGCCGGTCGGGTTGGCGATCGGCACCAGCACGATCTCGCTGCGCAGGCGGCCGGCCGCAGCCAGCTCCGCCAGGCGCGCCTTCAAGTGCCAGGCCACCAGCATGCCCGGCAATTCGTCGGCGTGCAGCGACGACTGGATGTAGACCTTGCCTTCGGCCTGCTCCGGCCCGAAGTGGAAACTGTGAATTTGTCGCTCCGTGCCCGGCACCGGCGCCACAAGTGGATGAATCTGATGACGCATGAAGGCTCCTTAGTGGCTGGGGCCGAGAAAGGCCAGCCAGCGACGCTCCGCCAGACGAAACAGACCGACCAGGGCAAAGGTCACGGTCAGGTAGATCAGCGCAGCGATACCGAATGATTGAAAGGTCATGTAGGTGGCCGAGTTGGCGTCCCGGGCGACTTTCAGGATATCCGGGATGGTCGCGGTGAAGGCCACCGTCGTCGAATGCAGCATCAGGATCACTTCATTACTGTAGTACGGCAGCGAGCGGCGCAGGGCCGACGGCATGATCACGTAGGCATACAGCTTCCAGCCGCTGAGGCCGTAGGCTTTCGCCGCTTCGACTTCGCCGTGGGCCATGCTGCGGATCGCCCCGGCAAAAATCTCCGTGGTGTAGGCGCAGGTGTTGAGGGCGAAGGCGAGAATCGTGCAGTTCATCGCATCACGAAAGAACGCGTCCAGCACCGGCTGCGCGCGAACCGCCGCGATGCTGTAGATCCCGGTGTAGCAAATCAGCAACTGGATATACAGCGGCGTGCCGCGAAACAGGTAGGTGTAGAACTGCACCGGCCAGCGTACCCAGCGATTGCGCGACACCCGCGCAATGGACAGCGGGATCGATACCAGGAAGCCGATGAAGATCGACGCGCTGAGCAGCCACATCGTCATGGCCAGCCCGGTGATGTGCTGGCCGTCGCTATAAAGGAAGGGGCGCCAGTATTGCTGGATAAGTTCGATCATCGCACTGCCTCCCGGGAGCCTGCGGAGTAGCGCCGTTCGAGGCGGCGCAGGACGAAGTTGGACGCGCTGGTGATCAACAGGTAGATAAACGCGGCGATCACCAGGAAATAGAACAGCTGATAAGTACTCTTGCCGGCATCCTGCGCGGCCTTGACCAGGTCGGCCAGGCCGATGATCGACACCAGGGCGGTGGCCTTGAGCATCACGCACCAGTTGTTGTTAATGCCCGGCAGGGCGAAGCGCATCATCTGCGGGAAGGTCACGAAGCGAAACCGCTGGCCACGCGTGAGCCCGTAGGCCGTGGCGGCCTCCAACTGGCCACGGGGCACGGCGAGGATCGCGCCGCGAAAGGTCTCGGTGAAATACGCACCGTAGATAAAGCCCAGGGTGATCACCCCGGCGCTGAATGGGTCGATCTCGATGTAGTCCCATTCCATAAAGTCGGTAAAGCTGGTCAGCCAGATTTGCAGGCTGTAGAAAATCAGCAGCATCAGCACCAGGTCGGGCACGCCGCGAATCAGGGTGGTGTAGATCTGCGCGGGAATCCGCAGGAACGGCAGGCTGGACAGTTTGGCAGTAGCCCCGAGCAGGCCCAGCAACACGCTGACGGCCAGGGAGAACACCGACAACTTGACGGTCATCCAGGTGCCTTGCAGCAACAGCGGGCCGAAACCCTTCAAGCTGAAGGCACTGAGCCCCAGGGTTTGCAAAAGATCTTCGAACATAAATCAGGACCTATGGCGATAAAAAAGCGCCCCTCCAGAGGAAGGGCGCCCCAGGCATTATTTGCCGCTGTACAGGTTCAGATCGCCAAAGTGTTTCTTCTGGATGGTGGCGTAGGTGCCATCATCGTGTAACGCTTTGATACCTTTATCCAACAAGGCCTTGAGGTCTTTGTTACCTTTTTTGATACCGACCGCAGTTTTGGACGGCAGCAGTGGATCGTCGATGGCCTTGCTGACTTCGTAGTCAGCACCGGCTGGCGACTTCAAAAAGCCCAGTTCGGCTTGCAGCATGTCCTGCACGGAAGCGTCCAGGCGGCCGGAAGTCAGGTCGGCGTACACCTGGTCCTGGTTGGCGTAGGCCTTGGTGGTGACACCGGCCTTGTCCAGTACGGCCTTGGCGTAGGCTTCCTGGATGGTGCCTTGCTCGTAGCCAACGCTTTTGCCCTTGAGGGACTCAGGCGTGGAGTAGTTCGCGCCCTTTTTGAACACCAGGGAAGTCGGGCCGGAGAACAGCTCGTTGGAGAAGTCGATCGCCTTTTCACGGGCTTCGGTCACGGTCATCGAGGAAATCACGCCGTCAAACTTGTTGGCGTTGAGGCCTGGGATCATGCCGTCGAAATCACTTTCGACCCACTTGCACTTGACCTTCAGCTCGGCACAGATGGCATTGCCCAGGTCGATATCGAAGCCCACCAGGCTGCCGTCAGCGGCTTTAGACTCAAACGGCGCGTAGGACGGATCGACACCAAAACGCAATTCCTTGTATTCCTTGGCCAGCGCGGAACCGGCGGCCATGCACAGAGCCAGTGCAGAAAGGGTCAGCAATGCTTTTTTCATTATGTAATCCCTGGAAACCAAGATAAGCGCTTGTGGCGCGGTTAGGACTGTTACTGAACGGTGTCAGACCGGACTCAAGTAGCAATTTCTGCACCATAGTTCCGAATGGTCGTTTTAAAAGGTGAGATTAAGGAGTTGTGCCAGTAGGAAATGCCCGAAAATGGGCATTGATCAATCTATGCATTATTTTGGGGCGTGTGAGGTTTTCAAATGTGGGAGCGGGCTTGCTCGCGAATGCGGTGGATCAGTCGGTACATGTATTGACTGACACACCGCATTCGCGAGCAAGCCCGCTCCCACATTGATCGGTGGCGTTCGTGAGAGGCGTGTCAGGCCAGTAAATCCTGCAGGGTCGCCAGGTTGTCGGCTTCCTCGACGGCCTTGTCCTGGCGCCAGCGCAACATCCTCGGGAAACGCACCGCAATTCCGCTCTTGTGCCGCTTGGACAGGGCAATCCCTTCAAAACCCAGTTCAAACACCATGCTCGGCGTGACGCTGCTCACCGGGCCGAATTTCTCCACGGTGGTCTTGCGTACGATGGCGTCGACCTTGCGCATTTCTTCATCGGTCAGCCCCGAATACGCCTTGGCGAACGGCACCAACGTACGCTCAGTACCGGGCGGGCCGTCCCACACCGCAAAGGTGTAGTCGCTGTACAGGCTGGCGCGCCGGCCATGGCCGCGCTGGGCATAGATCAGCACGGCATCGACACTGAACGGGTCGACTTTCCACTTCCACCACACGCCCATGTCCTTGGTCCGGCCCACGCCGTAGAGCCCGTCCCGGGCCTTGAGCATCATGCCTTCCACGCCCAGGCTGCGAGACGCCTCACGCTGCTCTGCCAAGTCTTGCCAGCTATCGCCGATCAGCACTGGCGACGTGCGCAATATTGGCTGGTCGCAGTCGCTGACCACCAGCTCCAGTTGCGCCCGGCGTTCGGCCTGGGTGTGGTTGCGCCAGTCTTCGCCGTGGTGTTCCAGCAGGTCATAAGCCAGCACGGCGACCGGCGCGTCTTCGAGGATTTTCTTGCCCAGGGTCTTGCGGCCAATGCGCTGTTGCAGCAGGGCGAAGGGTTGCACCGAGTCCTTCCACACCACGATTTCGCCGTCGATCACCGTGCCATCGGGCAGGCTGTTTTCCAGGTCATGAAGCTCCGGAAAGCGCTCGGTGACCAGTTCTTCGCCCCGAGACCAGATCCACAAGCGGCCTTCGCGCTTGACCAGTTGTGCGCGGATACCGTCCCACTTCCATTCCACTTGCCAGTCAGCAGGGGAGCCGAGCAAGGCATCGAACTGCTCCACCGGCTGGGCCAGGCCATGGGCCAGGAAAAACGGATAAGGCTGCCCGCCACGCTGGGCGTGTTCGTCGGACGATTCGGCGGCAATCAGCTTCAAGTAGCCTTCGGCCGTCGGACGGTTCGACAGGTCGGTGTAGCCCACCAGCCGCTGGGCCACGCGTTTGCTGTCCAGCCCGGCCATGGCGGCCAGGGCGCGGGTGACCAGCAACTTCGACACACCGACCCGGAAGCTGCCGGTGATCAGCTTGATGCAGAGCATCAGGCTCGGCTGATCCAGCTGTGCCCACAACGCGGGCAGGCGTTCTGCCAGTTCTTCTGGCGGCAGGCCACGCAAGGGCAGGAGTTTTTCTTCCAGCCACACGGCCAGACCATCGTCCGAGGTGTGGGGCGATTCCGGTAACAGCAGGGAAATGGTTTCCGCCAGGTCGCCTACCGACTGATAACTCTCTTCGAACAGCCACGGCTCAATGCTCGCGGCTTCGGTGGCCATGTCCCGCAGCAACCGGGTGGGCACCAGTTGTCGGGGCCGGCCGCCGGATAAAAAGTAGACCGCCCACGCAGCATCTTCCGCGGGCGCCTGTAGGAAATAAGCCTGCAAGGCGGCGAGCTTGGCGTTGCTGGAGGTGGTGGCGTCGAGGTTGGCGTACAGCTCGGCGAAGGCTTTCATGACGTGGCCTCCTCTTCGTCATCGCCGTATTCGGTGGTGAATCCCTGGGCATCCAGGCCCTTTTCCCGCAGGTGCCTGACCAATACGCCCACAGAACCGTGGGTGACCATTACCCGCTCGGCACCGGTTTGCTCAATGGCCCATAACAGTCCGGGCCAATCGGCGTGGTCCGAGAGCACAAAGCCGCGATCCACGCCGCGCCGACGCCGGGTTCCGCGCAGGCGCATCCAGCCGCTGGCGAAGGCGTCACTGTAGTCGCCGAAGCGGCGCATCCAGGTGCTGCCACCGGCGGAGGGCGGGGCGATGATCAGGGCCTGGCGCAATAAAGGGTCGGTTTTTTTGAAGTCGCCGGCGTAGAGGGTTTCAGGGATATAGATGCCAGCTTCGCGGTACACCCGGTTCAAGGGTTCGACCGCGCCATGGCTGAGGATCGGGCCGATGCTGGCGTCGATGCCGTGGAGAATCCGCTGGGCTTTGCCGAAGGAATAACAGAACAACACGCTGGCCTTGCCGGCGGCGATATTGGCCTGCCACCAGTCGTTGATCCCGGCAAAAATCTGCGCCTGGGGCTGCCAGCGGTAGATCGGCAGGCCGAAGGTCGATTCGGTGATAAACGTATGGCAGCGCACCGGTTCGAACGGCGCGCAGGTGCCGTCGGGCTCGACTTTATAGTCGCCGGAGGCGACCCAGACTTCACCCTGGTATTCCAGGCGCACCTGGGCGGAGCCGAGGACATGGCCGGCGGGGTGGAAACTCAAGGTGACGCCGTGGTGGCGCAGGCTTTCGCCGTAGGCCAGGGTTTGCAGGTTGATGTCCTGGCCGAGGCGCGAGCGCAGGATACCTTCGCCGGGGGCGGCGGCCAGGTAGTGTTGGTTGCCGGTGCGGGCGTGGTCGCCGTGGGCGTGGGTGATGACCGAACGTTCCACCGGGCGCCAGGGGTCGATGTAGAAATCCCCGGCGGGGCAGTAGAGGCCTTCGGGCCGGGCGATAACAAGGTCCATGGGCGTGCCGTGGAGGTGGGCTTGTTAATTATGAGGCGAGGGCGGGTGGAGAAGTTCTATCGGAATGCATGCAATCAAATGTGGGAGCTGGCTTGCCGGCGATGCTGGCGACTCGGTCTGACAGTCAGACCGGGTTGATGCCATCGCAGGCAAGCCAGCTCCCACATTGATTTGGTTGAGTCTGGGAAACCGGGTTACTTGCCCGGCACCAGTGTCAACCGCGTCTTCCCGTACACCCCGTCAAAGTTCTGTGGCTGCATCGGGAAGCTCAGGTATTGCGCCTTCAGCCACGGGTCGATGCCATTGGCATAGTTCGGGCTGGCCGGGTTGCCGGATTGGCCGATGCCGCTTTGGCCCATCATCGGTTCCGCCAGGCCGAAGTCGACAATCATCCGCAGCGCCGGCACCTGGGTCGTGTCGAAACTCTGGCCCCAGCTATACGGTGCGCTGTTCAGCGTGTTGTGATCGCCGCCCGCGGCCAGTGGGCCGCGAATAGCCTGGCCGCTGGTGTTCTTCCAGGTGTAGCTGTGCAGTTTGCCCCACTGCCAGGCCTTGTGATCGGCGCCCAGCGCGCTGTCGCCTGCGGTGATCGCGGCGGCCAGGCTGCGGGCGAGTATCGCCGGCTTGTCGGTTTTCTGCCCGGTGCGGGCGTCATTCCAGAACGGGCTGTCTTCGCGCCCCAGCAAGTGGTCGGCCACCGCCGAGTACGACAGGTTGGCGTTACCGATAAAGGCTTTCCAGGTGGCGCTGTTTTCCGGACCGAGTTCGTCGAGGAAAATCTGCTTGGCGCTTTCCTGCAGGAACAACTCATAAATCGCCGCGTCGGCGGAGGTGGATGCCAGCCGACCGTCGAAGGCCATCAGGCGGCTCAGTGCTTCCCGCGCCTTGGCCTGGTCTGCCACCGGCAATCCATCGATCGCCTGTTTCAGCGGCTGGGCCATGCCCGGCGCCTGGAACATGCTCTTGAGCTTGGCGGCAAACGTGGTGGTCTGGTCGTACTGCATGGCAATCATGCTGCGGCTGTCATGCTTGCTGCTGCCGGCCAGTTGCGCGATACGTTCGGCGCGTTCCGGCGCGGCCCACGAGTTGGACAGTTGCATGCCGTAGCCACGGGGAATGGTGCGCTGGTTGGCCGTGCCGATCCAACCCTGGGCCGGGTCCTGATCGTAGGGGTGCAGCATCGCGTCGGCGTAGCCATCCCAGTCGAAACGCCCGTCCCAGCCCGGCGATGGCACCAGGCCTTCGCCTTCACGGCGGTTGGGGAACCGCCCGGTCACTTGCCAGCCAATGCTGCTGGCGTCGGCGAAGACCATGTTCAAGGCAATTGCGCGAATTTCCCGGGTGGCGTCAGACGCTTTACCGGCGGTTTGCGCACGGGACAGGTCGAAGAACGCGTCCAGGCTCTTGTCGTCCTTGAAATCGGCGGTTTGCAACGCCAGGCCGTAGCCGCTGGTCAGCGACTGGGCACTGTTGAGCAGCGGCCCGTGGCGGGTTTCGTACACCGCTTCGCGAATCGGCCGCTGGCCCTTGGCGAAGTAGGTTTCATTGCGCACGATGGCGGGCAGCCATTTGCCGTTGTTTTCGTAGTACAGCGCGTTGCCCTGGCGCTTGACCTTCTCCAGGAATACGTCCTGGGTGTCACCCGAGACCTGGCTCATGCTCCAGGCCACCTTGCCGTTGAAGCCGGAAAGCAGGGTTGGCAAACCGGCGATGGACACACCGGCGGCCTGGTATTTCGGCGAGCGGATCTGCACGTAGTTCCACAGCGACGGGGCCTGCATCGAGGTCGACAGGTCATTGGCCAGCAGGCTCTTGTTGCTGCGGCTGCGCTGCGGGCCGATCGCCCAGTTGCTGGAGCTGGACGTGCCCAGGGTGTTGAGGGTGCCGAGGTGCTCGCTGAGGCTGGTCAGCGCAGCGAGGCCCGGGATCTGGCCCAGGTTGATGCCCTTGAGCTTGTCGGACTCGGCCACTGGCAGCGGTTCATCCGGGTAGCTCGGGGTCAGCCAGGCGAGTTTGTCGGCACCGACTTTTTGCGCGAGCACCAATGACGACAGCTCTTCCTGCAAGTTGGTCGATTCGCTGAAATTCAGCAGGCAGAACAGCAGCGCCGAATCTTCCGGCTTCCAGTATTCAGGCTTGTAGCCAGTCTGGGCCAGGTCTGGCGGCAGCTTGTCGCGGTAGCGGAACAGGTAGGCGTTGACCCCGCGCGCATACACCTCAAAGAAGCGCTTGAGGCGCGGCGACGAGGCGTTATAAAGCTCGCCGGCGCTTTTGCGCAGGTTGACCGCCCGCATGAAACGGTCGACATCCAGCACATCCGGCCCGGACATTTCCGCCAGGCGGCCCTGGGCCAGCAGGCGCAGGGCGACCATCTGGGTGATGCGGTCGCTGGCGTGCACGTAGCCCAGGGTGAACAGCGCATCGTGGAAGGTGCTGCTTTCAATCAGCGGGATGCCCTGGCTGTTGCGGCGCACCGAAACGTTCTGCGCCAGGCCCTTGATCGGCTGTACGCCGGAAACCGGAGGCAGGGTGTCTTGGGTGCTCTGTAACTGGCAACCGGCCAGGCCCAAGGCACTGGCAATTGCCGCGGCAACGCCGAACCGGGGAAGAAAGTGTGAGAGGGCTGGCGAGGCCATGGCAAAGCTCCTGCGGGGGGTAGCGTCAGTAAAGGCGCTACGTTAGTGAGCGCGGCGAAACGACGCAAGCGGGAGGCGATGCTTATTTCAGGATTTGCGTAAGGTTTCCAGTCGGGCACAAATCAGTGTGGGAGCAGGCTTGCTCGCGAATGCGGTGTATCAGCTAAAAGAGTTGTGGCTGATCCACCGCATTCGCGAGCAAGCCCGCTCCCACATTTTGATCCCGTTGACCTTCAGGATTTTGGCGGATTGACCTTCTGCACCAGCTCATAGGCACGCACCGTCGCCGGGCGTTGCTTGATGTGGTTGAACCAGCGTTCTACATGTGGGAAGTCTTCCAGCTTCTGGCTCTGCCACTTGTGGGAAACGATCCACGGGTAGATCGCCATGTCGGCAATGCTGTATTCCTCGCCGGCCACGAACGTGCGGTCGGCCAGGCGCCGGTCCAGCACGCCATACAGGCGGGCGGTCTCATCCACATAGCGTTTGATCGCGTAGGGAATCTTTTCCGGGGCGAACTGGCTGAAGTGGTGATTTTGGCCGGCCATCGGCCCCAGGCCACCCATTTGCCAGAACAGCCATTGCAGCGCTTCCTGACGACCACGCAGGTCCTGGGGAATGAACTTGCCGGTTTTTTCCGCGAGGTACAGCAGGATCGCACCGGATTCGAACAGGGAAATCGGCGCGCCGCCGTCGGTCGGGTTCTGATCGACGATGGCCGGGATGCGGTTATTGGGGGCGATCTTCAGGAAGTCGGGCTTGAACTGATCGCCCTGGCCGATGTTGATCGGGTGTACCTCGTAAGGCAGGCCGGCTTCTTCCAGGAACAACGACACTTTGTGACCGTTGGGGGTGGTCCAGTAATACAGGTCGATCATGAAGCTCTCCAAGGGTGGTGATGCTTGAGCGAATGCCTGTAGGTATAGGTGATGTTAGGGTGACGAAAATTCAATGAAACATTTGGGTCTATCGATATGGAAATTCGTGCGGGCGCAGCGTTGATTCTGATTGACCAGCAAAAAGGCATTCACCATCCCAGGCTGGGACGGCGCAATAATCCGCACGCCGAGGCGCGCATGCTGGCGTTGCTGGCGCATTGGCGGCGCGAAGGCTGGCCGGTGATTCATGTGCAGCATCTGTCCCATTCGCCGGAATCGGTGTTCTGGCCGCAGCAGTCGGGGGTGGAGTTTCAGGACGCGTTTATTCCGCAGTCGGGTGAGCAGTTGATCCAGAAACGGGTGCCGGACGCATTTTGTGGGACGGGGCTGGAAGCGAGGTTGCATGAGGCCGGGCTTCGGCAAGTGGTGCTGGTGGGCGTGGCCACCCATAACTCGGTGGAGGCCACGGCCCGCAGTGCCGGCAACCTGGGGTTTGAGACGTGGGTTATCGAAGATGCCTGCTACACCTTCGACAAGGCGGACTTTTTCGGGCAGATGCATTCGGCGCAGGCGGTACATGCCATGTCGTTGGGCAACCTGCACGGCGAGTACGCCACAGTGATTTCCTCCAAACAGTTGCTGGAGTGACCGTTGTGGCGAGGGAGCTTGCTCCCCGCTGGACCAGGCTGGAGCTCCAGTGCGAAGCGCTCCCGAGTGCCTCACCTCAGTCCGCCTGAAGACGCGCGTGCACAGATTTTGGGGCTGCTACGCAGCCCAACGGGAGCAAGCTCCCTCGCCACAGAGGATCTAAGCCACCGCGCCGTCCACCAACACCTGCAACGTTTGTTGTGAGCATCGCTCGATGCGTACCCGCACACCATAGACTTCGGCAAACAGCGCCGTATCCAGCACGTCATCCGCCGCGCCACTGGCGTACAGCCGGCCCTGGCGCAGCACCGCGATATGGTCGGCATAGCGCGCCGCGAGGTTGATGTCGTGCAGCACCACCACGGCGATCAGGTTGTGTTCCCGCACCAGGTCGCGCACGCAATCCATGACCTTCAACTGGTAGTTCAAGTCCAGCGCACTGGTGGGTTCATCCAGCAGCATTACCTGTGGCCGACGCGCAATCAGTTGCGCCAGGCTGACCAGTTGCCGCTGGCCGCCGGATAACGTGCTCAATAGCTGATCCGCCAGATGAGCGATGCCAATCCTTTGCAACGCATCAAAGGCCTCGCGCATGCACGCGTCGCTTGAAAGCGCAATGCCCTCGACGTTCGCCACCCGCAGCGCCGCGATCACGCTTTCCATCACACTCAGGCTCAAGCCCGGCGGAAGATTTTGCGGCATATAGGTCACACGCCGGGCGCGTTCACCGACGGACATTTTCGTCAGGTCCAGGTCACCCAATCTGACAACGCCCTGCATCTTTTCCAGCCCCGCCACCGCCCTCAGCAACGTCGACTTGCCCGCACCGTTCGGCCCGATCAACGCGGTCAGGCTACCGTGGGCCAAGGTTGGCAAACTCAGGTCATGCACAATCTGGCGCCGGCCGTAGCTGACCTGGGCGTTCTGAATCGACAGCCCGCTGCTCATAACTGCCTCCCGCGCTTGAACACCAGCAACACGAAAATCGGCACGCCCACCAGCGCGGTGACGATACCCACGGGTACGATCACCCCGGGCATGATCAGCTTGCTGGCGATGGATGACAGCGACAACAGTAACGCGCCGACAAGCGCGCTGGCCGGCAGCAGGAAGCGCTGGTCTTCACCCACCAGAATCCGCGCGATGTGCGGACCCACCAGGCCGATAAATCCGATGGTTCCCACAAACGCCACGGCGGTGGCCGACAGCAGGCTGATACGCAACAACGAGAAAAACCGCAGGCGCTTCACATCGACACCGAAGCTTTGCGCGCGGTCTTCGCCCATGCGCAACAGGGTCAGGCGTGGCGCGGCCGCGAAGGAAAAGGGCATGACCACGGCGACCACCAACGCGAGGATGCCGAGCTTGTCCCAGTTGGCCCGGGTCACGCTGCCCAGGGTCCAGAACACCAGTTGTTGCAGCACATCTTCGGTGGCGACCAGTTGCAACAGGGCGACCACCGCGTTGCAACTGAACACCAGGGCAATCCCGAACAGCACCAGGCTTTCCACCCCGGCACCGCGCAGGCGCGACATGGCTTGCAGCAAAAAGACCGAGGCGGCGGCAAACACAAAGGCTGAAATGGAAATCGCCGTATTGACCGACACCCACAGCGTCGTCACCGGAAACACAATCACCAGGGACGCGCCCAACGCCGCCGCCGAGGAAACCCCCAGGGTGAATGGACTGGCGAGCGGGTTGTTAAGGATCGCCTGCATCTCGGCGCCCGCCAGCGACAGCGCGCAACCGACCAACACCGCCATCAAGGCGTAGGGCAGGCGCACGTTCCAGATGATCACCTGGTCGGTGGCGCTCAGGTGGGCCGGGTGCAGCAAGCCATCGAGCAGGGCGCCAAGGCCCATGCCCGACGGGCCGCTGGCCAGGTCCACGAGGATCGCGCACATCAGCGCGCCACCCAGCAGGGCCAGCAGCCAGAAGCGGCGGGCCAGCAGGCGGCGATAGCCTTGGCTGGCGGTGGCGAGGTCGAGGGTTTGAGTGGTCATTGGATTCGCAGCCTTGAAAACGACGAAAATCCCTGCCGGTACACGGTCAGTGTGGGAGCTGGCTTGCCTGCGATGGCGATGGTGAATCCAACACCGCTATCGCAGGCAAGCCAGCTCCCACAGGAACCGTGTACAGGCAGGGAATGGGTTGTGAGCCTTAGTTACTTGGCCTTGCCATCAATCCAGTAAGCACCCTGCAGCGGCATGCCGAGGAACTGTTGGTTCATCGCTTCCATGGTCGCCTTGGGATCCAGCTTGGCGAACAATTCCGGATGCACCCACTTGGCCAGCGCTTCAATCGCCAGCAGGTTGTACGGCGAGTTGTAGAAGTCATGCCACAGACCGTGGGAATTGCCCTCACGAATCGCCCGAAGGTTCACAAACTCAGGGCGGGCCAGCACGGTATCAAACGCGGCACGCGCGTCTTCGTTGCTCACGCCAGCACCCAGAATCAACCCGGGCTTGTGATTGCCGGTGGCCACATACACATCCGGGTCAGCTTTCAGCGCGTACTCGACACTGATATCTCCCAGCGCCCCCGGCACCACGTCGGCGGCGATGTTGCGCCCGCCCACCAGCTTGATCACTTCACCCATGCCGCTCTTGCCAGTGGTGTGCCCCGGTGCCTGCCAGGCGCCGGCCAGCAATTCCAGGAACACGCTCGGGCGCGGCCCGGCCGGCAAGGTGGCGACGGCGTCGGTGATCACCTTGATGTGCTGGTCATAAAAGTCGAGGAACGCCTTGGCCTGGGTTTCCCGGCCCAGGGCCTGACCCAGGGCGGTCATGCTGGCGTGGGTGCCTTGCACCGGGTTGATGCGGAAGTCGACGAACAACACTGCAATGCCCGCCTTGGCCAACACGTCCGCCACCGGGCTGTGTTCAGTCGGGCCATGGCCGGAAATGCTGAACACCGCCAGGTCCGGTTTCAGCGAAAGAATTTCCTCGGCGCTGACGCTTTGCTCCGACGCCTGGCCAATCAGCGGAATGTCTTTTACCGTCGGAAATTTCGCCACGTAGGCGTTATAGGTGTGGGCGTCCAACAGTTTCAAGTCATTCTGCCAGCCGACAATCCGTTGGAATGGCGCGTCCTTGTCCAGCAAGGCAAAGGCCGAAATCAGCCGGCCTTCGCCGAGCACCACGCGCTGCACGTGGTCTGGCACCTCGACCTTGCGGCCCAGCACGTCGGTGACTTCATGGGCGGCGGCGGTTTCGGCGTGGCCGAGGATCAGCACGGCAAACAGCGCGCCCAGCTTGAGGAAGTTGCGGGGTTTCAGCATGGCGAGAACTCCAGGTGAAGGCGGCGCATCAGACATCGCTCCAGCGCCGCAAAAGGTTGTGATAGGCGCCGCTCAGTTGCAGCAGCGCGTGGTCGTCGGCGTGTTGCGCGGTGAGGCGTTGAATCGCCACGTCCATGTCCAGCAGCAGTTGGCGCTGGCTGTCTTCGCGCACCAGGCTTTCGACCCAGAAGAAACTGGCGATGCGCTCGCCGCGGGTGACCGGGTTGATCTTGTGCAAACTGCTGCCGGGATAAATCAGCAGGTGCCCGGCGGGCAGCTTCACCGCGTGCTCGCCGAAGGTGTCGCGGATCACCAGTTCGCCGCCGTCGTAGCTGGCCGGATCAGCCAGGAACAAGGTGGCGGAGATGTCGGTGCGCACCCGTTCGCGCACACCCTTGAGGCCGCGAATCGCATTGTCGATATGCCAGTCGAAGGCTTCGCCGCCGCTGTAGCGGTTGAACAGCGGCGGGTAGATTTTCTTCGGCAGGGCGGCGGACATGAACAGCGCGTTGTCCGACAGCCGCGACAGAATCTGCTCACCCAGGCGAATCGCTACCGGCGCGTCTTCCGACAGCTGCCGGTTGTTTTTCGCCATGGCCGAGCGTTGCCCGGCAGTGACCTTGCCGTCGACCCACGGTTGATCGAGCAGGGTGGCGACGGCCACCGCGACTTCTTCGGCACTCAACAGGCCGGGGATTTCGATCAGCACGGCTTAAAACTCATAGTCGACACTGGCGGTGAGCGTGCGCCCGGCGCCCGGAATGCCGTAGAGCTGGAAGCCGTCCAGGGACGCGCCGATCTGGCTGTAGTAGAACTTGTTAAACACGTTGTTCAGGTTGAGGTTGACCGTGGTTTGCCTGGTCACTTTGTATTGCGCAGCCACGTTGTTGAGCCAGTAGCCGGGGGCCTTTTCGTGGTCACGGGTGTAGATCGCGTACACGCCGGACGGGCCGGTGGCGTAGCTGCTGTTGTTGTTCAGGCCGCCGACGTATTTGTTGTCGCTGTAGCGGCGGCGTCCTACGTATTGCGCGCCGTAACTCAGGCTCAGGTCGTCGGTGACGGCGTAGGTGGTCCACAGGTTGGCGGTCAGGTCGGGAACGTTCTTGGCTTCCTCGCCTTTGTTGGCCCCTTTGGTCTGGGTGCTTTTCAGCGCGGAGAACCCGCTGTACACCGTCCAGCGCGGGCTGATATTGCCTTGCAGGCCCAGTTCCACACCGTCTACGCGCTTGGCGGGGAGGGCGCGTACCGGAGCGCTTTCGCCGTCCTGGTATTCCCAGGAGTTGTCCAGTTCGGTGCGGAAGATCGCGGCGGTGACGTTCAGCAGGTCGTGGGCAATGTCCCACTTGGTGCCGATCTCGTAGGTCTTCGACTTGGCCGGGGTGTAGTTGCTGGTGCTCGCGGCGCCGTAGATCTGGTTGTTGGTCGACGCACCCAGGGCTGACGGTTGTGCCGCTTCGCTGTAGGACACGTAGATGCTGCCGTTAGGCAACGGCTTGTACACCGCGCCGACCCGGCCGCTCACGGCACCGTCGGTGCTGTCGATGGACGCTTGGCCACGCTGGGTGGTTTTGGCCTGCCAGTTGTCGTAGCGCAGGGAGCCGAGCACTTGCCACTGTTCATTCAGGGTGACGGTATCGCCCAGGTAGATGCCGGCGTTGTCGATCACTGAGCGTGGCTGGCCTTCACCCTTGGTCACTTCGGTGCTGGCGAAGCTGTGGTTCGGGTCGTTCATGTCGAAGAACAGATCGCCGGCCGGCACTTCGGCGTTGCGTTTCAGGCCGCCGTAGGTCTCGTGATAGAACTCGAGCCCGCTGACCACCGCGTGTTCCAGCCCGCCGGTATTGAGCTTGAAGGCGAAGTCGGTCTGGTTGTCGAGGATGGTGTAGCGCGTCGACTGGCCGAAGTCGCTCCCTCGCAAAATACCGTAGGCGGTGTTACCGCTGTTGGCGTATCCCGGGTAGGCATTTACCGTGCTGCCGGGCACTTGGCTGATCGGTCCTACGCCGGTGTAGCCCAAGGTCGCACAGCGCGTGCCGGTGCAGGTTTTTTGGCCATTGCCGTTGGCGGCGAAGAAGCGCGCGGGCGAGAGCACCGCGAAGTTGTCGGTGCGTTCCCACTTGGTCTGGTTCTTCAGGGTCGCTTCGTTCCAGTCGAAATCATGCTCGAAGCGGGTGGTCAGCGAAGTGGTTTTGGTCTGCTGGGTGTACAGGTGCGAGTCGCCATACCAGTTGGAGCGCTTGACTCCCGGCATGCGGTCGCCGTCGGTGCCGCGCTGGATCGGCACACCGCCGTCCGGCGTGTTGTCGTCCTTCTGGTAGAAGGTGTCGATAAACAGGCGGGTGTCGGTGCCCAGGCCGAAGCCGAGGGAGGTCGCGATGCCCCAGCGGTCGTAGTCCACGTCGTCACGCTCGGCCACCTGGTTGTAGTGCTTCATCAGGTTGATGCGCAGGGCGGTGGTGTCATTCAGTTGTTGGTTGAAATCGCCGGTGAGGCGGCGGTAGCTGTCGGTGCCGATGCCGGCCGAGAGTTTGTTGGCATCCCCCAGATGCGCCTCTTTACTCACCAGGTTGACGCTGCCGCCTACCGCGGAAACGCCGGATTCGATCGAGCCGGTGCCCTTGAACACTTCTGCCTGTTGCAGGTTGAAGGTGTCGGTGCGGGTCGATTGGCCGGCATCGCGCACACCGTCGACGGTCAGGCTCTGCTCCGAGGAAAACCCGCGAATCGAAAACAGGTCGCCCCAGCCCAGGTTGCCTTCGCCGGACATGAAGGTGATGCCCGGCACGTTGCGCAACACTTCCTGCAAGGTCTGCGCGTTTTGCTCCTTGAGCACTTGCTGCGGGACGATGGTTACGCTTTGCGGGGCATCAAGCAGCGGCTGGCTGATTTTTGCCGAGGTCACCCGGTCGACTTTAAAGGCGGAAGTGGCGTCACCGTCGATCTTGATTTCCGGCAGGCTCAGCACTGAATCATTCGACGCCGCCACCGGCGCATCGGCCCAGGCGGTGGGAGAAACGCTGCCGGCGGCAAGCAGGCCGAACATCGGCGCAAGGGTAGATTGCAGCGACAGGGCGCGCGGGGTAGGCAATGGCATTCGGAGTGACCTAGGCTAAATTACAATTAATCTCATTTAGATTCGGTAGTCTAAAGACCGATACCGGCCGCCATGCCGTGGCTTTGTAATGTGGATGCGTGATTACCGCTTCCCACAACATTCCATTACATTTGCGCGTACTCCTGGCTGAAGTTTCGGCTATCTCCTGCCTTTTGAGTTTCGGACGAATTGCCCCATGGCCAAGCAAGACCACCTGCTGATCGTTGATGACGACCCGCAAATCCGCCAATTGCTGTGCGACTACCTGAGTGACGCCGGCTTCCAGGTGTCCACCGCCGGCGACGGCAAGGAAATGCGCCGCCGCCTGGCGCTGAATGTCATCGACCTGATCGTCCTCGACCTGATGTTGCCCGGCGAAGACGGCCTGAGTTTGTGCCGCGAATTGCGCGTCAGCTCCAACACGCCGGTGATCATGCTCACCGCCAAGGGCACGCTGATCGACCGGATCGTCGGCCTGGAAATCGGCGCCGACGATTACCTGCCCAAGCCGTTCGACCCGCGGGAGTTGCTGGTGCGGATCAAGGTGGTGCTGCGCCGGGTGCAGAGTTTTCCGGACCGGGCGCGGCTCGATGAAGCACCGAGCATCAGCTTTGCCGGCTGGCAGCTGGACACCCGGGCCCGCCAATTGCTTTCGCCGGAAGGCGTGGTGGTCAGCCTCGGCAACTCCGATTACCGGGTGTTGCGCCTGTTGTTGCAGCATCCCAACCGGCCGCTGAGCCGCGACTTTTTGCTCAACCACGTGTTCGACAAAGACAGCACGCCGTTCGACCGCTCGATTGATGTGTGCGTCAGCCGACTGCGCTCGCAGTTGCCGGCCGGGTTGATCAAGACCGTGCGCAACGAGGGTTACATGCTCACCGCCGACGACGTGGCGCTGCAATCGTGAAACTGCTGCCGCGTTCGCTGTTCGGCCGGCTGGTGCTGATCCTGGTCAGCGGCATGCTCGCGGCCCAGGCCCTGACCAGCAGCATCTGGTACGACATGCGCCACGGCCAGGTGCTGGAAATCCCCAGCCGGCTGATCGCCACGCGGCTGGCGGACGTGGTGCGGCTGGTACACAGCGATCCGGCGCAGGCGGATGTGCTGATCAAGCTGCTTGATACGCCGCGCTTTCGCCTGACCCTGAGTGACCAGGCCAGTGATGTGACAAGCAGCATCAGCGACAGCGACCAGGCCACCGAGCGCTTGCTGAATAAAGTGCTCTCGGAGAAAACCGGCTACACCCAGAACCTGCATCTGTTGAGCCTCAAGCTGCTGGATGCCGAGGGCCAGCATGCCGGGCTGTCGACTCTGCTCAGCTCCAGGCCTGTGGTGGGGCAATTCCTGATTGACCTGCGTTTGCCGGACGGGCGCTGGCTGCAGGTGCAGGCCACCGAGGAACAAGGCTGGACCAGTACTTCGCCGATGGACTTGCTGTTCGATTACGTGATGCGCATTTATCTGCTGCGGGTATTGGTGCTGGTGATCATTGCCCTGGTGGCGGTGCGCCTGGCCATTCGCCCGCTCAACGCCCTGGCCAAGGCTGCCGAAGCCTTGGGCCGGGACATCCAGCGGCCACCGCTGGCCCTCGATGGGCCCACCGAAGTGCGCCGCGCCGCCCAGGCGTTCAACGCCATGCAGCAGCGGCTGATCGCCAATATCGCCGAGCGGACGCGCTTCCTGGCGGCGATTTCCCACGACCTGCGCTCGCCCATTACGCGCCTGCGGTTACGTACGGAAATGCTCGACGACAACCGCACCAAGGAACGTTTTCGCAGCGACCTGGAAGAAATGGAGCACATGGTTTCCAGCACCCTGGACTTCGTCAGCAGCGGCGAAATCAACGAGAAGCGCCAGAACATCGACATCAACGCCTTGCTGCAAAGCTTGCAGGCGGACCTGCAGGACGTGGGCGAGACGGTGACGATAGAAGGGCGGGCCAAACAGCCATTGCCGGGGTATGCCCGCAGTCTCAAGCGTTGTGTGCAGAACCTGCTGGAGAACGCGGTGCGTTATGGCTCCGAGGTGGTGGTGCGGGTAGAGGACAAGGCGGACAGCTTGAAGATTGTCATCAGCGACCGTGGGCCGGGGATTCCCCAGGAACAACTGGAACAGGTGATGGAGCCGTTTTACCGGGTGGAAGGCTCACGCAATGTGGAAACCGGTGGTTACGGGCTGGGGCTGAGTATCGCGCATACGATCGCCAGTGCCCATGACGGGCGGTTGAGCTTGAGCAATCGGGAGGGTGGGGGATTGGAGGTGGTGTTGGAGTTTCAGCGCAAATCCTGGCCTTGAAATGCAGGCTAAATGTGGGAGCGGGCTTGCTCGCGAAAGCGGTGTATCAGTATCAGAGAGGTTGACTGACACTGCGCTTTCGCGAGCAAGCCCGCTCCCACATTTGGATGTGCAGTGTTTCGAGAATCGGGTTTCTTAACTCAAGCCCCGTGGCACTTCTTGAATTTCTTCTCGCTGCCGCACGGGCAAGGATCGTTACGACCCACGTCCTTCAACGTATTGCGCACCGGCTCCTGGTGAGCGTGGCCGCAGTTCGGGCCGTGGACATGGCCGTGGTCGTGATCATGATGATCGTGATCGTGGTTGCAGTCGGGACCATGGACATGGGGTTGCTGAGTCATCGATGTCGCTCCGGAATAAAATCGCCGGGGATTATCTCGCCATTGCGCAACACCTGCACGTCGTTCCCGATAAATAAACCGGTTTTCAACTCGCCTTCAAGACGATAGGGCACGGGATCGCGCGGATTTTTCAGCATGTCGACCACATCGCGGATCTGCGGCCACAGGTTGGTGCGCACCGATACCCGGAAAAAAGCGTGGCTGTGGGGTGGCACGGTCAGCCATTCGTTGGACTCGCCTTCGGTCAGCACCATCGTGCCGAGGCTGACCTTGTAAACCAGGCCGCGTACGGTCAGGTCGTTGTCGTCACGGTTATCCACGCGGAAATACAGCTTGAACTTCTGCTCCAGCAACTTGACCCGCACGGGGTCGACCTTGACCAGACGCACCTCGGGGGCGGGCGTATCGTCGGCGAACCACGACGCGCAGCCGGAGAGCCCCAGCATCAATGCCAGCAGAAGGCTGTAAGTCCTGAATACCCGCGCCTGAGAAACCATGCCGTTACTCCGTGTGAAGAGTCAGCATAGCAAGCGAGAGCCTGTCGGGTATCAATGAATGTCAGAGGTAGCCGGAACAGCACTTCTTGAATTTCTGCCCGCTGCCACACACGCAGGCGTCATTACGCCCGGCCTTCACGTCCACTGTCGGGTCGATAAAGTACCAGTGCTCATTGTTCTGTACGAAAGATGAGCGCTCGCGGTGGCTGTGTTCGCCGGTGCTGTCATGCCAGCGAGCGGTAAAGGTCACGAAGGCGTGTTCCGGCTGGCCGCCGAACACCTCGGAGCTTTCCACTGAAAGGCCCAGCCAGGTGCTTTGGGCGCTCCAGGCGCCGATGGCGGCCGTGTCCAGCCCGGCTTGCTGCGCAGGCAGGGTGGTTGCCACCAGGTAGTCCACCAGTCCCAACACGTAGGCGCTGTAGCGCGAACGCATCAGCGCTTCGGCGCAGGGGGCCGGGTGGCCGGCGTGATAATGACCGCAGCAGGCATCCAGCAGGTTGCCACTGCCGCAGGGGCAAATGGATGTACTCATTGGGTTACCACCAATACTTTCCAAAGTTTTGCGGGTTGGCCCAGAAGCGGGCGTTCAGCCAATCCGGCACCTGTTTATAGTCAAGCAGATCATAGGTAAACAGCGTCAAAACCTGACCGTCGCGCTGGAAGCGTTCGCTGGCTTGCAGGGCCAGGGAGAAGAAGTCGGTGTCTTTCCAGTGGCAGGCCTCCAGGTCCACCAGCACCGCAATGCGACTGGCATTGAGGTTGCGGATGCCCCCCAGCAGGGTCAGGCCCGCAGGTTTTGACAGGTGTTCCAGGCAACCGACCGCCAGTGCCAGGTCAAAACGCTGGGCCGCGAGGTCGGTGGGCAAGGGGCCGGGCTCGGCGAAGGACACCACGGTATCCGGGTGTGCTTCCTTAAAGGCATCCAGCGCCGGGAACTGGCTGGCGCCCAATAACAGCAGGCGTTTGGGCGCGTGAAGATCAAGCAGCGCAGCGAGCGCTTGCTGGGGTGTACGGGAAGAAATACCGGCAGTCATCGAAGATCCTCACATCAGGACCGTAGAGACTAGCCTGCCTGAGCGTGCGGGCCTAGAGCGGGCGGCGAGAATAAACCGCTCGGCCCAATGAATACTGGGGTGTGACACGCTGGCGCAGATGAAAAGAGCCGTCTTTACTCCACTCGTCGGCCCCCGCCGATCCCCTCAGGAGAAAGTCAGATGAGCATCATGCGGACAGCTCTACCCTTGGTTCTGCTAACCGGAGTATTGACAGGTTGCGCAGGCTTGCAAAAAACCGACTGGCCCACCTGTGCCGCCGTCGGCGGTGTGACAGGTGCTGCCATTGGTGCGACCCAAAGCTCGTCCTATGCAGGCTACGGCGCACTGCTGATTGGCGGCATGGCTGGCGCCTATTGCTGGGTGCATGGCGACGGTGACGAGGACGGCGATGGCGTACCGGACAGCCGCGACAAGTGCCCTGGCACGCCAAAAGGCGTGCAGGTCGACGCCAATGGCTGCCCTCCGGTGCCGGTAGCGGTGGTTCAAGAGGAAGTGGTGGTGGTCAAGGAAGAAACCATCGTGATTCGTGACGTGCACTTCGAGTTCGACTCCGCGAAGCTCACGGCTGCCGACAAAACCAAGCTCGACGTGATTGCCACCCGCCTGAAAAAAGAGGCCCCGAGTGCGCAGCTGCGCGTCAGCGGGCATACCGACAGTGTCGGTAAAGATGCCTACAACCAGAAACTCTCTGAACGACGCGCTCATTCGGTGACCGACTACCTGGTCAGTTCCGGCATCCCGCGCAGCAGTTTTGTCTCCGTGACCGGCGCCGGCGAAAGCCACCCCGTAGCCGATAACAAAACCGCTGATGGCCGCGCGCTGAACCGCCGCGTGGAAATTCAGATCAACCGCTGACCCCGCCTCAAGGCCCCTGTGGAATCCCCAGGGGCCCCTTCATCAATTTTTTAATCCTTCACTGGCACAACGCCTGTAGAAGTCGTTACTGTGCGCCCAAAGAATAATGTGCAAGGGGAGCGTGCGGGATGAAGGTGTTTTGGGGGCTGGGTAAATTATTGACGTTGCTGTTCTGGGGCGTGGTGGTGGTCAACCTGATCACACCGCTGATCAACCCGTTCCACCTGTTGGTCAACCTGGCCGGCAGCCTGTTGTTGCTGACCCATGTTCTGGAACTGCTGTTGTTCAACGGCAGTGTGAAAACCCGTGCCCATCCCTGGCGTGACCGCTTGCAGATCCTGCTGGTGGGTATGTTCCATGTGCAGAGCTTTTCGACGCCGACACCGGCTAATGATGTAAACAAGGAGGCCAATCATGCGTAAGGTTTTTCTGTTGGCCCTGCTGGTCAGCCCCATTGCCCTGGCCCAGAGCGTCAGCGTCGAGACCAACTCGTTGATGCGCCTGCCCAACAGCAGTGGTGTGTTGCAACTGGAGCGACTGGACGTGGCGGATTACGGCACCTTGCTGATTCCCGCCAATATCACCCAGGTGACGGTGGATGAACTGCACCTGGGCCGCGACGCGCGAATCGCCATCGTGCCCGGTAGCACCACGTTGCAACTGCAGGTGCGTCAGGCGCAGCTGGAGCAGGGCAGTCAGATCACCTCACGCGGCGCTCCCGGTACCCATGAGCGCCCGGCCAAGGCGGGGCGTGACCTGGTGTTGCGGATTAACTCGCTGACGGCCGATGAGCTGTCGGTGGATGCCCGCGGTGGCGCGGGTGCCCAGGGTTATGCCGGGCTGGATGGTGCCAACGGCGAAGACCCGGGCTGCACCTGGGGTTCGGCCGGGCGCGGTGCCAATGGCGACAACGGCGGCGACGGGCTGCCGGGCGCGGCGGGCGCGCAGGTTCGTGTGGAATTGCCGCAGGACTTCCCGGGCGAGAAAATCAAGGTCTGGGTGGACGGCGGAGCCGGTGGCTTGGCGGGCACGGCGGGCAAGCCGGGTAAAGGCGGGCAGTCCAAGGGGTGCCTGGTGTACCGCGCGGATGGCGGCGAAAAGGGCCGGGCCGGGTTGGAAGGGCAGCCGGGGCCAGCGGGGCCTGCGGGTGCTGTGACCATTCAGAGGCTCTGAGGCGACTGGCCTGACGCTTTCGCGAGCAAGCCCGCTCCCACATTTGAAACGCATTCCAAATGTGGGAGCGGGCTTGCTCGCGAAAGCGGTCTACTAGGCGCTTTAGAACATCGGCCGTGCCGAAGCAATCGCCACCAGCACCAACCCCACTATCAAGTTAATCCCCACCAATTTACGAATCTGCCCCAAGGCCGCAGCCCCGGCCGGCCAATCCTCCGCCGCCACCGCCACGCGCAGCTCCGGCAACTTCAGCGCCTGAATCCGGATAAACAGCGCCGTCATCACCACATACAACCCCATCATGACCTGTACATAACGCGGCGCGGTCTCAAACCCGCTGAAGCGCAGTTGCAGCAGGCCGACACCGCTGATCGGCAACACCAGCACCGCCACCCAGACCCACACGAAAAAACGTTGAAACACATTTACCCAGAGTTTCAGCCGGGCCGGCCCGTCCAGCGCGGCCATGGCGGCGGGGCGCAGGATCATCCAGGCGAAAAACATACCGCCGACCCAGATCAGGGCGGCCAGTACATGCAGGGTGTAAGCGAAGCTAAAGACGGTCATTGGGGTACTCCGTTCTGCGCGGGATTAATTAGCGGGGTATGATAGCGGCCGATCCGAACCACTGAAAATTTATCCAGCGTTTTTTGCGCCCGACTATCCATGATCAGCACTGAACTCAAAACCACGATCCAGGGCGCCTACTCGCGTTTTCTCGAAGCCAAGAGCTTGAAACCGCGGTACGGCCAGCGCCTGATGATCGCCGAAGTCGCCAAGGTCCTCGGGGATATCGATACCGACGACGAAGGTCGGCGCAGTGGCGACCCCGCCGTGGTGGCCGTCGAGGCCGGCACCGGTACCGGTAAAACCGTGGCCTACAGCCTGGCGGCGATCCCCACCGCCAAGGCCGCCGGCAAGCGCCTGGTGATTGCCACCGCTACCGTCGCGCTGCAAGAGCAGATTGTCTACAAGGACCTGCCCGACCTGATGCGCAACAGCGGACTGAACTTTACCTTCGCCCTGGCCAAGGGCCGTGGGCGCTATATGTGCCTGTCCAAGCTCGACGTGCTGTTGCAGGAAGGCCACGCGCAAACCGCCACTGCCTCGCTGTTCGAAGAAGAAGGCTTCAAGATCGAAGTCGATGAGGTCAGTCAGAAGCTGTTTACCAGCATGATCGAGAAACTGGCGGGCAATAAATGGGACGGCGACCGTGACAGCTGGCCCAATGCCCTGGAAGACGCCGACTGGGCACGGCTGACCACCGATCACAGCCAGTGCACCAACCGTCATTGCCCCAACTTCGGCCAGTGCGCCTTCTACAAGGCCCGGGAGGGCATGGGCAAGGTAGACGTTATTGTCACCAACCATGACATGGTCCTCGCCGACCTGGCCCTGGGGGGCGGCGCCGTGTTGCCCGACCCGCGCGACACACTCTACGTGTTCGACGAAGGCCATCACCTGCCCGACAAGGCCATCGGCCACTTTGCTCACTACACGCGGCTGCGCTCCACCGCCGACTGGCTGGAAACCACCGCCAAGAACCTCACCAAGTTGCTCGCCCAGCACCCGCTGCCGGGCGACCTGGGCAAGTTGATCGAGCAGGTGCCGGAGCTGGCGCGGGAGATCAAGACCCAGCAGCAATTCATGTTCAGCGCCTGCGAGCAGGTGGCAGACTTCAAGCCCGGCGAAGATGTGGAAGGCCGCGAACGGCCGCGCCATCGTTTCGTTGGCGGGCTGATCCCCGAGCACATGCGCGAAATGGGCGTCGAGCTGAAAAAGGGCTTTTCGCGCCTGACCGACTTGTTCACCCGTCTCACCGATTTGCTCAAGGAAGGCATGGATGGCGAGGTCAATATCGGCATCGCCAGCAACCAGGCTGAAGAATGGTACCCGCTGTTTGGCAGCCTGCTGTCCCGTTCCCAGGGCAACTGGGAGTTGTGGACCGCCTTTACCGTCGAAGACCCGGAAGACAACCCGCCCATGGCCCGTTGGCTGACCCTGTCGGAAAGCGGTGCGCTGTTCGATATCGAGGTCAACGCCAGCCCGATCCTGGCGGCGGAAATGCTCCGACGCAACCTGTGGAACGTGGCCTACGGTGCCTTGGTCACCTCGGCTACGCTGACGGCCCTGGGCACCTTCGACCGCTTCCGCATGCGCGCCGGGCTGCCGAAAAAGGCCGTCACCGCCGTGGTGCCCAGCCCGTTCCATCACGCCGACGCCGGTGTGCTGCGGGTACCGGACCTCAAGGCCGACCCACGGGATGCGCCGGCCCATACGGCGGCGATCATTCGTGACCTGCCCTCATTGGTAGAGGGTTCCCGGGGCACGCTGGTGTTGTTCTCGTCCCGCAAACAGATGCAGGACGTGTTCGACGGCCTCGACCGTGACTGGCGCAAGCAGGTGTTTATCCAGGGCAACCTGTCGAAACAGGAAACCCTGAACAAGCACAAGGCGCGGGTGGATGGCGGCGATTCCAGCGTGCTGTTCGGCCTCGCGAGTTTCGCCGAGGGTGTGGATTTGCCCGGTGCCTACTGCGAACACGTGGTGATCGCCAAGATCCCGTTCTCGGTGCCGGATGATCCGGTGGAAGCCGCGTTGGCCGAATGGATCGAAGCCCGGGGCGGCAATCCGTTCATGGAGATCTCGGTGCCGGACGCTTCCTTGAAACTTGTCCAGGCCTGCGGCCGCCTGCTGCGTACCGAAGAAGATCGCGGCACCATCACCTTGCTTGACCGGCGTCTGGTTACCCAGCGCTATGGGAAAGCTATCCTGAATGCTTTACCGCCGTTTCGGCGGGAAATTTCTTAAGGCCCAGTGGGCGAATTCGCCCACTTTGTGGTCTATCTCACCATCGCTTCACGTCATCAGGCCAGTCACCGGCCGTTTGGGAGAACCTTGTTCACATGATTCGCACGCTGCCCGCTGTTTTTGCCCTGTTGTTTGCCGCGCCATTGCTGGCTGCGCCTGCCGGGCAACAAACCTTGTTCAACTTTGTACGGCCCGCCGATGTGGTCAAGGTGGCGACCCAGGACGCCAGCCTGCCGCAATACAACGCCGAACAAACCGCTGAAGGCGAAGTGCTGCGCCGTATCACCTTCAACCCGGCGGCCGAACCGAGCCTGGTGCTCAGCCCGCAGACCGGCGCCTGGGACTGGTCGCAATCCGGTGCCATGAGCCTGCGGATTCAAAGTGCGATGGACTGGGCGCTGACCCTGTACGTCAAGGTGCAGAGCAATGACGGCCGAACGCTGTTCAGCCGTATCGACCTGCCAGCCGGTCCCGCGCAAACGCTGTTGATTCCGCTGCAAGCCAATTCGCCCCTGAGCCAGGGGATGAAGGCCGGCCCGCCGATGCCGATCACCGTCGATGGCCAGCGCGTGCTGCTGGCCAGCAGCGAAGGGGAGATCGACCGCAGCCAGATCGTGTCGGTGACCCTGTCGATGATCAAGCCGAACGTCGCCCAAAGCATCTTGCTCGAACGCTTTGGCGTGCAGGACATCGCGCCGGTACTCAAGGCTACCTACAGCGATCTGGTGGACGCCTATGGGCAGTCCACCCGCGCCCGGTGGCCGGAGAAAATCAGCAGCGACGAGCAGTTGAGGGCCGCAGCGGTCAAGGAACAGCAACAGCTCAAGGGCTGGCTGGCCGAGCGCGACAAGGCCTCCCTGGACAAATTCGGCGGCTGGAACAAGGGCCCGGCCTTTGACGCCAGCGGCTTCTTCCGCACCGAGAAGCGCGACGGGCGCTGGTACCTGGTGACACCGGAAGGCCATCCGTTCTACTCCCTGGGCGTCAACACCGTCGCCCCGGACAACAGCCAGACCTACGTGGCGGGCCGCGAATGGATGTTTGCCGCGCTGCCCAAGGCCGGCGAGCCTTTCGACAAATACTACGGCAGCGGAGACAGCCGCAGCGGCAATGGTGCCGATCAGGGGCGCAGCTTTAATGTCGGCCGCTGGTACGACTTCTATGGCGCCAACCTGCAGCGTACCTATGGCCAGCCGTGCGTGCCGCCGGCACCTTGTGCTCCGGAAGGTTTCGACCAGAAACGCTGGGTCAGCCACACCCTCGACCGCCTGCGGGCCTGGGGTTTCAATACTGTCGGCAACTGGAGTGCGCCGCAGCTGGCGACCGCCGACCGCGTGCCTTACACCTTGCCACTGTCGATCGTCGGTGATTACGCGAGCATCAGCACCGGCACCGATTGGTGGGGCGGCATGCCCGACCCGTTCGACCCGCGCTTCGCCATGGCCACCGAGCGTGCGGTGGCAATTGCCGCCCGTGACCATCGCGACGACCCGTGGCTGATCGGCTTCTTTGCCGACAACGAACTGGCCTGGGCCGGTCCCGGTGATGATGCGAAATCCCGCTACGCCCTGGCCTACGGCACCCTGCGCATGACCACCGACGTGCCGGCCAAGCGCGCGTTTCTCAAGCAATTGCGCGACAAGTACCGCAACCAGGAGGGGCTTTCCAGGGCCTGGGGCATCGAGCTGCCCGCCTGGGAACTGATGGAAGACCCAGGCTTTGTGCCGCCAATGCCAAGCCCGGAGCACCCGGAAATCGAAGCGGACTTCAAGTACTTCCAGAAGACCTTTGCCGACGCCTACTTCAAGACCATCTCCGATGCATTGAAATGGCATGCGCCCAACCAGCTGTTGCTGGGTGGCCGATACGCGGTCAGCACGCCGGAAGCGGTGGCGTCCTGCGCGCAATATTGCGATGTGCTGAGCTTCAACATGTACACCCTCAAGCCTCAGGACGGCTACGACTTCGCGGCCCTGCGGACGTTGGACAAGCCGGTGCTGATCACCGAATTCAACTTCGGCTCGGCGGACCGCGGCCCGTTCTGGGGCGGCGTGACGCAGTTGGCCCGGGAAGAGGATCGTGGGGTTGCCTACGCCAACTTCCTGAAGCAGGCCATGACCGAGCCGTCGATCGTCGGCGTGCATTGGTTCCAGTACCTGGACCAGCCGGTTACCGGCCGTTTGCTTGACGGCGAAAACGGCCACTTCGGCCTGGTCGGCATCACCGATGTGCCGTTCCAGGGGTTTGTCGACAGTGTGCGCAAAAGTAACCTGGCTGTCGTCGATCAGCTGGGCAAGGAGGCCGAAAAGGCCAAGGCTGCCGCAGCGGTCCACGCCGGTGAGGGCGGCAAGCCCGGGCGTGAAGGCAATGCAGCAGCGCCGGGTGCAGAGCATTCCGGCGGGCATTCCGGCAAAGGTCATTGATGGGGGCTGATCGACGAGAGCGGGTTCACAAATCGCTCAATGGCTGGAACAATGTCGGCCACTTTCTGTAGTACTTTTCCAAGGGGGCTTAGGTGCAGATTCAGGGTCATTACGAGCTTCAATTCGAAGCGGTGCGTGAAGCCTTCGCCGCGCTGTTCGACGACCCTCAGGAACGTGGTGCCGCGCTGTGCATCCAGATTGGCGGCGAAACCGTCGTCGACTTGTGGGCCGGTACCGCCGACAAGGACGGTGCCGAGGCCTGGCACAGCGACACCATTGCCAATCTGTTCTCCTGCACCAAGACCTTTACGGCCGTCACGGCGCTGCAACTGGTGGCCGAAGGCAAGTTGCAGCTGGATGCGCCGGTCGCCAAGTACTGGCCGGAGTTTGCTGCCGCGGGCAAGGAAGCCATCACCCTGCGCCATCTGCTCTGTCACCAGGCCGGGTTGCCGGCCCTGCGTGAAACGCTGCCCGCCGAAGCCCTGTACGACTGGCAGATGATGGTCGACGCCCTCGCCGCCGAAGCACCATGGTGGAAGCTCGGGGAAGGGCACGGTTATGCGGCGATTACCTATGGTTGGCTGGTGGGCGAGTTGCTGCGCCGCGCCGACGGTCGTGGGCCGGGCGAGTCCATCGTGGCCCGGGTTGCACGGCCACTGGGCCTGGATTTTCATGTGGGGTTGGCAGATGAAGAGTTTTATCGAGTTGCCCATATAGCCCGAGGCAAGGGCAATGTTGGCGATGAGGCGGCACAACGTTTACTTCAAGTAACGATGCGCGAGCCGACGGCGATGACTACCCGTGCATTTACCAATCCACCGTCTATTCTGACCAGCACTAATAAACCCGAATGGCGGCGTATGCAGCAGCCAGCGGCAAATGGTCACGGTAATGCGCGAAGTCTGGCGGGTTTTTATAGTGGGCTGCTCGACGGTAGTTTGCTGGAAGCCGATATGCTCGAAGAGTTGACCCGCGAACACAGTATCGGCCCGGATAAAACCTTATTGACACAAACCCGGTTCGGGCTGGGTTGCATGTTGGATCAACCGCACGTGCCAAACGCCACCTTCGGCCTTGGCCCACGGGCCTTTGGGCATCCCGGGGCCGGTGGTTCGGTGGGGTTTGCCGATCCGGAACATGATGTAGCCTTTGGTTTCGTGACCAATACATTGGGCCCTTATGTACTTATGGACCCGCGGGCGCAAAAGTTGGTAAGAATATTGGCCGGTTGTCTGTAAATAGCTTGCTGTCTTGCGTTTTTTTGTTACAAAGGCACATACAAAAAGACGCTAGGCGAAATGTTGTAACTTTAATGTTCCAGAAGCGTCTGTTTAACGGGTCATTCAGGCCCCTGGTTTTTTCTCATTTTGTGGATATCTCATGTTATCGAACAAGTCCTTGGCACTGGCGCTATGCCTCACTATTACTGGCTGTGCACAAACCCCACAAAATGATGCCGAGGGCGGGCATTGGTGGTCATTTGGCTCCGATAAGGCTGCTACCAAGGACGCAGTGAGCCAGGCCGACACCAAACCGGATGCCAAGCCGGCGGTAGCGGCCAAGGCGCCAGCGCCGGTAGCACCCGCCGCTGCTGCACCTGCTCCGGTTGCGAAGGCGGATACCGGCTCCAGCTGGTGGCCGTTCTCGTCGAAAGCCGACGACGCCAAGGCAGACCTGAAGGCCGACCTCAAGGCGGCAACGCCTGCCTCCGGCGCCCCGGCTGATGCACCGGCCGCTGCACCTGCCGTTGCCAAGACGGATACCGATACCAAATGGTGGTGGCCGTTCGAAAGCAAGCCAAAGCCATTGGCCAAGGTCGACGTCGCCAACATCCCGATGCCTGATCCAAAAATCACCCAGGCCTGGTTGGACGACTACGAGCCACGCCTGCGTCTCGCGATCAAGGACAGCAACCTGCAACTGGAACGCCGCGACAACGTATTGGTGGTGATTGCTCCGGTTGACGGCTCCTACAACCCGAAACGCCCGGCGATGTTGCTGCCGGTGACCCTGGGTCCGTTCACCCGTGTTGCCAAGGCTGTTGAAGGCGATCCGAAGACCGCCGTACTGGTCCTGGGCCATGTAGATACCTCGGGTGCCGAGCCGGTGAGCCAGGCCCTGACCAAGGAACGTGCACAGTCCATCGCTTCGATCTTCAGCCTCAGCGGCCTGAAGCAGGACCGCCTGATGCTGCGTGGCATGGGTGACCTGATGCCGCGTGCCGCCAACGACAGCAACCAGGGCCGTGCCCTGAACCGTCGCATGGAAATCATGTTCACCCAGCGCACCACCATGCTGGCCCTGTTGAGCAAGTACAATTCGGCCAACCCGCCGAAGGCTGAAATGGTCGCTGTGCAGGACGTTCCTGCTCCAGCCGCTGCTCCGGTCAAAAAAGCTGCCGCTCCGGCGAAAAAAACCGTTGCCAAGAAAGCTGCCGCCAAGCCGGCTGCCAAAAAGGCCCCGGCCAAGCCTGCTGCTAAAAAGCCAGCACCTGCCAAGGCCGCCGCTCCAGCTGCTACCAACGACCAGGCGAAGAACTGATTATTTGAGCAAGAAGGATAAAGCCGCATGACCCAGGCACTGGCCGATATGCGCCGTGACTACACACGGGACGGTTTGAGCGAGGCCCAGGCCCCGGATGAACCGTTTGCCTTGTTCCACCAGTGGTTCGCCGACGCGGTGAAAACCGAACAGCCACCGGTGGAGGCCAATGCCATGACCCTGGCTACGGTGGACCAGGACGGTCGCCCGCACTGCCGGATCCTGCTGCTCAAAGGCCTGGATACACAGGGCTTTACCTTCTTCACCAATTATCAGAGCGCCAAGGGCGAACAACTCGCGGCGCGACCGTTTGCTGCCATGACCTTCTTCTGGCCGACCCTGGAGCGCCAGGTGCGCATCGAAGGTCGGGTGGTCAAGGTCTCGCCCGAGGAGTCGGATGCTTACTTCCAGGTCCGTCCCCTGGGTAGCCGCCTGGGTGCCTGGGCTTCACCGCAAAGCCGGGTAATCAGGGACCGCGAAGAGTTGCAGGCGCTGCTCAAGGCCACCGAACAACGCTTCAGCGATACCCAGCCTGATTGCCCCGAACACTGGGGTGGTTACCGCCTGCTGCCGGAGCGCATCGAGTTCTGGCAAGGCCGCGCGAGTCGTTTGCACGACCGCTTGAACTTCCGCTTGCAGGGTGCCGACTGGACCCGTGAGCGGCTGGCGCCCTGAGCCCACCTTTCGTCACCTCGCCTGAATGTAGCGCTGCACGCCGAAGTCTCTAGTCAGAGGCCTTGGATGGGTAGCGCTGCGCTGCGTTATGCGGCCGTTAGCTACAATGATGACAGCGTCCATCAAGATCCTGAGGGAGGTGGGAACGCTACCGTTCGTCGAGTTTTTCGGTACAGGTTCTCTGTACTAAGGCTGAATGAAAACAATTTTCTGCCCGGCATGCCGTGACAGGCGGCAAGCCACAGCGGTTTAATGGATACCTGTCCTTTGGAGTTGATGCTATGCGTAAGTCCGTTTTACTAGTTGCCTGCTTTACCACCCTGTCGCTGCTGCTGGGTGGCTGCGCCTCGAGTCTGACCGGCGACTCGTACTCCCGTGACGAAGCTCGTCGTGTACAGACTGTTCGCATGGGCACCATCGAATCCCTGCGTCCGGTGAAAATCGAAGGCACCAAGACCCCAATCGGCGGCGCTGCGGGCGCAGTCATCGGCGGCGTTGGCGGCAGCGCCATCGGCGGCGGCCGTGGCAGCATCGTGACCGCCGTTATCGGCGCAGTCGCCGGCGGCCTGCTGGGCTCGGCCACCGAGGAAGGCCTGACCCGCACCCAGGGTGTTGAAATCACCGTCCGCGAAGATGATGGCAGCATGCGCGCCTACGTCCAGGCGGTTCAAGAGAACGAAATCTTCCGCATCGGCGACCGCGTTCGCATCATGACGGTGGACGGAACCAGCCGCGTTACTCGCTAAGGGTAAGGTTGCAGGAAAAGAAAAACCCCAACCGGGTGGCCGGTTGGGGTTTTTTGTTGGAGAAAATCCGGGACGTCAGGTGAACATCTGAATATCGTCAAGTGCGTCTTGTACTACCCCACTCAGAGAAGGAGATTTTCTTTTTGCTTGCTGCAGCACGGGCGTAACCTTCGCCATATCCAACTCACCGAAACGGCGCGCAATGTGGCCTATCGCAATGATGGCAGCCGACGCGATGTCCTCGTTGTCATTGTTTGCGTACTTGAGACAGGTTTCTTGTGCCCAGATAGCATCTGTCTCGTTAAGGCCGATGGATATTAGAGCTTCTGTGACCTTGGTCAGGTCATTAGTGGCTATAAAGCTTATAGCTTCATCCTGACTTAAAGAAGGGTCGTGATAGCGCAAACTCATTTTTCGGCTCCCAGAATCTTTCCTTTTCGATCTGTTTTGTTCGCTTTTATTAAAGCATTTTTCATCTCTTGTCTTAGCTCACTCCACAGTCTCACATGACCGTGGTAAACGCCTTCTGAGGTGCGATCGATCACTACAAACTCTTTTGTGTGTGGGTCAATCCCTATGCGTCTACGTGAGTTTGGCGGATTCAGCTCTACCGAGTTATTAAGCGCATCCAGGCCGTTAGTCGGCTTTCTGCTTTTGACAGCGTTATCTTTTTTTCCATGATAGGGGGCGTCCTCATACCTCAGGCTTACGACGATATACAGAGGTCGAATACCCGAACCCGCCGGAAACACCAGAATAAAATCCCTGTATTCCGGCGGATAGATCGGATCAACGATGATGTTGTCGGCCTTCTCGGTTGGCGGATACACCCAGATTTGCGGCGCCTGCGGTGCAGCCTCCAACGCAGGAATGCCGAGGGTGTCAGCGGGGTCGACAGCAGGCGTCCAGATCAGCTCGACGCCGTCGCCCAAGTCCGCGACCTGCTGCGTGCCGCGCTGGCCAAACTGCACGACATCAACCATTTCCCAGTCGCGATTTTTCCCGGTGTAGAAGGCGTATCCCTTGAGCGTGCCGTCAGCAAGTTGCTCGATATGCAGGCGGGCTCGGGTGCGTGCCCGTGGCATTGAGCGCAGTTGACGGTCGCTGTAAAGCGCACTATCGCCCAGGCTGGAGGGCCAGACGAGGGCTGCAACCCCAAGCATCAGTCCGGCCCCAGCTGTTCCAACACTCGCTGCGATGCTGGAGGCGCCACTAACCGCTGAGCCACCCAGTGCCAATGTCCCTAGCCCAGCCGGGAGTGCGCTGCCGCTGATCTTTTTGAGTGACAGCAGCCCCTCGATGTCCGTTTCACGACCACCCAGCAGAACGTGCTCGCCATAGTCTCCTATGGGGTCAAGCGGTACATAGCCGGATGGATTGTTGTAGTCGATGTGGGCGTCCGGCAGGTTGCAGGACTTGGCGAAGACGCAGCCCGCGATGGGCAATGTTGCTGGCGGTCGCTCCACTTTGCGTCTGGCCTCGTAGACCTCCTGACGGGCAAGCATGGCTTCGTATGCTCGCTGCCTGGCCTCACGATCAGCCAGCTCGCGCTCGCTCATGTTCTCGAGCCGTCGGTAACCCCCCGTGCCGGTCCCGTAGCATCGCCAGACTTGGGGGATATCCTTGCTGTTTGCCATCGTGCCCTCCTGGCGTGTTGCATAACGACGTCCGGCGGCGGAGCCGGGAGCACGACGTTATTGCAAGCAGCGGAGGGTGGATGTAGGACGGTTCTGTGAGATGGCGCCGAATGGGCCTAGAGGAGGTTGGAGCCGGCAAGCCGGCTCCAAAAGCGGTTACGCCTGAACGAGCGCCTGCTTGCGACTGGCCATCGCCGTCACTGCATACCCGATCAGCGCCGCCAATATCGATCCGGTCAGGATGCCCATCCGGTCCATACCCGCGTATTCACTGCTGCCCGGCACAAACGCCAGGGAGCCGACAAACAGGCTCATGGTGAAGCCGATGCCGCACAGGACCGCCACGCCGAGCACCTGGCCCCAGTTGGCGCCGGCGGGCAGTGCGGCAAGGCCGGTTTTTACCATGACCCAGGTGAAACCCAGTACGCCAACGGTCTTGCCCAGCAGCAGGCCGGCGGCGATGCCCATTGGCACGTGGTGGGTGAAGCTTTCCAGGTTGACGCCCACCAGCGAGACGCCGGCATTGGCAAAGGCAAACAGCGGCAGGATCGCGTAGGCCACCCAGGGATGCAGGGCGTGTTCCAGGGTCAGCAGCGGCGATGGCTCGGCGTTTTTGGTGCGCAGCGGGATGCAGAACGCCAATGTAACGCCCGCCAGGGTGGCGTGTACGCCGCTCTTGAGCACGCAGACCCACAGGATCAGCCCGACAATCATGTAGGGCCCCAGCTTGACCACACCCAGCCGGTTCATCGCTATCAAGGCGATCAGGCATGCCGCTGCGCCGGCCAATGACGCCCCGGACAGGTCGGTGGAGTAGAAGATGGCGATCACGATGATTGCGCCAAGGTCGTCGATGATGGCCAGGGTCATCAGGAACAACTTCAGCGAAACCGGCACGCGCTTGCCCAGCAGGGCCAATACGCCCAGGGCGAAGGCAATGTCGGTGGCCATGGGGATTGCCCAGCCACCCAGGGCGGCCGGGTTGTCCTTGTTCAGCGCCCAATAGATCAGCGCCGGCACGACCATGCCGCCGATGGCTGCCGCTCCCGGCAGTACTACTTGCGAAGGCTTGGACAGTTGGCCGTCGAGCAACTCGCGTTTGACCTCAAGGCCGATCAGCAGGAAGAACAGGGCCATCAGGCCGTCGTTGATCCACAGCAGCGCCGGCTTGGCGATTTTCAGGGCGCCGATTTGTGCGACCACCGGCACGTCGAGAAAACTCGCGTAGAGGTGCGACAGCGGTGAGTTGTTGATGATCAGCGCCAAAGCGGCAGCAGCGATCAGGAGCAGACCGCTGGCGGCTTCCAGCTGGAAGAAACGGGTGAAAGTGCTACGCAGAGGCAAGGGATGCTCTCCAATCAAAGTTCAATAGGTGGGTACCCTAACCCGTACCGTTAGTTGTTAAAACAAAAGTTATATTCTTATTTGTTATAAGGGATCGGTCTGATCACTTGCGCGCCAGACCCCGGAAATTGTGTGTCCAATTGAGTCATGACTGTATCTGTGTGGAGTGTAGGAAACATCCTAAGATCAGGACTGAAATCCTTAGAGAAACCGATCATGAGCGACAACCGCCAATGGGCCCGCGAAGCCATTCGCATTATTGAAGCGGACTTCCAGCGCAGCGCCGACACCCACCTGATCCCCTTGCCAATGCAGGGTTTGCCAGGTATCGAGTTGTATTTCAAGGATGAGTCCAGCCATCCCACCGGCAGCCTGAAACATCGGCTGGCGCGTTCGTTGTTCCTCTATGCGTTGTGCAACGGCTGGCTCAAGCCCGGTGCACCGGTGATCGAAGCCTCCAGCGGTTCCACGGCGATTTCCGAGGCGTACTTCGCCAGGCTGCTGGGCTTGCCGTTTATTGCGGTGATGCCGGCCACCACTTCCCAGGAAAAGATTGCGCAGATCGCGTTCTACGGGGGCAAGAGCCATCTGGTGCAGGATCCGACGCAGATCTACGCCGAATCCGAGCGCCTGGCGCAGGAAAGCGGTGGTCATTTTATGGACCAGTTCACCTATGCCGAACGTGCCACTGACTGGCGCGCGAACAACAACATCGCTGAATCGATCTTCCAGCAACTGCGCTTTGAGCGTTATCCGGAGCCGAGTTGGCTGATTTCCAGCCCCGGCACGGGTGGCACCACGGCGACGTTGGGGCGTTATGTGCGTTATCGCCAGCACTGCACCCGAGTGTTGTGCGCGGACGCGGAGCGTTCGGTGTTTTTCGACTACTACCTGAGCGGCGACGCCAGCCTGCGCCTGGACTGTGGCTCGCGCATCGAAGGTATTGGCCGGCCACGGGTTGAGGCGTCGTTCCTGCCGAAAGTGATTGATGCGATGGTCAAGGTGCCGGATGCGCTGTCCCTGGCGGCCATGCATTACCTGGCGCAGCGCTTGGGGCGGCGAGTAGGCGGCTCAAGTGGCACCAACCTGATCGGTGCATTGATCGCGGCGCAGCAGATGAAGGCGGCAGGGGAGTCGGGCTCGATCGTGGCGATCTTGTGCGACGGCGGTGAGCGCTATGCCACGACCTATTACGATCAGGCCTGGCTGGCAGGGCAGGGGTATGAGTTGGAGGGTTTGATTGCGGCCGTTGCGGCGAGTGTCGAGCGGGGGCAACCGTTGCCGGAAAGCATCCTGCGCGCCAATATCTAAAACACCGCATTATCAATGTGGGAGCGGGCTTGCTCGCGAATGCGGAGTGTCAGCCAATACATGATTCGGCTGATCCACCGCATTCGCGAGCAAGCCCGCTCCCACATTTGATCTGCTGCGTTTTCAGCGCAGTGGTTAAGCCTCCAGGCCCAACATATCCCGCGCCAGCGCCTCGGCAATCCGAATCCCGTCGACACCCGCCGACAAAATCCCACCGGCATAACCGGCACCTTCGCCCGCCGGGAACAGGCCTTTCACGTTCAGGCTCTGCATCGACTCGTTACGGGTAATCCGCAGCGGCGAAGAAGTGCGGGTCTCGATCCCGGTCAGGACCGCGTCGTGCAGCGAGTAGCCCTTGATCTGCTTCTCGAACGCCGGCAACGCTTCGCGGATGGCTTCGATGGCAAACTCCGGCAACGCCAGCGCCAGGTCACCCAGGGCTACGCCGGGCTTGTAGGATGGCTCCACGGTACCGATGGCGGTGGACGGCTTGCCGGCGATGAAATCACCCACCAGCTGCGCCGGTGCTTCGTAGTTGCTGCCGCCGAGGATGAACGCGTGGGATTCCAGGCGTTCCTGCAACTCGATCCCGGCCAGCGGGCCGCCCGGGTAATCCACTTCCGGGGTGATGCCCACCACGATCCCGGAGTTGGCGTTGCGTTCGTTACGGGAGTACTGGCTCATGCCGTTGGTTACTACGCGGTTCGGCTCTGATGTCGCCGCGACCACGGTACCGCCCGGGCACATGCAGAAGCTGTACACCGAACGGCCGTTCTTGGCGTGGTGCACCAGTTTGTAATCGGCGGCCCCGAGTTTCGGGTGGCCGGCGTACTTGCCCAGGCGTGCAGCGTCGATCAGCGACTGCGGGTGTTCGATACGGAAACCCACCGAGAACGGCTTGGCTTCCATGTACACGCCACGGCCATGCAGCATGCGGAAGGTATCGCGGGCGCTGTGGCCGAGGGCCAGGATTACGTGTTTGGACAGGATCTGCTCGCCGCCATCCACCACCACGCCATTCAACTGGCCGTCTTCGATCAGCACGTCGGTGACCCGCTGCTCGAAGCGCACTTCACCGCCCAGGGCGATGATCTGCTGGCGCATGTTTTCCACGACGCCGGTCAGGCGAAACGTACCGATGTGCGGCTTGCTGACGTAGAGGATTTCATCTGGCGCACCGGCCTTGACGAACTCGTGCAGCACCTTGCGACCGTGGAATTTCGGGTCCTTGATCTGGCTGTAGAGCTTGCCGTCGGAGAAGGTCCCGGCGCCGCCTTCACCGAACTGCACGTTGGATTCCGGGTTCAGCACATTCTTGCGCCAAAGGCCCCAGGTGTCCTTGGTGCGCTGGCGCACTTCGCGGCCGCGCTCGAGGATGATCGGCTTGAAACCCATCTGTGCCAGCAACAGCCCGGCGAAGATCCCGCACGGGCCAAAACCGACGACGATCGGCCGCTCGGTCAGGCCTTCCGGCGCATGGCCCACGACCTTGTAGCTGATGTCCGGCGCCGGGTTGACGTTGCGGTCGTCGGCGAACTTGAGCAGCAGGGCCGCCTCGCCTTTGACTTCCAGGTCGATGGTGTAGATGAAGCACAGCTCCGACGATTTCTTGCGGGCGTCGTAGCTGCGTTTGAACAGGGTGAAATCGAGCAGGTCATCACTGGCGATGCCCAGGCGTTGCACAATGGCAGGCCGCAGGTCTTCTTCGGGATGGTCGATGGGCAGCTTGAGTTCGGTGATTCGTAACATGACAGGAATCCGGTAGGCGGCGGGCAAAGAGGCCGGCTGTTTTGCAAACCGGCGATTATAAGCCCCAACAGCGGTTTCCCGTCATGCTAAAACAGCGCAGGGCGCAATCAGTCGTCTCGCGAACCGCCGAACGACGCGCAACCGCGTTGCACCTGGCCATTGACCCGAAGCTCGGCGGACATGTGCTGCAGGCTGCCGCTGGCGCTGTCGACACAGCGTTGCGGGGCCACCCACAGTTCGATGTGCTGGTTATTCGCTTCGGTCATCAGGTTGAACCGTCCGTCGCCCGATTGCTCTTCCACATACGGCACGGCCAATGGTGGCTGGCCTTCACGCTCCAGCACCATGCCCTTGGCGGTGACGTTCATCGCCCAGGCCGGTTTGTGGCCGTTGGCCCGCAGGATCATGCGCTTGAAGTCCGGGTCATCACAGGCCGAGGTCGAGCGCTCGACACGGTACACCTGTTGCAGGTCCACCGTGCCCTGGGTGCCGCTGGCGACGCCGGAGAACTTGCCACGCAGGTCGGCAAACAGTGCGCCTTGCTGGCCGGCCAGGGAGGCGGCCTCCTGCAGGATGCTGGTGCCACCGGTGTCGTTGACCACGTAGTTGCGTTTGTCGTTGCAGGGCTGGAACAGCAGTTTGTCACCCTGGGCCGTCAACTCGCCCTGCATGCGGGTCATCCCGGCGAGAGAGGGCTTGGCCGGCTCGTTATCGAACATCTGGCAGGCGGCGAACAGGGGCAGCAGGGCAAACAAGGCTAGGGTACGGGCGGCACGCATCATCGGGTCTCCTGATAAGTGCCGCCACGTTACGCAGGCTGGCGGTGCATCACAAGCCCGGGACACAGGTTGAATAAGGTGTGCCGGGGGCGATCATCCCTGCTGGGACTTTTCCTATAGAGGGATGTGAACGGTCATGGGAACGTCTTTCTCTTTTATTCGGAAAGCCGCGATGACTATTCGATGGAATCTGTGGGGGCTGTTACTGGTGACGGGTTCTGCACTGGGCAGTGAACCGGCGCGGCTGGAGTACTCCTCTGCCACTGACTTTACCGAGATCTCGATCACCGTGAAGAGGACGCCTGACAGTAGCCCGGACTTTATTTCGGTCAATGTCACGCTGAGCCCGGAGGCCAGGGCCCGCACGGCTGCAATTACTTTACTGGCTTACAACAAGCAGGTTTCGACATACGTAGACGGCTACAACGTGAGTGATGGCGCCACTGTCATGGGTGTGCTGAACACACGAGAAATACAGTTTTCCGTCCCCCAGGACATGCTCCGTAAATGGATGCCCTGGGTTCAACGGTGACGGCTTTTCAGGCTGGTCAACCAACGATAAACGTCTGCCCGGTCTGCAAGCCTTCCACGCTTTTCGCGTAGGCCAACGCCACTTCTGCACCCGGAGCCGGTTTGTACCCACGGAAGTATGGCGCGTAGCTGCCCATGGCTTCCAGCAGGACGGTAGGGCTGACCGAGTTGATGCGCAGGCCGCGGGGCAGTTCGATCGCAGCGGCTTTCACGAATGCATCCAGCGCGCCGTTGACCAGGGCAGCCGAAGCACCGGTGCGAATCGGATCGCGGTTGAGAATGCCGCTGGTGAAGGTGAACGACGCGCCGTCATTGGCGAACTCGCGGCCAATCAGCAGCAGGTTGACCTGGCCCATCAGCTTGTCTTGCAGGCCCAGGTCAAAATCGGTTTCGCTCATGTCGCCCAGGGGCACGAAGTTGACGCTGCCGGCGGCGCAGATCAGTGCGTCGAATTTGCCGGTCTGTTCGAACAGTTTGCGGATCGAGGCGCTGTCGCTGATATCGACCTGGAAGTCGCCACTTTTGCGACCGATGCTGATCACTTCATGCCGTTGGGACAGTTCTGCCTTCACCGCCGAACCCACGGTACCGCTTGCGCCAATCAACAGGATTTTCATCGTGCCTTCCTCCAGATGTTTAGGTGAGGTTTCAGTCTAGAGTGATTTTTTGCGCGGATAAGTGCACTAATAGGCAATCTTTGGTTTTCAATTGGAAACAATCCATGAGCGAAATGGATGACCTCGCCGCGTTTGCCGTGTTGATCGAAGCCGGCAGCTTTACCTTGGCGGCCCAGCAACTGGGCTGCAGCAAAGGGCAACTGTCCAAGCGCATCAGCCAGTTGGAAGCGCAGTTTTCGGTGGTGTTGTTGCATCGCACCACCCGCCGCCTGAGCCTAACGGCGGCGGGTGCGGCGCTGTTGCCGCAAGCCCAGGCGTTGGTGGTCCAGGTGGAGCGGGCACGTCAGGCATTGGCCAGGCTCAAGGATGATCTCGTCGGCCCGGTGCGTATGACGGTTCCGGTGTCCCTGGGCGAAACCTTCTTCGACGGTCTGTTGCTGGAGTTTTCCCGGGAGTACCCACAGGTGCAGATCGAGTTGGAACTCAACAACCAGTACCGGGACCTGGCGCGGGATGGCTTCGACCTGGCGGTACGTTCGGAGGTCGCCAACGACGAGCGTCTGGTCGCCAAGCCGTTGCTCGCCTGGCACGAGATGACCTGCGCCAGCCCGGCTTACCTGGAACAGCACGGCGAGCCGCTGACGCCGGCGGAACTGGTGGGCCACAACTGCTTGCTGAACAGCCACTACAGCGGCCGTGAAGAGTGGCTGTATCACCAGCAGCATGAGCTGCTGCGGGTTCGCGTATCCGGGACCTTTGCCTCCAACCATTACAACTTGTTGAAGAAGGCTGCACTGGTGGGGGCGGGCATCGCGCGCTTGCCGTCCTACGTGCTGCACGCGGAATTGGCTGACGGTCGCCTGCGCTGGCTCCTGCGGGATTATCAGACCCGCAGCATGCCGATGTACCTGGTCCATCCGTATCAGGGCGGCCTGCCGCGCCGCACCCAGGTACTCGCAGATTATCTGGTGGGCTGGTTCAAGCGCAGCGGCGAAGCCCTCGATCGCCTTTAGCGGTAGCGCCGGGCGATCAGATGATCAATCGAGAAGCTGCCCGGCCCCTTGGCCATCAACAGCAGCAGCAATGCGATCCAGGTGCCGTGGGTCGGGTAGGCGTCCGGGTAGACGAAAAGCTGGATGGTCAGGGTCATGCCCAGCAGCGCCAGCGCCGAGAATCGCGTGGCAAACCCCACGAGGATCAGCACCGGGAAGAAATGCTCGGCGAACGCAGCCATGTGCGCCGCCACTTCCGCAGACAGCAGCGGCACGTGGTATTCGCTGCGAAACAGCGGCAGGGTGGACGGCGCCAAGTGCGGCCAGCCCAGCTGGAAGGTACCGCCGATCAGGTCCACGGCGAAGCCTTCGACCTTGGTCTGGCCGGATTTCCAGAACACCGCTGCGATAGAGAAGCGTGCGACAAAGGCGATCAGGCTGTAGGGGATTTTCTCGAAGCACTGGATGATCCGTTGGATCAGCCCGGGAGCGGTGGTGTTCATGGCGATACCTTGGGTTCTGTGTGCAAGTGGGTGATGGCGCCGTGACCGATCAGCAGGGCCAGGCATTGGTGCAGGTCAAATTCGGCGGCCGCATCGAGGGCGTAGGCCACGGCCATTTCCAACGGCCAACCGTTGTTCAGGCTGTTGATAAACGTCGCTGAGCCGCTGTCGATGTGAAATACCTGCACGTGCAGGCCATTGCGTAGCACCAGCGCGCTTTGGGCATGGAAGGGGTCGAGGGTGGCGAGGGATTCGCCGGTCTGATGCGCCGCCCATAAAGCCACCACGGCGTAGGCCGAGTTCAGGGTGGCCAGGGATGGATGCAGTTGCAGGCGCAGTTCGCCCAGGTCCGACTGTTGTTGCAGGGTGGCGATGACCTCCTGTTGATCCAGTGGCTGTGCGTCTGCCGCGTGGTAGGCCCTCACCCGCAATCGCTCCAGGCGCGCCACATCAGCCAGGTAAGGCACGCTGGCGGCGGGGGCGAAGCCCTGGATAAAGTCCGCCAGGTCGCTGCCGTATTCATTGATCAGAGGGCTTGTCGGCGGGAAACCCTGGACATACACACCGGCCATCGCCCGAAAAAACTCATCGCCCACCAGTTGCAGGGTGACCGGGTAGCCGGCGGCCAGCGCGTTGATCAGCGAGCTATGGACATTGTTGCGATACACCGCAAAACGACCGGCCGGATCGGCGCCGTTGCGGCTGAACAAGCCTTGCGGGCAGTTTTCCTCGGGGGACAGCAGGGCGCGGCTAAAGACGTCCTGGCGGCTCATGCACGCACCTCCAGCAGAAACCGGTCGGCCTCGCGTGCTTCAGCGTGCAGCACGCTGAACGCCGGCACCTGGTTGTCGCGCTCGATCAGCGTGGCGACCGGCCCGGTGCGGCTGAGCACGTGCTGGTAGAGCTGCCATACCGCGTTGTCGATGGGGGCGCCGTGATCGTCAATCAGCAAACGGTCGCCGAGGCTGTCGATGTCTTCGGCAAACCCTGCCAGGTGAATCTCGCCCACGGCGTGCAACGGCAAGGCCTCGATGTACTTCAGCGGGTCTTGCTGATGGTTGATGCACGACACATACACATTGTTCACGTCCAGCAGCAGCCCGCAGCCGGTGCGGCGAATCGCTTCGCTGATGAAGTCGGTCTCTTCCAGGGTGGAGCACTGGAATTGCAGATAGGTCGACGGGTTCTCCAGCAGCATGGTCCGCTGCAGGCGGGTTTGTACCTGGTCGATGTGTTCGCACACCCGCTTCAGGGTTTCATCGTCATACGCCAGCGGCAGCAAATCATTGAGAAACACCGGGCCGTGGCTGGACCAGGCCAGGTGTTCGGAAAAGGAGTGGGGTTGATAGCGTTCGATCAGCGTGGCCAAGCGCGCCAGGTGCTCGTCGTTCAGCGGACCTTCGCCGCCAATGGACAGGCCTACACCGTGCAGCGACAGCGGGTACTGTTCGCGGATCAAGCCCAGGTAGTGATGGAAAGGCCCGCCGGCCACCATGTAGTTTTCGGCGTGGACTTCAAAAAAACCGATATCGGGGGACGTCTCGAGCACTTCACTGAAGTGCTCGTTCTTGAGCCCCAGCCCGGCCCGACGGGGGAGGCCGGGCGCCTGAGCCTGGGAGATGGAGTGGGTGAATGAGAGCGTCATCGTCAGTACTCAGGCTGTGCAGGGTTTCAGGACTTGGCGGTGAAGGCAGCTTCCTGGCCGAAGCCGGTTGGCGAGGTGGTGCTTGGGGTTTTCAGGCAGGTACCGGCCGGGACCAGTTTCCAGGCGTTTGCCTGATCCTTGACCTTCGAGGTGCCCGCGCAGGAAGTGCCCGCGCCTGCAGCGCAATCGTTCTTGCCGGCTTCGGCTACACCGAAGCATTTCTGCATGTCATCGGCGGCGTGGGCGGTGGTGGTCAGGGCGGACAGGCTCAGGGCCGAACCCAGGGCCAGGACGAGGGTGGCGGCGGACAGCGAGCGGGTTTTGGTAGTCATGGTGTATCTCCAGCAGTGGGTTGAGTTGGCAAGCATGTTCGCCTGCTTACACCACTAGAGAAAGGGGGAAGGGATTCGTTACAAAGCCGGGGAAAATAATTTCAGGTTTCGCCAAAGTCTTTGGTTCACACCAAGCAAATGTGGGAGCGGGCTTGCTCGCGAAGGCAGTGGGTCAGTCACCAAACAAGTTGGCTGATCCACCGCCTTCGCGAGCAAGCCCGCTCCCACAAAAGCCCGCTCATACATTTGACCAGATGGGCATCAACCGCCCAAATAAGCCTCACGTACTTTCGGATCGGTCAGCAGTTGTTCGCCGCTGCCCTGCATCACCACGCGGCCGTTTTCCAGCACGTAGGCGCGGTCGGCAATCTTCAGCGCCTGGTTGGCGTTCTGTTCCACCAGGAACACTGTCACACCGTCCTTGCGCAGCTGTTCGATGATGTCGAAGATCTGCTGGATGATGATCGGCGCCAACCCCAGGGACGGTTCGTCCAGCAACAACAGCTTGGGCTTGCTCATCAGCGCGCGGCCGATGGCGAGCATTTGCTGTTCGCCGCCGGACATGGTGCCGCCGCGCTGGCTGAAGCGTTCCTTGAGCCGCGGGAACAGGTGCAGCACCTTGTCCATCTGCTCCTGGTAATCGCCCTTGTCGGTGAAGAACCCGCCCATGGCGAGGTTCTCTTCCACGGTCAGGCGGGCAAATACCCGGCGGCCTTCCGGAACCACGGCAATGCTCTTGCGCATGATCTCGGAGGAGGCCTGGCCCACCAGCTCCTCACCCATGTAGCGGATGCTGCCGCTGTGAGCCTGGGGCGAACCGCACAGGGTCATCAGCAGCGTGGATTTACCGGCACCGTTGGCGCCGATCAGGGTAACGATTTCGCCCTGGCGCACTTCCACGTTGACGCTGTGCAGCGCCTGGATCTTGCCGTAGAAAGTGGAAACGTTTTCGAATTGCAGCATTTTACGCTTCCCCCAAATAGGCTTTGATCACTTCCGGGTTGTCGCGGATCTGCTCCGGCGTACCGTCGGCCAGTGGCGTGCCCTGGTTGATCACGACGATATGGTCGGAAATGCTCATGACCAGTTTCATGTCGTGTTCGATCAGCAGCACGGTGGCGTTGTTTTCTTCACGCAGCACACTGATCAGCGCCTTGAGGTCTTCTGTTTCCTTCGGGTTCAAGCCGGCGGCCGGTTCGTCGAGCATGAGGATCCGCGGGCGGGTCATCATGCAGCGGGCGATTTCCAGGCGCCGTTGCTGACCGTAGGCCAGGGTGCCGGCAGGACGGTTGGCAAACTCGGTGAGGTTGACCTTGTCCAGCCAGTACGCTGCATATTCCATGGCCTCGCGCTCGCTCTTGCGGAACGACGGCGTCTTGAACAGGCCGGCAAAGAAGTTGGTGTTCAGGTGGCGATGCTGGGCGATCAACAGGTTCTCGACCGCCGTCATGTCCTTGAACAACCGCACGTTCTGGAAGGTCCGCACCACGCCCTTGCGGGCGATCTCGTGGCCGGCCAGGCCCTGGATCGGCTGGCCGTCCAGCAGGATGGTGCCGCCAGCCGGCTTGTAGAAGCCGGTCAGGCAGTTGAACACCGTGGTCTTGCCGGCGCCGTTGGGGCCGATCAGGGCCACGACTTGTTTCTCTTGCACGGTCAGGGCCACGCCGTTGACCGCCAGCAAACCGCCGAAGCGCATGCTCAAGTTTTCGACTTTCAGGATCTCGCGGCTCATTTGCGCAGCTCCATGTGGGGACGTTGCATGGGCAGCAGGCCTTGAGGTCGCCAGATCATCATCAGCACCATCATGGCGCCGAACATCAACATGCGGTATTCGCTGAATTCACGCATCATTTCCGGCAGCAGGATCATCACGATCGCCGCGAGGATCACGCCGAGCTGCGAGCCCATGCCGCCCAGTACCACGATGGCGAGGATGATTGCCGACTCGATGAAGGTGAACGACTCCGGCGTCACCAAACCTTGGCGAGCGGCGAAGAAGCTGCCGGCAAAACCGGCGAAGGTCGCCCCGAGGGTGAATGCCGAAAGCTTGATGACGGTCGGGTTCATGCCTAGTGCACGGCAGGCGATTTCATCTTCACGCAGCGCTTCCCACGCGCGGCCGATCGGCATGCGCAGCAGGCGGTTGATCACGAACAGCGCCGCCAGTGCCAGCAGCAGGGCCACCAGGTACAGGAACACCACTTTGCTCACCGGGTTGTAGTCGATCCCGAAGTACTCGTGGAACGTCTGCATGCCTTCGGCCGCGGTGCGGTCGAACGTCAGCCCGAAGAACGTCGGCTTGGGAATGCTGCTGATGCCGTTGGGGCCGCCGGTGATATCGGTGAGGTTACGCAGGAACAGACGGATGATTTCACCGAAGCCCAGGGTCACGATCGCCAGGTAGTCACCGCGCAAGCGCAGTACCGGGAAGCCCAGCAGGAAGCCAAATGTGGCCGCCGCCATGCCGGCCAGTGGCAGGCAGATCCAGAAGCCCCAGCCCAGGTAATGCGAGAGCAGCGCGTAGGTGTAGGCACCCACCGCGTAGAAGCCCACATAGCCCAGGTCGAGCAGGCCGGCGAGACCCACCACGATGTTCAGGCCCAGGCCCAGCAACACGTAGATCAGGATCAGCGTCGCGATATCCACCGCACCACGGGAGCCGAAGAAAGGCCAGATCAACGCGGCCACGATCAGGCCGATGATGATGTAGCGCTGGGTGCGCGGCAGGGTCAGGAACTGGCTGACCTTGGGCGATACCAACGGGCCACGGTTGGACTTGAGGAGTGCCCCGACCTGCTGAGTGAACAGCACGCGCAGGAACATCAGCACCGAGCACAGGGCAATGATGGTCAACGTCACGGGACCGGTGCCATGCACTTCGAGGTTGATCCCGACAATGCTCAACTTGAGCCCGAGTACCGGGAAGGCCACGGCCCAGACCAGCAAGGCGCTGAAAAACGCCGATTTAAGATATCTGCTCATACTTTCTCAACCTCCGGACGGCCCAGAATGCCGGTCGGCCGGAACAACAGCACCAGAACCAATAGACCGAATGCCACCACGTCCTTGTACTGGTCACCGAATACGTCGGCGCCAAAGGCTTCAGCCACCCCCAGCACCAGCCCGCCGAGCATCGCGCCCGGAATGCTGCCGATGCCGCCCAATACCGCTGCGGTGAAGGCCTTGAGGCCCACCAGGAAACCGGCGTTGGGGTTGATCACGCCGTACTGCATGCTCAGCAACACGGCAGCGATAGCCGCCAGTGCGGCACCGATGACGAAGGTCAGGGCGATGATGTTGTTGGTGTTGATGCCCAACAGGTTGGCCATCTTGATGTCTTCGGCGCAGGCCCGGCAGGCGCGCCCCAGACGGGAGCGAGAGATGAACAGGGTCAGGCCGAGCATTGCCACCAGGGTGACGACGAAGACCAGGACCTGCATGTAGGAAATCAGCACTTCTTGTGCGCCACCTGGGCCGAAGGAGAAGCTCCCCGGGATCAGGTTGGGAATGGATTTGTCCTTGGAGTCCTGGGACAGCAATACGGTGTTCTGCAGGAAAATCGACATGCCGATCGCAGAGATCAGCGGGATCAAGCGGTTGCTGCCACGCAAGGGGCGGTACGCAACGCGTTCGATACTGTAGCCATAGGCACTGGTTACGACGATGGACGCCAGGAACGCAGCGGTCATCAACAGCGGCAGGGAGTGGATACCCAGCATGGCCAGCCCGGCAAGGGCGATGAAGGCCACGTAGGAACCAATCATGTACACCTCGCCATGGGCGAAGTTAATCATTCCAATGATGCCGTAAACCATTGTGTAGCCAATGGCTATCAAGGCATAGGTGCTGCCAACGGTCATGCCGTTAACCAGCGTTTGGAAAAAATGATAGATCTCAGGCATTACAGCGCTCCTAAAAACCCGATACGCATTTCACTGGTGGAGTCAATTTCCGGCTCGGTGCCCTGTTCTGTGATCAGGTTGCACAAAGCGTTTGCCAGCGAACCGCTGGTGACGGTTTTAAGATTTTCAGGTGAACCCACTCCCGGATCGCGGGTGACAGGCCCATAAACCTCGTAAAACAAAGCCCACTGCTTGCACAGTGGGCTTGTTGACCAGTAACGCCTGGCTTACTGAGGGGAAACTTCGGTTTTTGGTTTGCCGAAGTGCCATTCGTAGACCACGAACTTGAAGTCCTTCAGGTCGCCCTTGGCGTCGAAGCTCAGGTCGCCGGTCGGGGTCTTGAAGGTACCGGCGTGGATGGCCGCTGCCACCTTGGCGGTGTCTTCGCTCTTCGCGGCAGCGATACCGCCGGCGATCACTTCAACTGCCGAGTAGGCCGGGAACACGAACGGACCGGTTGGGTCCTGCTTGTTCTTGGTGAACTCTTCAACGATTGCCTTGTTGGCAGGATCGGTGTCGAAGGATTTCGGCAGGGTAACCAGCAGGCCTTCGGAAGCGCCCTGGGCGATTTGCGAGATGGAGTCGTTGCCGACGCCTTCAGGGCCCATGAACTTGGCGTTCACGCCTTTTTCCTTGGCTTGGCGCAGGATCAGGCCCAGCTCAGGGTGGTAGCCGCCGTAGTAGACGAAGTCGACGTTGGCTTGCTTGAGCTTCTGGATCAGCGAACCGAAGTCTTTGTCGCCAGCGTTGATGCCTTCGAAGAGGGCAACTTTCACGCCTTTCTTCTCGAGGGTTTGTTTAACGGCGGTGGCGATGCCTTCACCGTATTGCTGTTTGTCGTGGATAACGGCTACGACTTTCGGCTTCACGTGGTCGGCGATGTAGTTACCGGCGGCAGGGCCCTGGGCGCTGTCCAGGCCGATGGTGCGGAAGACCAGCTTGTAGCCACGGGACGTGATTTCCGGGCTGGTGGCAGCCGGGGTGATCATGATCACGCCTTCGTCTTCGTAGATGTCGGATGCTGGCTGAGTGGAGCTGGAGCAAAGGTGACCGACCACGAACTTGACGCCGTCGTTGACCACTTTGTTGGCTACGGCCACGGCTTGTTTTGGATCGCAAGCGTCGTCGTATTCCTTGGCTTCGAGCATTTTGCCATCTACGCCGCCCTTGGCGTTGATGTCGGCGATGGCCTGCTTGGCACCCATGAACTGCATGTCGCCGTACTGGGTCACAGGGCCGGTTTTAGGGCCGGCAATACCGATCTTGATGGTGTCAGCTGCGAACGAATGGCTGGCAACCCCGGCCAGGACCATAGCGGCAAACAGTTTGGAAATCTGCTTAGTAGCCTTATTCATAGTGCTCCACTCTTACTGTTGTATTTTTTATAGTTCTAGCGGCCTTGTGAGCTGCAGAACCGGATCAGATATCTCGGATATCCCCCGGCAGCGGCCTGGCAACTGTACCGGTACAGTGTAGAGCGCCGGTTGATCGCTTGAAAAGCTGGCTGCTGGGGGCAAAACCCGGGTATGTCGCTTAAATGAAAGAAAAAGACAGAATTGCGGCGGGGTGATGCCAGAGTTTCGGGCAATCCTTGGCTTTCCTGACACTTTCGTTCGGTGCCTCATTTGCAACTGGGTTTTTCTGCCTGGGGCTCGACGGTATGATTGCGCCGATTTTTTCTTCAGGTGAACTCCCATGACGCAAGAACCTAGCACCCTCTATGCCAAGCTGCTTGGTGAAACTGCCGAAATTTCCTGGAAGGAGCTTGAGCCGTTCTTTGCCAAGGGTGCCCTATTGTGGGTCGACGCCGGGCTGGATTTGATCGAGGCCGCCGAGGGCATGGCTGAGGACAACCGTGAGAAAGTCGCTGCCTGGCTGGCTGCGGGGAGTCTTGGCGAGGTGTCTGCGACGCGGGCATTGGACCTGGTTGAGCGGGATCCGAGTTTGTGGGCGGTGGTGGTTTCGCCGTGGATTCTGATCCAGGAAAGGGCAGTGTAGGAAATGCATGCGCGAAAAAGGTGCGTGATTTTTCCGAGTTTAAGTGTGTAGGCGGGTAACTGCATTTGCGGTGATGGCACCTTGCCGTAGAGAAAGGTCACAGGCGGGGGTTACGTGCGCGTCATGGGAACAGTTTTGGTAGCGGCGGAGTGTGGGGGGAATTGTTTCTGGGTATGTGTACATATCCGTTATTTAGGTAACGGCCACCTATGGTTCCGCTCTTACAGCGGGTCACTTTTGGCAAACGCCCGGAATGCCGGCCCAGCCAAAAGTAACCAAAAGGTCTTTGCCCCACCACTCGGTGCCTCGCCTAGGCTCGGCATGCCCGCACTCCGGCCCGGTTCCGC